>DATAWZ010000001.1:0-10193 GCA_036266975.1 Solirubrobacteraceae bacterium
CAACGACCTCGGCGGCGAGTACTACGCCCGCCGCGACCCCGAACGCCAAACCCGGCGCCTGGTCGCCCAGCTCCAACGCCTCGGGCACACCGTCACGCTGCAGCAGGCCGCGTAGTGCTCGGACGTTATTTTCCCACTAGTGGCACCTCCCGTAAATCCGCTCCCGCTTCGCGGCTGCAAATCTTCGCCTGGCGGCGTCCTCGGGAGCCGAAATGGCGCTGCTATTCCGGCTCCCTGCGTCCTGGCCATGCTCGATTTTCGCTCGCGAATCGACGACCGGATTTACCGGAGGCACCACTAGACGGTTGGTCATCTGAGCCACCTCCGGCGTGGCTCAGATCACACACTCTCACGTGCGCGCCGCCGTCGCCACGTGGTAGAGGCCCGAGCCGCGCTCGCGCCGGCCGCGCCCGGGGAAGTAGCGCTCGCCCGCCTGGGCGGTCGAGAGGTCGCCGGTGAGCGTGAGCCCGTGGCCGGCGAGGGACTCCCCGACGCTCGCGGGATCCAGGCCGAAGATCCACGGCTCCCCGCGCCGCGCGACGCCCTTCAGCCAGCGGGCGGCCTCCGGGAACGGGCACCGCTCGGGGTCCAGCGCCGCGCGGTCGACGTAGGTGAAGATCAGCGTGCTCGCCGGAGCGGCGAGCACCCCGATCGCCGCGAGGGTCTGGGCGACCGCCGCGTCGGTCAGGTAGTTGGTGACGCCCTCCCACAGGAACACGCTGCGTCGCGCCGGGTCAAAGCCGGCCTGACGCAGCGCCTCGGTGAGGGCGTCGCGCTCGAAGTCGACCGGGACGTAGTCGACGCCGAGCGAGCCCGCGCGCTGGCGCTTGAACGCCTGCGTGTCGGGATGGTCGACCTCGAAGGCTCGCCGGCCGGCGAGCGCGCCCAGGCGCTGCGCGCGCCCGTCCAAGCCGGCGCCGAGGATCACGACCTGCTCGGCGCCCGGAGCGAGGTCGGCGAGCAGGTCGTCGATCAGCCGGGTCCGGGCCACGGCCGAGGCGCGCGGGCCCGGGCCCGCCACGCGGTCGTAGAGGCGCTCGACCGCGACGCGCACGGGCGCGACGCGCGCCGCGGTGAGCACCGCGCGCCACCGGGGGGAGACGAACCGGCGGCAGAGCGGATCCTCGAACAGGCGGCTGGCGGGCGGGCGGCAGGACTCCAGGCCGCGTTGGACGGCCATCAGCTGGGCGGTACGGGAGAGTATACATCGTAAACATACGCCGTATAGTAATGTCGGAGACGGTGCCGCGTCAACCGCAGATCTCGCGCGAGCAGGTCCTCGACGCCACGCTCGCGCTCGCCGGGGAAGGCGGCTTGTCGGCGGTGTCGATGCGCGCCGTCGCCTCACGCCTGCAGGTCACCCCGATGGCCCTCTACCACCACGTGCGCGACAAGCAGGACCTGCTCGACGGCCTGGTCGAGCGGCTGCTCGGCGAGCTGCCGATCCCCGGCGCGGAGCTGCCCTGGCCGGAACGGCTGAGCCTGCTGGCCGCGAGCCTGCGCGAGAGCGCCCGCCGGCACCCGGACGCCTTCCTGATGCTCCTGCGCCGGCCGGCGAACACGCCCGCGGCGCGCCGCGCGCGCGAGGCCCTCTACGCGGCACTGCGCGACGCGGGCGCGTCCGAGGAGCAGATCCCGCGGCTCGAGCGGCTGCTGAGCACGTTCATGATCGGCTTCGCCGCCTCCGAGGGGGCCGGGCGCTTCGGCGCGCTCGACCGCGAGACCCTCGACGGCGACCTGGAGTGGGTGCAGGCCCAGATCCGCGCGGGGGCCGCGCGCGCCTGAACCTCCGCGCCCGCCGCGGCGCCGTGCTCGACCGCCTCGAGCACGCGATCGGCGCTGCGCGCTCGCGCAGCGCCCCCCTTGCCCGTGAAGGTCGCACGCCCCTACCGGGATCGGCCCACGTCCGCGCGCCCCCGTTCGCCAGACCGAGCCGCTCAGCCGGACTGGTCCAGCGCCGCCTCGAGCGTCTCGATCGTCTCGACCTGGCCGGCGACACCGGCCAGGCGCAGCGCGTCGCTCGAGGGCGAGGCGGGCGGCACGACCAGGCGCAGCACCTGCCCGCGGACGCGCAGCCGCTCGCGCAGCTGGTAGAGCAGGCGGATGCCGGCGCTGTCCAGGTAGTCGACCGTGGTGAGGTCGACCACGAGGATGTGCGCCTCGTTGGGGGTCCCGACGCCGATCGCCGCGCCGATCCGCTCGGCGTTGGACAAGTCGATCTCCCCGCTCAGCGTGGCGACGACCGTCTGGCCGCGGTTGCTGAACTGAACCTCGGCGACCCTCATCGCGCGGCCCTGCGCATGATCACGCTGGTCCCCTGCTCGCCGGCGTCGATCTGGACCGAGTCCATCACGGTGTCGATGATCGTCAGGCCGCGCCGGCGGTTGTGGCCGCGGGGGCTGCGCCAGCGCCCGTCGTCGCGAACGACGATCTCGAACCCGCCGTCGCGCTCGCGGGCGTGCAGCTCGAAGTGGGCGGGGCCCGGGGAGTAGGCGTGCTCGACCGCGTTGGTGCACGCCTCGCTGACCGCGAGGGTGATGTCGGCCACGTCGTGGTCGCCGGCGCCGTGGTCGCGCAGCCAGCGACGCAGCGTGCGCCGCACCTCGGCGAGGACGTCCGGCTCGGCGGGCACGCGCAGCGAGAGCTCGTCGGGGACCGCGGTGAGCTGCAGGGCCACGATCGCCACGTCGTCGCGCCGGCCCTCGCCCGGGACGAGCGCCTCGACCGCCAGCTCGCAGGCGTGCTCGGCCGAGTCCGCCCCCGCGAGCAGGGCCCGCAGCCGCTCCATGCTCTGCGTGAGCGGGACCCCGGGGCGTTCGATCAGTCCGTCGGTGTAGAGCACGAGGATCTCGCCCGGCTCCAGCTCGATCGAGTGCTCTCGGCTGTGGACGTAGGCGAACGCGCCCAGCGGGGCGTTGGGCGCCACCTCGAGCACCCGAGCCGCTCCGTTGCCGGCGACGATCGGCGGGAGATGTCCGGCGCTGGCCAGCCGCAGGACGCGCCGCTCGCGGTCGAGCACCGCGTAGGCGGCGGTGGCCATCGCGTCGTCGGGCATCGACTGCACGAAGCGGTCGACCAGCTCGAGCGCCTCCACCGGGCTGTGGCCCTCCATCGCATAGGCGTGCAGCGCCGTGCGCAGCTGCCCCATGAGCGCGGCGGCGCCGAGCCCGTGGCCGACGACGTCGCCGATCGCCACTCCGAGCGACCCCCGCGGCAGCTCGAACAGGTCGTACCAGTCGCCGCCGACCTCGTCGCTGGCCGGCAGGTAGCGGGCGGCGGAGGAGACCCCGAGCGCGCCGATCAGCCGCTTGGGGAGCAGGCTGCGCTGCAGCAGCGTCGCCACCGCGTGCTCGCGCTGGAGCACCGAGAACAGGCGGGCGCGCTCGATCCCCGGCGCGGCGCGGGCCGCGGCGACCTGCAGGATCGCGAGGTCCTCGGGGCCGAACGTCCGCGGACGCAGCGAACCGATGTGCAGGACGCCGAGCACCTCGCCTTCGGCGATCAGCGGGACCCCGAGCAGCGAGCGGATGCCCTTCTCCCGGAGGATCGGGTTCATGATGTCGGCGTGGTCGACGTCGGCGACGAAGATCGGCACCCGCTCGGCGGCGATCCGGCCCGCGAATCCCGTGCCGAGCGGCACGCGCACGCCCTGCTCGACCTCCTCCTCGATGCCCTTCGCCGCCCGCGCGATGAGCTCCTGGGAGCTCTCGTCGAGGAGCAGGATCGCGACCGTGTCGGCCTCGAGCACGTCGCGCACCCGGACGAGCAGCTCGTCGAGGAAGTCCTCGAGCCCGAGCTCGGACAGCGCGGGGTCGCTCAGGCGCGAGAGGTCGCGGATCTGCTCGGAGGGCGCGAGCTCCGACCCCGCCCAGGAGAGCACGACCTGTCCGGCGCCCGGTTCCAGCCGCCGTCCCTCCTGGTTGGTCTCGGACGCCATGCGACGGGAGCATTCTCCCTGCTGCGGAGGGATGAGAACGGCCACCGAGGCACTCAATACCCGGTCCAGGCACGGCACTCGCCCCGGCCATCTCGTCCGGACTGTCACATAGCTGACGTTTTGGCGCGGCGATCGCCGGTTGGGAGGTGCGCAGGCTGACCGAATGTCGGTGACCGTCGGTCGGTGCCCCATAATCCCGCGTGGGCCAGACCCAGGGTCCTACGGACACTCTGGTCCAGAAGCACAGCGCCGCCTTGCCGCGGACGCTTACGCCTCGGCGATGAATACCGGTCCGTCATGCGGGCCCACATGTGCCTGTCCTGTTCAGATGAACGCCTCCCGTAAGACCCGCGGCCTGCTGTCGATCGAGACACGGACGGACCGCCAGCGCGCCGTGCTGCGTCTGGCCGGCGACGCGGACATGGCCAGCGCTTCGCTGCTGCGCGAGGAGGTCGAGCGCCTCCAGCGCGCCGGCGCGGCGCACGTGATCATCGACCTGCGCGAGCTGCGCTTCATCGACTCGGCGGGGATCCACGTGCTCGTGGCCGGCCACCGTCCGTGCGCGGGCGCGCGCCTGTCGATCGTCCTCGGCCGGCCCGCCGTCCGGCGCGCCCTGGAGCTGTGCGGGGTGCTCGAACACATCGAGGTGCTCGATCCGGCCGCGCTGGCGGCGCTGGCCGACGACGACACCGACAGCGATCCGCGCCCCGAGCCGGTCGGCTGAGGGGGCCGCTACGCTGCGCCGATGAGCGGCGAGCCCGACCTCGAGCAGCTGCGGGCGGCGGCCCACGAGGTGCGCGAGCTCTCCGGTCGCGGCACGCTGGCCGAGTTCCTGGCCGCCGACGAGCTGCCGGCGCGGGTGCCCCCCGCCGTCGTGCGCGAGCTCGCCGACGTCTGGCTGCGCCACCAGGACGAGCTCAGCGCGCAGGCCGCCGACGCCCTGTACCTGCTCGTGCGCCACCCACGCGAGCCCGCGCTCGGACCCCGCTTCGCCGCCGCGCTCGCGTTCGCCGCGCAGGCCCACGCCGAGCAGGTGCGCAAGGGCAGCGGGCTTCCCTACCTCGGGCACCTGCTGGGGGTGTGCGCGCTGGTCATCGGCGACGGCGGCGGCGAGGACGAGGCGATCGCGGCGCTGCTGCACGATGCGGTGGAGGACCAGGGGGGCGAGGAGATGCTCGAACGGATCCGCGAGCGCTTCGGGGCTGATGTCGCGCGCATCGTGCTCGGCTGCAGCGACACGCTCCAGACCCCCAAGCCGCCCTGGCGGGAGCGCAAGGAGGCCTACCTCGCCCACCTGCAGGACGCCGACGGAAGCATCCTGCGGGTCTCGCTGGCCGACAAGCTCGACAACGCGCGCTCGATCGCACGCGACCTGGGGGTGTACGGCGAGACCGTCTGGCGGCGCTTCGGCGCCCCGCGCGAGGAGCAGCTCTGGTACTACCGGGCGCTGTCGGCGCTGTTCCTGGTCCGTACCCCCGGCCCGCTCGCCGACGAGCTGGCCGTCGCGGTCGCCGCGCTGTAGCGCTCCTCAGGCGGTCGGCAGCTGTACGTCGACCGCGATCTCGACGGCGTCACTCACCTTCAGCGCGCCCATCAGCGCGCGGAACGGCTTGATGCCGAACCCGCTCTGGGTGAGTGGCACCGTGGCCGTCGCGCGGCCGTCGTCGCCCACCCGCACGGGGAAGTCCGCCGGCCGCGTGGTGCCGACGAGCGTCAGCTCCCCGGACAGCGTGACCGCGTCGCCGTCGTCGGCTTTCACCGCGCTCGAGGCGAACGAGATCGGCTGGCGCCGCAGCACCTTCTCGTCGATGTTGCGGCGGATGTCGGCGCGGTCCTTGTCGCTCAGCGGCTTGACGCCGTGCAGCCCTTCCTTGACCTGCAGCGAGGTCGAGTCGGCCTGCAGGCTGACCGCGTTGATCGTGCCGTCCGCGTCGACGCTCACCGTCCCCGACCAGCTCTCGACCTGGATGATCAGGTCGTGCCCGACCCTCTGGGCCACGCCCTCGCGGAAGGTGTGGACCCGCAGCGTTCCCTGCGCGGCGTCGATCCGGTGCTCACCGGCGGCCAGCGACATCGACGCGCAGGATAGCTCAGCCCTAGTGGTGCCTCCGGTAAATCCGGTCGTCGATTCGCGAGCGAAAATCGAGCATGGCCAGGACGCAGGGAGCCGGAATAGCAGCGCTATCTCGGCTCCCGAGGACGCCGCCAGGCGAAGATTTGCAGCCGCGAAGCGGGAGCGGATTTACAGGAGGTGCCACTAGGGCGCGGTCGCGCCGCCGGTGCCCGGAGATGGGGATGAGGGTGAGGCGCCGGTGGAGGGCGCGGTTGTGGTGGGGGCGCCGCCGGGCGCGGTGGCGGTCCCGCCGGGAATCGTGACGGGGATGCCCGCCGGGAGCACCGGCACCTGGCCGCCCGGCGGTAGCTGCAGCGTGGTCCCGGCCGGCGTGCCGTCGCTGAAGCGCGCGATCGACTCGGCGATGCTGTCCTGGACCGCGTGGGCGGTGTACAGGCTGTCGTCGTCGTTCATCACCGCGAAGGCGATCGTGTGCCCACCGGCCGCCGTGCAGTAGCCGGCGAGGTTGGAGGCCCCGGTGAGGGTGCCCGTCTTGAGCTCGCAGTGGCCCCGTGCGGGCGTGCCCCGCATGCGGTCGGCCACCGTGCCGGTCTCGCCGGCGACCGCCATCTTTGAGCGCAGCGTCTCGCCGAGCGGGGTCGAGGCGATGTCGCCGAGCAGGTCGACGATCTGCAGGGCGGTCGTGTGGTCGCAGCCGCACAGCCCCGAGCCGTCGACCAGCGTGGGGTGCAGGCCGAGGGTGCTCGACAGGATCGAGCGCACGACCGCGGCGCCGGCCGCGCTCGTGCCGGCGCCGCCGACGCGGGCGCCCAGCTGCTTGAGCAGCATCTCGGCGAAGAAGTTGTTCGACGGCGGGAGCATCAGCCCCAGCAGCGAGGCGATGCTCGGCGACTCGACCGCGGCCAGGATACTCGCGGTGATCGGGGCGGTCCCCGCGCCGCTGCCGCCGCTGACGCTCACGTGGTCGTGCTGCAGCGCGGCCTCGAGCTCGTGGGCCGCCCAGGCAGCCGGGGCGTGCGTCCCGGTGGCGGTGCCGCGCTCGCCCCCCTCGTAGGCGAGCGCGCTGAGCGTGCCCTCCAGGTAGGGGTCGAAGGCGCCCTCGGTCGACGGGTCGCCGCGGTCATCGTCGAACAGCGACTCGTCGCCCAGGATGCGCCCGTGGACGTGGGTGATCCCGTCCGTGCTGGCCAGCTGCTTGGCCAGCACGGCCAGGTCGGCGGGGCCGAGCGCGGGGTCCCCGCCGCCGTGCAGGTAGAGCGTCCCGTTCCAGGTCCCGTTCGCGGCGCGCGTGCCCACGCCGAGCACGGTCGTCGGCAGGGTCGCGCTCGGACCGAGCTCGACCAGCGTGGTCCAGGAGGTGTAGAGCTTCTCGACCGAGGCCGGGGGGTGGGGAGTGGCGGCGTGGCTGGAGAACAGCACGCGCCCGCTGCTGAGGTCGACGGCCTCGGCGCTCGAGTCCGAGCCGGCGAGGTGCATCTGGGCCGTCAGGCGGGAGGCGAGGGCACCCGCGCCGAGGGTCGCGGCGCTCGCGGTCGCGGTCGCGAAGCCGAGCGCGAGGAGGGCGACCAGCAGCGCGCGCAGGCAACGGCCGTAGAATGCGGGGTCGATGGGCAACGTGGTCAAGCTCGAGCCCGGCGCCAAGGAGCGGTCCGCCGGCCGCGGGCGCTCGGCGGGCCCGCGCAGCACCAGCCAGGGTGACAGGCGTCGCATGAGCCCGCGCCACAAGACCGCGCTGGTCCTGGGCGGCGGCGGGTTCACGGGCGGCGTGTACGAGATCGGGGCGCTGCGGGCGCTCGACCTGCTCGCGGTCAACTCCACGGTCAACCAGTTTGATGTGTATGTCGGCACGTCGGCCGGCTCGTTCATCGCGGCGCTGTGCGCGAACGGCATCACGCCCGAGGAGATGATGCGGGTGGTCTCTCGACAGGGTCCCATGCCGTTCAGAGACATCGATGTGGGCACGTTGTTGCGGATGAACTGGCTCGAATGCGCAAAAAAAGGCATTCAGCTGCCCTGGAGGGCCGCGATGCTCGCGCGCCAGATGGTCACCCAGTTCGGCCAGGTCTCGGCGGTCGACGTGGCCATCGGGATCGCCGAGGCGCTGCCCTCCGGGCTCTACAGCGGCTCGGGGATCGAGTCCTACATCCGCAAGGTGCTCAGTGACCCCGATCGCACCGACGACTTCCGCATGCTCGAGAACGAGCTCTACCTCGCCGCCGTCGACCTGGACACCTGCGAGCGCATCGTGTTCGGGGCCGAGGGGTGGGACGACATCCCGATCTCCACGGCGGTGCGGGCCTCGACCGCGCTGCCGATGGTCTACTCGCCGGCCCGCATCCGCGAGCGCGAGCTGATCGACGGCGGGATCGTCTCCACCACGAACCTCGACATCGCGGTGGAGTCGGGGGCGAAGTTCGTCGTGGTCGTCAACCCGCTCGTCCCGTTCGTCAACGACTTCCGCAAGGAGATCATGACCCTGCGCGGGCCCCGACCGCGGCGCGTGTCGGACATGGGCTTCCCGCAGATCGGCTACCAGGCGTTCAAGCTGCTCGCCTACCAGCGGCTGCACGAGATGGCGCGGCGCTGGGAGGATCGCTACCCCGGGGTGGACATCGTGCTGATCGAGCCGGAGGCCGACGACGAGCTCATGTTCCAGACCTCGATCATGAACTTCACCTCGCGGGTGGACGTGGCGCGGCACGGCTTCATGTCGGTGACGCGCCAGCTCGCCGGGGACTACGAGCGCTTCCGCGAGGTGACCGCGCGCCACGGGATCGAGATCTCCGCGACGCGCGTGAAGAACGTGATCCGCCACTTCGAGGCCGAGAAGGAGCGCACCGCGGCCTGGCGCAAGATCCTCGAGCAGACCACGAGCGCGCTGCTGCGCCAAGCCGGCTCCGGGGACTAGTGGCACCTCCTGTAAATCCGCTCCCGCTTCGCGGCGGCAAATCTTCGCCTGGCGGCGTCCTCGGGAGCCGAAATAGCGCTGCTATTCCGGCTCCCTGCGTCCTGGCCATGCTCGATTTTCGCTCGCGAATCGACGATCGGATTTACAGGAGGCACCACTAGTGACTCGCCGATCGAGGCGACGGGGCTGGATCGGCAGCCCGGTGATCGCCGTGGCGCTGCTCCTGGCCGCGCTCACCGCGAGTACCGTGGCGCCCTCGGCCAGCGCGCAATCGGCGGCGCTGCCGCCGGCCGCGACGGCGGCCATCTGGGGGATCGACAGCCAGACGTCGACGATCTTCAACGACCCACGCTGGGCCGCCCTGCCGCTCACCCACGTGCGCTACTTCGTGCCCTGGGACCTGAAGGACGACAAGCACTACCTGCGCGAGGCGGTCGTCTGGCTGCGCGCCGCGCACGCCCACCACGTCGACGTGCTGCTCGCGCTGACCCAGTCCGACCTGCGCGGCGAGAGCCACTACCTGCCCTCGGCGAGGGTCTACCGCTCGGCGGTCTCCTGGCTGATGCGCCGCTACCCGTGGATCCGCGAGTGGACGCCGTGGAACGAGGCCGACCTGCTCGATCAGGCCACGCTCGAGCATCCGGGGAAGGCGGCCATGTACTGGCGCATCGCCCGCAGGCTGTGCCGCAGCTGCATCGTGACCTCGCCCTCGCTGGTCGGCTACCGCGCGCTGCCGACGTGGTGGCTGCCGCGCTTCCTGCGCGCGGCCCGCGGCCTGGACGGCCCGTGGGCGCTGCACATCTACAACGACATCAACGAGTACAACGCCAACGACCTGAACTACTTCGAGCAGCACCTGCCCGGGCCGCTGTGGGTGACCGAGGTCGGCGGCTACCAGCACTTCTACAACTACCCGCCGAATCTGCAGCGCCAGGCGATCGCGCTCGAGTTCATGTTCACGATCGCCCCCTTCTACGCGCCGCGGGTCCAGCGCTGGTACCTGTACCAGTGGCTGGGCTCCTCGCCGAACTCGATCTGGGACACCGGTCTGCTCAATGACAACGGCAGCGCCCGGCCGGCGCTGCTCGTCGTGCAGCACTACCTGACCGGCCTGCCCTACGACAACCTGCCCTACTAGTGGCACCTCCTGCAAATCCGCTCCCGCTTCGCGGCTGCAAATCTTCGCCTGGCGGCGTCCTCGGGAGCCGAAATAGCGCTGCTATTCCGGCTCCCTGCGTCCTGGCCATGCTCGATTTTCGCTCGCGAATCGACGA
>DATAWZ010000002.1:0-20504 GCA_036266975.1 Solirubrobacteraceae bacterium
GCTCCCGCTTCGCGGCTGCAAATCTTCGCCTGGCGGCGTCCTCGGGAGCCGAAACAGCGCTGCTATTCCGGCTCCCTGCGTCCTGGCCATGCTCGATTTTCGCTCGCGAATCGACGAGCGGATTTACCGGAGGCACCACTAGGCCGTGCCCCTTTCGCTGCCGGTCATCCGCTGCATACCGTGGATCCGAGGATCGGGTCGAGGATCGCGCCCAGCGCGGGCTGGGCGGCGAGCTCGGAGCAGGAGACGAGCAGCTCGCCGTGCAGCTCGTGTCCGTTGGCGTCGGCCACCGAGGCGACCGAGTCGACGTTGTGCGCGAACCAGGCGATCCAGAACAGGTAGCTCTGCACGTTGCCGCCCTGGTTGTAGCCGGCCTCATTGACCGTGTAGTTGAGGACCTGGAAGCTGCTCGACAGGTCCGGCGTCATCGCGATCAGGTGGGTGCCGATCGGGATCAGCTCGGAGACGATCGGCTTGGCCGTCTGCACGAGCGGGCGCACGGTCTTCTGAATCGCCGGGGTGGCGACCTTCAGCAGCTTGCCGGTGGCCGACAGGGCGGCGGGAGCGGCCTGGACGCCGGGCTCGAGCGCGTTGAGGGTCGGGCCCAGCTCCTGCGCGAGCGGCGTGGCGTCGGTGAGCGTACGCTGGGCGGCCGAGAGCGTGCCCGGCAGTTGGGCGATCGAGCTCTTCAGGGCGGTGTCCTGGCTGGCCAGCGCGCGCAGCGTCTGATCCCCGGCGACGACCACCTGCCCGATCTGGTTGTCGCGCTCGCCAGCGGCCACCGCGAGTACGGCGAGGTTGTGCACGAGCTGCGAGAGCGCCACGCGCCGCTCGTCGAGTGCGTGGGCGAGCGTGTGGACCTGCTCGCTGGTCGGCCCGAGCGTCTCCAGCAGAGCCCGCAGGTTCGGACCCTGGCCGTCCAGGCCGGCGCCGGCCGCCTGGGCGAGCGTGGTGAAGTACTGGCGCGAGTCGCTGTCCAGCGCGTCCAGGAAGTCGTCGGACTGGAGCGGCGCCGTGGTCTGGGCCACCGGGATCAGTTCGCCGCTGTGCAGCACGTGCCCGGGCGGCCCGCCCGGGGTGATGTCGATCTGCATGTCGTCCAGCGGCGTGTTGGGATACAGCACCGCGGTCGCGTTGGAGTACACGCGCCCGAGCTTGTGCTTGTCGATCGTCATGCTCACGATCGACCGCCCGTCTTGGAGGGTCACGCCGTTGATCTGGCCGACCTTCACCCCGGCCACGTTGGCGGGCTCGCCCAGGCCGGGCACGAGACCGGTGCTGTTGGGGAACTCGGCGCGCACCGTGTAGGTGTCGGCGAAGGGCAGCTGCAGGCGCTGGTGCACGAGGATGTAGCCCGCGGCGATGAGCGAGGCCAGCGCGAAGATCACGATCCAGGCCACGTAGCGGCCGTAGGCGCGGACGGCGCGCTTCACTTGACGACCTCCGACACGTGGCGGTCACGGAGCGGCGGGTGAAGGACGAGCGAGCGCAGCAGGCTCGAGGTCAGGCCGCCGGTGCCGACCGATCCGCTCGCGCGCTGGTCGGAGGAGCCCGAGGCCGCGTTCAGGTTGACCGCGGGCTGGCTCGCGCACGTTTGGTTGGGCTTGAACGCGGGGCCCCCTCCCGTGCCGTTCCACAGCGGCCGCGCCCCGATCAGCGGTCCCGGAGCGCTGCCGGTGAGCGCGCCCAGCCCGGGAATGTTGCCGGTCGACACGCCGACCTGGCCGAGGCCCAGATAGCGGGCCCAGTAGCCGTCGGCGTCGAAGCTCTGCGCCTCGCCGGCGGCGTTGGCGAGCGCGTGGGCCAGGTCCATCCACACCGGCTCGCCGGTCGAGAGCGCGCCGTCGTTCAGGGTGCTGTTCAGCACCGGCACGACCTGCGAGGTCAGGCACTGGGCGACTGGGGTCACCTTGGGCAGCAGCGTGTTCAGCTCGCTCTCGAGCGTGGGCAGGACCTGCACGACCGGGTGCAGCACGCCGATCAGCGAGGGCAGCTCGCTTGGCTGGGAGAGGTCCTTGAGCTGGTCCAGGGCCGGCGCCGCCGCCTTCAGGACGGGCGGGGCGGCGCGCAGCGCGGGCTGGACGTTCCTCGAGAAGCGCTCGAGCGGCGCCAGCGAGCTGTCGATCGCGTCCAGGGCGGGCGGGGTGGCCTGCAGCGTGCGATCGAATGCCGGGATCGACGCCGACAGCGCGCCGTCCTCGGAGGCGAGCGCGCCGGCGACCTGGTTCTCGCCTGCGATCAGGTCGCCGAGCTGCGCGTCGTGCCGGCCGAGCTCGTGCACGACGCTCGCCGCGCCGTCGATCAGGTGCGAGAGGTCGTCGGGCGTCTCGCCCTGCGCGGCCTGCGAGACGATGGCCGCGTCGCGCAGCGTCGGCGCCAGCTCGAGCGTGGCCGTGTGCAGCCCTTGGGCACCGCCACCGGAGAGCCCCTGAGCGAGCCCGTGCAGTGCGTCGATCAGGCTCTGCCGGGTCGACAGGTTCAGCGTCGAGAGCACGGTGAAGAACTGCACCGGCGCGGCGGTGTGGGGCTCGGGGATCGTGTAGCCGCTGCCCACGCGCGGCGCGCTCGGGCTTCCCGGGTCGAGCTGGATATAGAAGCTCCCCTCCAGGAACAGGCGCGGGCGGATCTTCAGCGTCGCGTCGGAGTGGATCGGCCGGCCCTGGCTGGAGATCACCATCTTGATGTCGGCGGTCGTCCCGGGGCCCCGCGAGACCGCCGTGATCTCGCCGACGGTCACGCCGGCGATGCGCACCGGGGAGCCCGGGCGCAGCTGGGTGGCGTTGGCGACGTTCGCGTTCAGCGTCCAGCGCGGCGTGAACGGGATCCGCTTGGTGAAGCCGAAGAAGGTAAGCAGCACGAGAAACACGATGAAGGCGATGCCGACCTTCAGCGGGTCGCGCTGCGTGCCCCGCCGGCGCTTCTTCTTGGCCGTGCGGTGAGGCCGATCGGCGGGCGCGGCGGCGGCGCCAGACGGGGCTGGCGCGGGGCCCGGCTCGCCGGCATCCGGCCGGCTGGGCCACCCGCTCACGGCCTCTCTCCGGGGATCTTGGCCAGCAGGCCGGCCGCCTGGGCCAGCGCGGTGGCGCTCGCCGGCGGTGCCGTCTGATCGACGCCGTGGGTGAAGCCGCCGCTCGGAGGCGTGAGCGACTGCCCGGCGGTGAACGGCTCGTTGCCGGCCTGGCAGGCGGTCGCGTTCTCGATCGGGTAGAAGTCGGCGTGCAGGTCGGGGTCGGGAGTGGCGTTCTCGAAGTTCTGTCCGGTGCCGAGCATCGGCGTGATCGACAGGAACGGACCGGCGGTGTCGCCCTCGCTGACCGTCGAGCCGAGGTTGCGCAGCAGCACGCTGAACACGTTGCAGTCCTCCTGGGCCGGGGCGAGCACGGCCAGGCCCGTGGCGCTGGTCGAGATCGTCGCGCTCAGCTCGGTGAGGCTGTTCTTGAGCGTGGAGCTCTGCGGCGGGACGACCGAGCTGATCGCGTTGACCAGGCTGCTCAGCGGCGCGGCGAGCGTCCTCGCCAGGTGCAGCGCGTGCGGCCCGGCGGCGAGCGCGACCCCCAGCCGGTGACTCGCCGTCCCCAGCAGCCGGGCGGCAGGCTCCAGCGCCCGGGCGATCGAGGCGGCATCGGCGATCACCGGCGTGGCCGCGGTGAGCGCGGTCGTCCCGGTGCTCTCCACGCCGGGCAGGTCATCGATCGTCTGGCCCAGCGCGTTGTCGGCGTCGGCCAGCGCACGCAGGGTGACGTCGCCCTGTCCGACCAGATCACCGAGCTGCGCGCTGACCGGGGCGAGCGCCGAGCTCAGCTCGTAGAAGCCGCTGATGAAGCCGGGTATGTCGGTGCGCGGCTCGAGCAGGATCGTCGCCAGGTGCTGGAGCGGGGGCAGCACGCCGCTGATCGCGCCGATCGTCTCGTTGAGGTCATCGCCGCGCCCGGCGACCGCGTCGCCCAGGCCGCCGATCACCCCCTGGATGCCGGCCCGGGTCGGGGCGTTGAAGGTCTTGAAGGCATCGGAGATGTCGACCGTGTTGCGGGCCTGCGAGAGCGGCAGGGTCCCGCCCGGCGCGATCGTCCGGCGCGAGTTGCCCGGGCTCACCGCGAGGTACTTCTCGCCCAGGATCGACTGCGGGCGTACCTGCACGGTCGTATTGACCGGCAGGCGCAGGTTGTGGTCGAGCGCGAGGCCGAGCTTGGCGTACGGCGGATTGCCCACCTCGGCGGTCATGTTCTTGACGATGCCCACCAGGGCGCCGCCGATCCGCACCTGGTCGCCGGGCACCAGCTCGGCGCCGTCGTGCAACTCGACCTTGACGTTGTAGGTGGGAACGAACGGCAGGCCCTTGTCGGCGTCGTAGGCGATGAACGTGCCGATCACCAGCGCGAGCACGATCAGCGTGCCCAGCAGCACGGGGTTGTCGAACGGCGTTGAGCGCTTGCTGCGTTTCACTTGAGCAGGTAATTGAGCAGCAGCTTGACGCTGTTGCCGTTGTCGGCGGAGCCGCTGCTGCGGTTGCCGCCCGAATTCGACGAGGAGCCGCCGCCGAGCAGCGACTGCACGCCGCTGAGCAGCTGGCCGACGAGGTTCTGGGCCTGGGCACCGGCGCCCTGCACCGCGCCGGTGACGCTCTGCACGATGCTCTGGATCGGCTGGGTGACCGCGCTGACCGGCGCGGCCGGCGTGCCGGCGCTCCCCGAGCTCGACGGCTTCGACGGGCTCGTCGAGGACTGGGTGGGCGTCGTCGTGGGGGCGGTCTTCTGCTGGGTGTGCCCGGCGACGGTCACCGTGCGCTGCGCGCCGTTCGGATACCACGCGCTGCAGCCGGCGACCGGCGCGGTGGAGAAGCCGATGCAGCCGTTCAGGAGCAGGCTGGCCGGGAGCACGTGGGAGATCCCGTCGTAGGGAGCCGCCGCCGAGGCGACGTTGTAGGAGAAGCCGAGCAGGTTCTCGACGAAGCCGCTGTTGCGCATATTGACGAGCAGGTCCTTGAGCGTCTCGCTCGTCGGGTCGGCGGCGCTGACGAAGCCTTCGAGCTGGTTCACCAGCGGCGAGGCCTGGGTCAGCGTGGTGTTCGCGCGCGAGAGCACCGGGGTGAGCGCGTTCAGCGCGGGCACCCCGGCCTGGGAGAACGGCGTGAGCTCATCGACGACCCGGTTCACGCTCGGCGCCGCGGCCCGCAGGCTCTCGAGCAGCGGCGTCCCGGCCGCCGCGAAGGAGTCGAGCTCCTTCAGCGCCGGCTTGGCGGCGTTCAGCAGCGCGGGCAGCCGCTGGATGTCCAGCGAGAGGTTGCTCGAGTGGGCGGCGGTGGTGCGCGCGACCGTGGCCGCTCGGTCGATGAAGTCCTGCACCTGCGGGCTGCGCTTGGCGAGCTGGGCGACGACCGCGCCCGTCGCGGCGACCGAGTCGGCCAGCTCGGTGCGCTGATGGTTGACCAGTGCGATTGCCTGGTTGGCCAGGCGCAGCGCGGGATTGGCGCGCTCGAGGATCGCGTTCAGGTCGCCGCCGCGGCCGGCGAAGCCCGCGCCGAGCTCGTTGATCAGCACGGTCAGGCGGTCGGCGGTCGGCGTGGCCCAGATGTTGAACAGGTCGGTGATCGCCACCGGCTCGGTGTCGTGGCCGACCGGCACGGTCGGCGGCGAGCCGCCGGTGCCCCGCAGCGGAGGCGAGTTCGGCGTGCCCGGGTCGCAGTCGACGTAGTTCTCCGCGATCAGGCCTTCGGGCTTGATCTCGCAGCTCGCGTTCTGATGGAAGGGCGCGAACTGCGACGGGAACTTCATCTCGATGCGCGCCTGGTAGTTCGGCGTCAAATCGACGCCCTGGATCGAGCCGACCTTGGCGCCCGCCACCTCGACGAGCTGGCCGTTGATGATCCCCTTGGCGTCATCGAAGATCGCGTCGACGCGGAAGCTGCCGCCGCCTGCGTTGCCCGACGAGCCGCCGCAGGCGGCGAGCACCGTGGCGGCGATCGCCGTCAACACCAGGCCGAGGATCGCGGCGGCTACCCGCTTCATGGCGCGGTCAGGTCGTCGCTGGGATCGCACAGCGACGCGTTGGGGATGAACGGGTTGGACTTGTCGTCGGCCGGGGCGATCACGCCGCCCGGACACGTTTTGGTCAACCCGGTGCGCTGGTTGATGAGCGCCTCGAGCGGCGCGGCGGACGCTCCGAGCAACTGCCCCAGCGGGGACCCCGGTGACCCGAGCGCGGCGACACGCACGAAGTGCCCGTTGGCGTCGTAGTCCGAGGAGGCGCCGCCGCCCAGGCCATGCAGGATGCCCTGGACCGCGTCCGGGGTGTAGGGACGCAGCCCGGTGACGATCGGCAGCAGCTGCTGCAGCGCGGCGCTCGTCGAGTTCAACGCCGGTACCCCGACCGACGCCACCGGCGGCAAGCCGTTCAGCGCCGTCTCCAGCGAGGGGAGCAGGTGCAGCAGGTGCTCGAGTGCGGGGTTGGCCGCCCGGGCGGTGGGGACGAACCGGCGCAGCACTCCGGCCAGCGGCCCGGCCACGGGCTCGGCCAGGCGCAGCGCCGGCTGCACGTCCTGCAGGGCGGTGCGCAGCGGCGCGAGCGTCGCGGTGGTCTGGTTGAGCACGGCCGGGGCGCGGCTGAGCGCGTCCTCGAACGCATCGCGCTCGGAGGCGACGGCCTGCAGCGTGGTGGCGGTGTTGCTGATGCCCTGCTCGAGGTCGTTCGAGTGCGCGGCCAGCGTGGACGCGACCGCCGCGCCGTCGTCGATCAGCTCGCGCAGACCGTAGTCCTCGCTGCTGAGCTGGCTGGTGAGCGCTCCGAGCTGGTCGAGCGCCGGGTTCAGGTAGTGGAAGGCGCGGTTGGCGGCCTTCGCCGTCCCGGCGAAGGCGTTCTCGCCCTGCTGCACGACGGTCTGCACGTCGGAGCGCACCGGCGGAGTGAGCGAGTCCAGCAGCTCGTCGAGGTCGACGATCGGCCGGGTCTGGCTGGTCGGCAGCGTGGCCCCGCTCGGGTAGGCGGGGGTGTTCGTCGGCCCGGGCGTGAGGCTGATGAAGCGGTTGGCCACGCCGGACAGGCCGACCGTGCCGATCGTCGCCACCGTGCCCTGGTGCAGCGGCGTGAACTGGTCCCGCTTGATGTGCAGCACCAGGTCGGCCAGGCCGTCGGGGGTGAGCTCGATCTTCGCGATCGAGCCGATCGAGATCCCGCCGACCTCGACCAGGTCGCCGGGGATCAGCTGGCCGGCGTCGCGGAACTCGGCGTTGATCACGTACTGGCTCGACCCGCCGGAGACGAGCAGCACGACGATGATCACGACCAGGGCGACGCCGGCGGCGAGGCCGAGCCGTGCGATCAGACGGCTGTCGGTGCTCGCTTCGCTCATCCGCCGATTGGGGCCCGCGCGTTCCCGCCCCAGAAGATTTGCGATCCGAGCAGGCCGATGAAGTGCACGCCGAGGATGTTGATCGCCATCGACTTGGCGGTCGCGGCCCCCACGCCGACCGGCCCACCGCCGGCGTTGTAGCCGAAATAGCACGAGACGAGCACGATGAACGTCGCCATCGTCATCGCCTTTATCAGCGAGTAGAGCGTGTCCATGGGACTCTGGAACTGCCAGAAGATCTGTAGGTAGCCGCCCGAGGAAACGTGCGCGATCTCCTGCACCACGGCGATGTAGGAGCCGACGTAGCCGACGCTCACCGCCGCGATGTAGACGAACGGGATCACCATCCACATCCCCAGCAGCCGCGTGCAGCACAGGTAGACCAGAGAGTCGAAGCCCATGACCTCCAGGGCGTCGATCTCATCGGAGATGCGCATCGATCCGAGCTCGGCCACGAAGCCCGTGCCGACCTTCGCCGCCATCATGTAGCCGAACGCGTAGGGGGTGACCTCGCGCAGGTCGCACAGGGCGGTGAACGCCCCGGCCACCGAGGGCGCACCGACGGCCTGGGTCGCGTAGGCGCCCTCGATCCCGCACTCCAGGCCGAGCACGAAGACCAAGCCGAAGATGATGATCACCGAGCCGGTGATCAGGATTCCGGCCTGGCGCAGCGCCTCACCGAAGAAGCGCATCACGCGCCCGGAGTAGACGCCGGCCAGGATGCGGCTGCAGAACGAGACCAACTCGCCCGTCGCCACCAGCAGCTGGCGCGGCGCTGCGATGAGTCCGGTCATCGCACCATCGACAGCTGCGGGTGGGTGGCGAGCAGGGTCTGGGTGAAGACGTAGTTGAAGGTGCCGATCCCGAGGAAGGCGATGACCACCGCCTGGTTGACCGCTCGTCCCACCCCCTCGGCCCCGCCGCTGGCCGTCATGCCCTTGTAGCAGCAGACGATCGCCACGATCCCGCCGAACAGCGCGGTCTTGATCAAGGATCCCGCGAATTCCACGGGGGTCGCGTTGGCGAAGTAGTTGCTGAAGAAGGGAGCGAGCGGCTGGTGGTTCTGCAGGGTGATCAGCACGCCGCCGAGGGTCCCGAAGAAGATCGCGTAGATGTCGTACAGGGCGGTGATCGACGCCAGCGCCAGGAAGCGCGGGACGACGAGGTTCTTGATCGGGTCGACGCCGAGCACGGCGAGCGCATCGAGCTCCTCACGGATCTTGCGCGCGCCGAGGTCGGCGGTGATCGCGGTGCCGGCCACGCCGGCGGCCACCACCGCGCACACCAGCGGCGCGAACTCGCGGATGACCGCGATGACGAACAGGCCGCCGAGCCGGTCGAAGGCGCCGAATACGTTCAGGAAGTTCGCGGCCTGGACACCGGCGGGCCCGTAGGTGAGCGCCAGCGAGGCGGCGATCATCGGGAACCACGTCAGCCGCAGCGTGAACAGGAACTGGCGGACGAACTCCTTGCCGTACGGATACGGTGGGCGTACGGCGGAGGCAATGGTCAGCGCCGTCAGGCGCCCCATGTCCCCGAACTCGGCCAGCCCGGCGCGTGCGGGCTCCACCGCCTCTCCGACGCGCCCGATGATCGATTCGGCCATCCCGCCTTCTCTCCGCGCGCAAACCTAGCGTTACCGCCAGTAGCTGTCCAGTGGGAACCCCGTAGCGGTGCAGAATTCCCAGCACGTGGAGTTGTTCTCCGCCGCCCATCCCGCCGAGCCGGTGCTCGACCTCGCCGTCTCGCACGCGCTGTTGCTGCAGGTCGCCCGGGGCGAGCGCCCACCGGCGATCCGCCTGTACGAGCCGGCGCGAACGGTCGCGCTGGGCCGGCTGGACGTGCTGCGTCCCGCCCATCGCCAGGCGGCGGCCGCCGCCCGCGAGCTCGGCTTCACCCCGCTCGTGCGGCTCGGAGGCGGCCACGCCGCGGCCTACGGGCCCGGATCCCTCGTGTACGAGGAGATCGTCGACGACGGGCGCGTGGACCGCATGCACGAGCGCTTCCGCCGCGTGGCGTCGGGACTGGCCGAGACGCTCAATGGGCTCGGCGCGCCGGTGAGCGTCGGCCACCTGCCGCGCGAGTACTGCCCGGGCGCGCACAGCCTGATCGCCGCCGGAACGGTCAAGATCGGCGGCCTGGCCCAGCGCATCGTGCGCGGCGGAGCGCTGTGCAGCACGGCGATCGTGATCGCCGGCGGGCCCGAGGTGAGAGCCGTGCTGACGGCGGTCTACGAGGCGCTGGCCATCGACTGGGACCCGGCCACGGCCGGCGGCCTGGCCGAGGTCAGCGCCGCGGTCGGCCTGGAGCGAGCGCGAGCGGCGATCGCGGCGCGGCGCGGGACGCCCGCCGATCTGGACCCGGCGACGCTCGCCCTGGCGCGCGAACTGGTCGGCCGTCACCGCGTCGCCCTTGACGGGCCCTAGGACAGATAGGGAGAATGGGCACGTGCCGATCTACGACTTCTGCTGCCCGAGCTGCGAGGAGCGATTCGAGGAGCTGCTCTCCTTCGACGCCGGGGCCCCCTTATGCCCCGCTTGCGGGGCCCCGTCCGAGCGGGTGATCTCCCGGTTCGCCACGCCCGGCGTGGGTCGAGAGCGCGTCGACTTCTCGCGGGTTCCCTTCGAGCGGGCCGGCGGCGGCTGTTGCGGCGGCGCCTGCGCCGGGCACGCCCGCCCCGGCACGCACGCGCACTAGCCTCGAGCGGTGTATCCCCAGGCCCGCAGCGCCCTGGCCCGGACCGCCCGCGCGCTCGCCGCCGAGGGGCTCGTCCTCGCGACGGCGGGGAACCTCAGCGTCCGTGAGGGCGAGCATCTGCTGGTGAGCCCGACCGGCGCGCAGCTCGGCGCGCTGGAGCCCGAGCACGTGGCGGTCGTCGACCGCGACGGCGCGCTCGTGGACGGGCCGTTCGCGGCGACCTCCGAGATGGCGCTGCACCTCGCACTCTACCGCCGGCCCGACGTGGGCGCGGTGGTCCACGCCCACGCGCCGATCGCCAGCGCGCTCGCCTGCGTGCAGGGCCTGCGGGAGATCCCGGTCGTGCACTACGGGATGCTCGAGCTCGGCGGGTCGGTGCGGGTGGCCCCGTACGCCACCTACGGCACGCAGGAGCTCGCCGACCTGGTCGCCGCCGCGATGGAGGGGCGCCAGGCCGCGCTGATGGCCTCACACGGCGCGGTCAGCGTCGGGCCGGACCTCGACGGCGCGATCGCCGCGATGCGTCTGCTGGAGTGGTCGTGCGGGGTCTACTGGCGCGCGTCGGCGATCGGCACGGCGCACGTGCTCAGCGAGGCCGAGCTGGAGGGCGCGCGCGCGGCGATCGACGGTGCGCGCTACGGAGCCCTGCAGCCGGCCGCGCCCCCGACGCGCTGACGCGCCGGGCTCGGGCGCCTGCTCGCGGCCCCCGCGGCGCTCGACCTATCCGCCCGCCGCGCCGCCCAATCCCGACGGGGGCCATACCCCGTCCTCGGTGATGATCGAGGTGATCAGCGCCGCCGGCGTGACGTCGAAGGCCCAGTTGCGCGCCTCGGCGCCGGCGGGCGCGGTGCGAACGCCGGCGTAGACGGTGACCTCGGCGGCGTCGCGCTCCTCGATCGGGATCTGCCCGCCGCAGGGCGTCGCCGGGTCGATCGTCGAGCGCGGGGCGGCGACGTGGAAGGGGACGTCGTGGCGATCGGCGAGCACGGCCAGGGAGTAGGTCCCGATCTTGTTGGCCACGTCGCCGTTCGCGGCGATCCGGTCGGCGCCGACGACGATGCGGTCAACGACTCCGCGCATCATCAGCAGACCCGCGCTGGAGTCGCTGACGATCGCGTACGGCGCCCCCGCGCGCTCGAGCTCCCACGCGGTCAGCCGCGCCCCCTGCAGCAGCGGGCGCGTCTCGTCGACCCACACGTGGGCGACCCGCCCGGCGGCGAAGGCGGTGGTGATCACGCCGAGCGCGGTGCCGCGCCCGCCGGTGGCCAGCGCACCGGCGTTGCAGTGGGTGAGCACGCGTTCGCCGGGCCCGAACAGGACCGCGCCGTGCTCCCCCATGCGCCGGTCGGCCTCGCGCTGATCGCGCAGCATCTCGTGGGCGAGCTCGAGCAGATCGCCGCCGCCGGCGTGATGGCGCTCGCCTCGCTCCAGCGCCCAGCCCAGGTTGATCGCGGTCGGCCGGGTCGCCGCCAGGCGCCGCGCCGCGGCGGGGACGTCGTCGGCGAGCGCGAGGCCGTAGGCGGCGGCGAGCCCGATCAGCGGCGCGCCGCGCACCGCGAGCGTCTCGATCGCCTCGGCGACCTGCTCGACCTCTGCGCAGCGCAGCCACTGCACCGCGCCCGGCAGCCGGCGCTGGTCGAGCAGCTCAAGGGCCCCGTCGCGCCAGCGCAGGGGGTCGATCGGCGCCGGGCCCGTGGCCACCCGCGGCCCTACCCGACCTGCCGCTCGCGCGCGGCCCAGTAGGGGGCGCGCAGCTCGCGCTTGAGCACCTTGCCCACCGGGCTGCGTGGCAGCTGCTCGAGGAAGTCGACGCTCTTGGGCGCCTTCATCGAGCCGATCTGCGCCCTGCACAGCTCGATCAGCTCGTGCGCGGAGACGCGCTCGCCCCCCTTGAGCTCCACGCACGCCTTGACCGCCTCGCCCCACTTCTCGTCGGGCACGCCGATCACCGCGCAGTCCTGGACCGCCGGGTGGCGCAGCAGCGCCTGCTCGATCTCGAACGGGAACACGTTGAAGCCGCCCGAGACGATCATGTCGCGCTTGCGGTCGGTGATGTAGACGTAGCCGTCACCGTCGCGGTGGCCGACGTCGCCGGTGTGGTGCCAGCCGTGCGCCTGCACCTCGGCCGTCGACGCCTCGTCGTCGAGGTAGCCGCTCATCGTGCTCGGCCCGCGCAGGACGATCTCGCCGGTCTCGCCCGCGGGCAGCAGCCGCCCCTCCTCGTCCATCGCCTCCAGCGCGGCGCAGATCACCGTGGGGCGCCCGCACGAGAGCAGCCGCCCGTGCAGCCGCTCGTCGGCGATCGCCTCGGCGACCTCGGCCGGCGAGATCCACGTCAGGGGGAAGCCCGCCTCGGTCTGCCCGTAGGCCTGGCACATCACCGGGCCGAGCACCCGCACCGCCTCGCGCAGCTTCTCGGGGGCGATCGGCGCCGCCGCGGAGATCACGTAGCGCAGCGAGCTGGTGTCGGTGTCCGCCAGCCGCGGGTGGGCGAGCAGCAGGTAGATCAGCGTCGGCGGCAGGAACAGCGTGGTCACCCGCCGGCGCTCGATCAGCTCGAGCAGCGCGTCGAGGTCGGGCGCGTCCATGAGGATGGTCGTCCCGGCGAACGGGAACTGCGCGAGCGCGATGAGCCCGGCCGCGTGCGTGACCGGGGCGATGGCCACGTTGACCGGCGGCGTGTCGAAGTGCCAGCACGTCGACCACGCGAGCACCGAGGTCAGCATGAACTCGTTGGTCGACTGCGTGAGCTTCGGTCGGCCGGTCGTGCCGCCGGTCGAGCCCTGCGTGCCGAGCGCGTGGAGCGGGACCGGGTGCTCGAGCTGATCGGCGGACTGGCCGGCGCAGAACGCGTCCATCGAGGGGTACGCGGTCGCGTCCGAGTCCAGGCAGATGACCTCGCGCAGCTGCGGGATCGCCTCGGTGAAGGCCGGGACCTGCTCGGCGACGCTCGAGTGGAAGAACAGCACCTCGCAGCGACCGCGGCGCAGGATGTCGACGTTTCCCTCGACCCCGGCGCGGAGGTTCACGTTGCACCACGCGCCGCCCGCCCGCAGTCCGCCCAGCATCCCCACCATCGTCGGCGAGCAGTTCGGGCTCAGCAGCGCGAAGCGCCCGCCGATGGCCAGCCCGCGGGCGATCAGCGCCCGCGCCAGGCGATTGCTCGCCGCCTGAGCCCCGGCGTAGGTGACCTCGCCCCCGGCCCCGGAGAACGCCACCCGCCCGGGGGCGTTGCGCGCGCCGAGGTCGAACAGGTCGATGACGTGCACGCCGGCGAGGCCGCCGCGATCAGTTCGACAGGTACTCCATCGCCTCCAGCGGATCCGAGAAGAGCATCATCGCGTCGTCGGTGTTGACCTGACGACCGTAGGTGGTGCTCATCTCGTGCTGGATGGAGAACGCGTCGACCTCCTCGCCGAGGATCGCGCTGACCTCGTCGAAGTTGATGATCAGGCGGTCCTTCCCGCGGATGTCCCAGAACGACGGGCTCTCGTGGATCTCCACGCCTTCGGTGCCGCGCAGCGACGCGGCGACGGCGTCGCCCTCGGCGCTCTTGGACATCACGATCCCGACGTAGTCGTAGGACCCCTCGGGGATGCCGTGATCGCTCATGCGTCGACCCGCAGCCCGAACGGCTCGAGCGACGCGGCGAGCTCGCCTTCCACCAGCGCCCTCGCGGCGCCGAAGTCGGGCTCGTCCGGTCGGGCCGCGAACAGCGGCTCGAGCGCCTCGGCCGCGGCGCGCGCCTGGGGCAGCCACGTGTCCAGCCAGCCCTGCAGCACCTCGCGATTGTGCGCGCCGTGCGTCTCGTGGCCGACCAGGAAGCCGACCAGCGCGGCCATGAAGCGGTTCACCTTCTGCCATTCCGTCTGTGCGGCGTGGAAGATGACCGGCGTCACCGTGTCCTCGTTGGTCGCGCCGCCGCGCTCGTACAGCTCGCGCCGCAGCAGCACGCCGAGCACCGGCTCCAGGCACAGGTTCGCGGCGACCAGCACCTCGGCCCAGTCGGCTACCGTGGCGAGCCTCTCCACGTACGCGCGCGCCGGCTGCCAGGGCTCGTCGTCCAGCCAGCTCTGGCGGGCGGCCTCGATGGGGAACTCGCCGTGGTCCTCCTCGAGGTCCATCGCGTAGAGCACGACCGCCTGCGCCTGGCGCTGCTTGAAGCCCGCGTCGAAGACGACGAAATGCGCGACCGTGTCCGACAGCGCGTCGCGCGCGGCCGACGCGAGCACGAGCCACAGCCCCTGCTCGACGAACGCCTCCTGCTGGAGGTTCGCCCGCAGGTACTCGACCCACTCCGGCCGCAGCCGGGCGGGCTGACCATCGCCGCGGGCGACCGCGATCGTCTCCTCGATCTGACGCTCGTAGCTCGCGCCTCCCTGGTAGAAGGTCCGCTCCCAGAGCTCGTTGGGGTCGCGGAAAGCGAACCAGTCGTCGTGGCGAAGCGCGGTCGAGCGCGAATCCCAGGTCGAGCGCCCGTCCTCGAAGAAGACCGAGTACTCGCGGCCGAGGTGACGCTCGGGCGAGGGCTGGGTGTCGACCGTGACGTCCTCGTAGTGCGAGGCGCGCCGGCCCGAGGGGTCAAACCACTCGAACGTGCGCGCCTCATCGCGGGAGGGGCCCGTGGGAGCCCCTCCCTCGTGATGCACCGGCGGAGTGACGCTCATGGGCGCGGCGCGAGCAGCGCCGTTTCACCACGCAGACCGCCCGGCGACGGCGCCCCGGCGAAGCCGTTACGCGCCAGCGTCGCGTTGGCGAGGTCAGCGTTGCTGCGCCCGCCCGCGCTCGTGTTGAGCACGGGCAGCCCCATCGCCTGGGCGGCGACGCGGTTCGGGCTGGTGACCTCCACCTCGCAGCGGCGCAGGTCCTCCAGCGTCCACAGCGGCAGGTCGGGGTTCACGTGCGGCTGGCCGATCAGCGTCTTGCCGTCCGGGCGGATGAACCCGAGGTCGCGCACGACCTCCGAGAGCTCCCAGCCGTCGTAGCGGTCGAACCACTGCCGGTCGCCCTGGTAGCGGCCGGGGTTGGACTCATCCAGCCACTGGCACTCCTTGCTGCAGTAGAAGCGCGTCCCGGCCCCCTCGGCGCTCGGCGAGCAGTTGTTGCCGTGCGCGTCGCAGACCCGGTGGGTGATGTCGTCGTCGATCACGCCCGGAAGCTGGCAGGTCCAGCACAGCGGCGGCGCCTCGGCCAGGAAGGCGCTGAGCATCAGCGCGCCCTCGCGCGGATCGGCGAGCTGATTGTGCGCCTCGAAGAAGTCGCCGTACTCGTCGTGCCAGCCGGGGTAGTTGCGCTCGAAGTACTCGAAGTCGGTCTCCGTGTACTGCGGGAAGCGCCAGAAGTGCAGCATCCAGGAGGCGAACCCGAACATCCCCTGGCGGTGGTGAATGCCGCCCAGGATGCGCTTGCGCGCCCGTTCGAACATGTCCGGCGGGATGTCCACGCCGAGCTTGCCGAGCTTGACGATGTAGGCGCGATACCAGTCGTCGCGGATCCAGCGGTCCCACTTGTCCCGATAGCACTCCGGGTCCGAGCGGTCCTCGCTGAAGTACTCCATCACCGCGCCGGTGAACGGATCCAGGAAGGCGTGGTTGATCCACCAGGCCTGCTGCAGGTCGCGCACGATCAGGTCGTGGTTGCGGTCGTCCTGCAGGACGGTCAGCAGTGTCGCGTAGCCGTTGGAGATGTGACGCGCCTCGTCGGACTGCACCGACAGGTACGTCGTCGGCAGCGCGAAGTCGCCGTTGCGGGCCCCGACGTCGGGCAGGGCGACGAACGCGACGTTCGTGAACGCCGTCTCGGCGACGACCATCAGCGTGAACGCGCACTGGATCGGGTCGCCGACCATGAAGTGGCTGAGCATGTTCACGCCCGGGCCGGTGACCGGGTCGCGCGCGAGCGCCTGCGCGCCGATGTTCCAGCCGTAGGGCTCGGGGGCGTTCTTGGTGTACCAGCGCCCGAGCGACATCTGCAGGCCGGTGTGACGGACCTCGTCCAGGAACTGGACGTGGTAGCCGTTGCGCAGCTCGGGGTTGGGCACCGCGTCGATCAGCAGCGACATGCAGCGCCCGGCGGCGACCTCGGCGAAGTTGGTGACCTGCACGAACGGCTTGAGGATCTCCAACCAGCGCTGGGAGGCCTTCTCGGCCATCCCCGAGCGGACGGCCGCGTCGTGCCCGCCGAAGACGCGCTCGTCCTTCTCGAGCTCCATCGGCAGGTACTCGCGCATGATCTGCTTCATCGGATCCTTGGCCTTGCGCGGCATGTGGTACCGCGTCGGATAGCGCGTGACCGGGTCGTGATACGTCGGCTCCCAGCTCAGCTGCGAGATACGATCGTGCGTCTTGGTGATGCTGCGCCGGCGCGTACGCGTCGGGGGTGTGGTCGTGCTCATGGCTCTCTCCTCGTCCGCGTAATCGGCCCTCCGCTGACACAGTAGCCGCCCCGGGCGCACGGCGCATAGGCCGAACGTCAGGGTTCGCTCTGCTGTTCGGCGGCCACGGCGCCGGCCAGCGGCGCGCTGACCCCACCCACCAGCCGCCGCAGCGCGGCCCGGGTGAGCGGCCGGTAGACCCCGCTACCCGCGACGCGGTAGAACGCAGGCAGCGGCCC
This sequence comes from Solirubrobacteraceae bacterium, assembly GCA_036266975.1. GTDB lineage: Bacteria > Actinomycetota > Thermoleophilia > Solirubrobacterales > Solirubrobacteraceae > DATAWZ01. The sequence continues at coordinate 16,655 of DATAWZ010000002.1, forward strand.
GTCGGGCTCCGGCAGGCCCGCGGCGCGCAGCGTGCGCGCCTGTGGCCGGTACCACGTCGTCACCGGGATCTCGGCGACGGCGTGGACGACCTCCGGGCGCTCGGAGGGCACCAGGCCGCGCAGCGCGGCGGTCAGCTCGCGCCCATCCAGGCGCCGGTCGCCGCGCAGCGTCACCGCCGCCACGGCGATCTCGGCGCGGTCGGGCCGAATCGGCACGCCGTAGGCGACGGCCAGATCGACGACGGGCAGATCGCCGAGCGCCTCCACGATCGGGCGTGCCGCGACCGGGCCGCGCGCGGTCGGGATCAGCGCGGCGAGGTGATCGACCAGCCAGTAATCCCCGTCGACGTCGCGCGTGAACAGGCTGTCGGTCGAGCGCCACGCGTCCCCGCGCGCGAACACGCCCCGCAGCGTCTCCCCGTCGCCGGCGTCGACCCCCCGCGCGCGGGCGAGCAGCAGCCCGGTCTCCCCGGTGCCGCACGCCAGGGCGAGGCCGTGCGGTCCGAGTCGCAGCCTCCCGGCATGCAGGTCGTAGGAGGCCAGGCGCAGCTCGGCGCTGCCGAGCAGCGGCCGGCCCATCGCCCCGACCTTGGCCCCGGAGAGGTTCGCGAGGATCGCGTCGGCCTCGGTGGCCGCCCAGAACTCGAGCACCCGGGCCGGGGCGAAGCGCTCGAGCACGCGCCGCCAGAGGCCGCGCGGCATGCCCGAGCCGACGAACAAGCGCACCGGGTGGTGACGTTCGCCCGGCTGCGGCGGTGCCTCGACGAGGTCGTGCAGCAGCGTCCAGGTGTAGGCCGAGACGGTCACGCCGTAGCGGCGCACCTCCTCCCAGAAGGTGTCCGGCGCGAAGCGGGTGGCCATCGCCAGCCGCGCGCCGCCGGCCACCGCGCCGGCGATGCTCATCAGCAGGCCGCTGGTGTGGTAGATCGGCGTCACGCAGTAGACGGTGTCGGCGCTCGTGAGCGCCGCCGAGGAGGCGGTGCCGAACGCCGACAAGGCCCAGCGCCGGTTGGTGATCGCCTGTGCGCGGGTACCGGCGCCCTCGCCGCTGAACAGGATGAAGGCCAGGTCGCGGGCGAGTCCGGGGTTGGGCTCGTACCAGGCCGGGAGCGCCACCGCGTCGGGGTCGATCTGCTCCATGTCCAGCAGGTCCGGGCCGACCTCGCGCGGGCCGCCCCCGCCGCCGAGCAGCAGCACGTGCGACGGCCGCACCGCGCGTGCCAGCTCGGCGTGCTCGGGGTCGGCGACGATCACGCGCACTCCGCCCAGGTCGGCCTCGCGCTGCAGGTCGCCGTCGGGGCGCAACAGCACGGCGACGGCCCCGAGCCGGCTCAGGGCAGCGGTGAGCGCGAGCGCGCTCGGGCGGGTGCGCATGAGCACGCCGACGTGCTGGCCCTGGCGGATGCCGACCGAGATCAGGCCCTTGACGACGCTGTCGATGCGCCGCTTGGCGTCGGCCTGGGTGTGCGCGCGGTCCTCGAAGAGGAACAGCACGTCGCCCGGAGCGCGGCGCGCCTGCTCGTCGAGCAGCGAGCCGAGCGAGATGCGCGTGCGCGCGCCGATCTGCTCGAGCCGCGCCAGTCGCGGCAGCTCGCTGGCGGCCTCGCGGGAGAGCTCGCGGACCGCACGGGCGGCACGCGCGCCGGTGTGCGCCAGGCCGCGCGTCGCCCCGATGGAGAACTCGCTGGCGAGCACCAGGCCGTGCCCGACGAAGTCGAGCACGCCGGCGCCGTGCTCGTCGGCGGCGTCGTCGGCGCCCATCGGCGCGATCCCCTGCGGTCGGCGGCCCTCGCCGTCGCGCCAGCGCGCCCACGAGGCGACCGTCGGCCACGTCGAGCGCGACGCGCTCCCGCCGACGACCAGGCCGAAGTGGCCGACGCTCAGCGAGCGCTCGAAGATCTCCGCGCGCGGCGCGGCGCGGACGATCGCGCGCACCGCGGGGGTGGGCGCGATCTGGTCGACGCTGCCCACGAAGCACAGCATCGGCAGGTCGATGTCCGCGAGCGTCACGAGCCGGTCCTCGATCACGAAGCCGCCGGAGAGCATGCGGTTGTGGATCACGAACTGGCGCAGGAAGTCGACCAGTGCCGGGCCCGGCCACGCGACCCAGCCGTCGGCCATCAGGAAGCGGCGCTGGCGCTCGCGCGGCAGCAGCGCGTCGCGGTCGTGCAGCTGCATCAGGAAGTCCACGCGCTGGCGTAGCGACTTGACCGGGTCCAGCAGCCGGAACCCCTCGCGGCTGATCCACGCCGGGACGCCGCGGTCGGCGAACAGTCGCTCGGCGAGCTGGCCCACGCCGCCGGCGACGAGCTGCTCGGGCAGGCCGAACGGCATCGCGCCGTGCGTGTCGACCGGGCTGCCGAAGGTCACCAGGCTGCGGATGCCGGCGCCGCGCCGGTAGGCGGCGGTCTGGTAGCAGAACATGCCGCCCTGGGAGTAGCCGCCGAGGTGCACGTCGCGACCGGTGAGCTCGCGGACGCGATCGACCGCGTCGCTGACGGCCAGGACGTGGTCGGTCAGGTTGCGCTCCAGGCCGCCCGGCTCGTGCTCGGGCGAGCCGAAGTCGACCACGAACGGGTCGATCCTCCGCCGGTGCAGGATCTCCACCGCGCTCGCGCTCGGCGAGACGTCGTAGACCTCGGCGGCGAGCATCATCGGCGGCACGAGCACGACCGCCGGACGCGGCGCGCGTTCCGTCGGACCGGTATCGCGGGCCGAGGGGCCCGGCTCGTCGCCTCCGGCGGCTGCGCCACCGTCGGAGGGGGGGAAGTAGCGCCGCAGGCGGAAGATCCGCGACTCGGCCACGACCTCGTAGGGCGACGGCTGCTCGCCGGTCTCCAAGCCGCCGAAGCGGGCCACCTCGAGCGCGTTCTGCGCCGCCGCGCCCACCCGGGCGGCCGGGCCGGCGAGGAACCCGGGTACCGGAGGTCCGTGGCGCGACGCCATCGCTGCGCATCGTAGGCGGTCGGCCCCTTATGAGCGTCTTATCGCCGTGCCACCGCCGGCTTACGGCTCCCCGGGATCTTCCCGGCAATAACGCGCCCCGCACGGCGCGTGTCCACTCCAGCGAGAGAGAACGAGACCGGGAGGTCTTCGATGCAACAGTCCCGCTTGTACAAGGGCGCCGCCGTGGCCACGGTGTGCGCGCTCGCCGGGGGAGCGGCCGGCATCGCCAGCAGCTCCGCCGCCAGCACGCACAAGCACGGCACCCGCCACGCCGCCAACCAGTCCGCGCCGGCCGGCACGACCGGCACGGGCGGCCCGGCGGCCGGGATGGGTGGCCCCGGCGGCATGGGCGGTCCGGGCGGCGAGGGCGGCCCCGGCGGCGCCGTCCATTCGGTCTCGGTCGTCCCCGACAGCAGCGGCAGCTTCGACACGATCACGATCGACAACGGCACGTTCGTGTCCGCCTCCGGCGACGATGTGACCCTCACCGAGGGCACCAAGACCGCCACCTACGCGACGCCGACGCTCGACCTGCCCTCCTCGGTGACGGTCACCCTGGACGGGAAGAGCTCCTCACTGTCCGACCTGGTCGCCGGCGACCACGTGACGGTCACGCAGTCCTCGGCGGGCACCGCGACGGTGTTCGCGACCGACTCCTCGTTCAAGCCCCCGGCCGGCAAGCCGGGCAGCCGCGGGGCGGGCGGTCCGCCTCCGGGCGGCATGGGCGGCGCCCCCGGCGCCGGCGCGCCGAACGGCGCCGCCTCCTAGTGGCACCTCCTGCAAATCCGCTCCCGCTTCGCGGCTGCAAATCTTCGCCTGGCGGCGTCCTCGGGAGCCGAAATAGCGCTGCTATTCCGGCTCCCTGCGTCCTGGCCATGCTCGATTTTCGCTCGCGAATCGACGA
>DATAWZ010000003.1:0-9534 GCA_036266975.1 Solirubrobacteraceae bacterium
AGCGGCGAAAGCCGGCGGCCGCGTAGAGCTGCACGACGTGCCAGAGGATCGGTCGTCCGCCGATCTCGACCAGCGGCTTGGGGATGTCGGCGGCCTGCGCGCGCAGCCGGGTGCCCCGGCCGCCGCACAGGATCACCACCGGGATCTCGGCGGGCTGCACGGCGCAGCAGGATAGTGCGGCCCTGCTGGCAGCGACCGCGCGGCGGGTCAGAGCACGGCGGTGCCGCTGCGCACCGAGCCGCGCGCGAGGGCGGACGCGCCGACCGCGTCGGCGAGCAGGCCGGCGGCGGCGACCCGCGGGCCGATCCGCGGCCCCCACGCGCGCGCCTCGCGCGCCACGAGCGCCGCATAGGGGGCGGCGGCGAGCAGCGGCGAGCGCCGGCGGGTGCCGGTGGCGAGCAGCGCGCCGCACAGCGCGGCGTCGAAGGCGGCGCTGCGCCGCGAGAGAAACCAGCGGGCGAACAGGCGACCGTCGCGCAGCTCGGGGATGCGCGCAACCAGCTCGGGGAACAGCGCGAGCCGGGTGCGCTCGGCCACGAAGGCGCGCGCGTCGCGCGCGATGACCACGTGCTCGACGATCGCCTCCGGGCACCAGCCGACCCGCCCGCCGGCGCGGGCGACCGCCCAGCCGAACAGGGCGTCCTCTCCGAACGGCGCCTGCCCGGGGGGCTCGAGTCCGCCGGGGAATCCCCCCACGCGCAGCGCGATCTCGCGGCGCACGAACAGGCTCGCGGCCTCGAACAGGCCGCTCGCGGCGGGCACCGAGACCGTCCGGTCGAACGGTCCGGCGCCCGGTTGCGCGCAGACGGCGCCCTGGACCAGGTCGGCGTGCTCGAGCGCGGCCAGGCCCGCCCGCAGCCAGCGCGGCCGGGGCCGGCAGTCGGCGTCGACGAACGCGACCCGATCGGCGCTGGCGGCGTGCATCCCGGCGTTGCGGGCCGCGCCTGGCCCCTCGCCGCGCTCGCGCCGCACCACGGCGGCGCCGAGCCGCTCGGCGAGCTCGGCGGTCCCGTCGCGCGAGCCGTTGTCGACGACGATCAGCTCGGCGACGATGCCCTCCGCCGCCCGGCCCACGCCGGCGAGCGCGTCGGCGAGGGTGCGCTCGGCGTCGCGCGCGGGGATGATCACGCTGACCTGCGCCACGTTCAGAGCAGCCCCCGGTAGAGGGCCTCATAGGCATCGGCGCAGGCCGCGCGCGAGAACGGCTCGGCGCGGCGCCGGCACGCGGCGGCGGTCCCCGGGTCACCCGCGAGCTCGAGCGCCTCGAGCAGCGCGCGGGCCAGCGCGGCCGGGTCATCGCCGGCGAACCGCCGACCGAGCGACGGGTCGTCGATCAGCTCGGGCAGCGCGTGCAGGTCGCTGACCACCGCCGGGGTCCCGCACGCGAGCGCCTCGGCGACGGTCAGCCCAAACGCCTCGCCGACCGAGGGCAGTGCGGCGACCCACGCCGCACGGTTGGCCTGCGCGAGCGCGTGTCGGTCGTCGAGGTCGACCAGCTCGACGCCGGCCGGGACCAGCGGAGCGTCGGCGCGGGGGCGGGAGAGCACCAGGCGCGCGCGGGGGCGCTCGCGGCGCACGAGCGCGAAGGCCTCGAGCAGCAGCGGGACGCGCTTGCGCGGCTCGCGCAGGTCCGCGGCGCACAGGATCGTCGGATCCTCGGCGCGCTCGCCGCCGGGGCTGAAGGTCTGAAGGTCGACCGGAGGGGCGATCACGCACGCCTGCGCCCCGAGCCAGCGCTCGAAGCCGTCGGCCGCCGCGCGCGAGAGGGCGACCACCGCGTCGACCCCGTCGAGCGCTCGGGTGAGCACCTCCACGCGCCCCCGCCGGGCGGCGAGCGCCTGCCGGTGCGGGATGCCCATGTAGCTGAGGATCGCCGGGCGGCGCCGGCGGCGCGCCCATCGCACCGCGGCAAGCGCGTCGGTGGGAAACAGCGCGTGGGCGAGGTCGTCCTCGCCGGCCAGCAGCGCGGCGTAGCTGAACGGGACGTGGGTGAGGTGATCCTCAAAGCAGCGCCGGCGCAGGCGCCGGTCGGGAGGCCGCGGGACGCGCACAATGGTCAGGCCGTCCTCGACTCGGCGGGTCGGCGGGCCGGGGTGGCTGACGATCAGCCGCGGCTGGACGTGGCCGCGCGCCATCAGCGCCCGCGCGAGCTCGTCGGCGAACCGCTCCGAGCCGCGGCGGACCTCGGGCCAGAAGCACGGGTTCAGCAGCGCGACGCGCATCACAGCACCAGGGTGCGGTGGCGGATCGAGCCGCGCACGAGCGCGGCCAGCTCGACCGCGTCGATCGCGGCCTGGCCGGGGAGCTCGCCCAGCCCCCGCACCAGGGCGCGCGGTCCGGGGCCGTACTCCGGGCGCGCCTGGGCCGCCCACGGCAGCACGAGCAGCAGCGGCAGCGGGGTGCGGCGCTCGCCGGCGGCGAGCGCGCCGCCGAGCGCGAGCAGCAGGGTCGCGTGGCGGGGCTTCCAGAACACGTGCAGCGGAAACGGCTCGCGCAGGCGCGGGTGGCGCTTGACCGCGCCGGCGACGTCCTGCCAGCGCCAGCGCTGGCGCAGCGCACGGCCGAGCCGCTGGTCGACGACGGCGTGGTGGGTGAGCACGCCCGGCGCGGCCACCTGAAGGGCGCCCGCGTCGAGCGCACGCTGGAGCAGGTCGGTGTCCTCGCCGCTCATCGTCAGCGTCTCGTCGAAGCCGTCCAGCTGCTCGAGCAGCGCGCGCGGGAAGGCGATGTTGCAGGTCTGCCCCCACGGCGTCGGGGGCTCGACGTGCATCGTGTGCGCGTGCGGGGCGTGGTGCAGGATCGCCAGCTCGTCGGGGTCCGGGGTCGTGCGGCCCTGCACCACCGCGCCCGGCGCGCCCCGGGCGGCATCGAGCATGCCCGCCAGCCAGCCAGCCGGCGGGCGGCAGTCATCGTCGGTGAACGCGACCAGCGCCCCGCGCGCGGCCCGCCAGCCGAGGTTTCGCTTCACCGCGGCGCCGCATGGCTCGGCGCGCAGCCCGCGCAGCGTGCCCTCGGCGGCGAGCGGATGGGTGGCGAGCAGCCGATCGGTGGGGCCGTCGGCGGGGCCGTCGTGGACCACGACGACCTCGAAGCGCTCGAGGGTCTGCTCCTGCAGGGCGTTCAGCAGCCAGCGCAGGCGCAGGGGGCGCCCGTGCGAGGGGACGACCACGCTCAACTCGAGGTCGGGTGCCGGGGCTGGGCTCACAGGAAGGGCGTGCGGTAACGCAGCGCACCGCGGGCGGCGACGGCGACCTCGACCGCGTCGATCAGCGCGCGCAGCGGCAGCTCGGCGATCGATCGCAGCTGCCCGCGCACGCCCGGGCCGTAGTTGGGACGGGTGCTGCGGGCCCATCCGGCGAGCAGCAGCAACGTGAGCGCGCGCGGTCGTCGGCTGGCCCCGCTCGCCGCGGCGGACAGCAGCCAGGCGTGCGCCGGCTTCCAGAACACCCCGAGGGTGAGCTCGCGCCGCAGCGCCGAGTGCCGGCGCACCACGAACGCGAGGTGCTGCCAGCGGCCGATCGCCCGCAGGGTGGCGGGCAGCGAGGCGGTGGTCACCGCGTGGCGCACGCGCGCGTGGGGCGCTGCGATCAGCGGCGCGCCGCTCTCGCGGGCGCGCAGCAGCAGGTCGGTGTCCTCCCCGGCCGCTGCGGGCAGCGTCTCGTCGAAGCCGCCCAGGCGCTCGAGCAGCGCCCGCGGGTAGAGAATGTTGCAGGTCTGCCCGAACGGGGTGGGCGGGTCGATCGACTGGGTGCGCACGAGTGCCTCGCGCAGCAGGTGCTCCTCGTCGGGATCGGGGCGGGTCAGCCCCTGCACGACCGCGCCGGGCTGCGCGCGAGCGGCCTGCAGCAGCGCGGCGAGCCACCCCGGCTCGGGCCGGCAGTCGTCGTCGGTGAACGCGACCAGCGGCGCGCGGCTCGCGCGCCAGGCGCGGTTGCGCTTGAGCGCCGGCCCGCTGGGGGCGACGCGTTCGTGGTGCAGCCCGGGCAGCGCGTGGCCGCCCAGGATCTGCTCGCTCTCGGGGCCGACGGAGTCATGCACGACCACGACCTCGAACTGGTCTGGAGCGAGCGTCTGCTCGGCGAGCGCGTCGAGCAGACGCGCCAGGCGCGCGGGGCGCTCATGGGAGGCGACGGCGACCGCGATCGCGGGGGCGTTTGTCATCTGCAGCGGCCAGGATAGGCGGCGGCCAGGCACGTAGGGGCTAGGGTGATCGGCCGATGAACGCTACCCAGGACCTCCGCGCCCAGGTGCAGGGGCGGCAGTGGTACCACACGCTCGAGCTCGCCCCCGGCGTGCTCACGCCGGGCTGGTTCGACACCCGCGCCCTTGCCACCGAGCTGCCGCTGCCCGCCTCGCTGGAGGGCAAGCGCTGCCTGGACGTGGGCACGTTCGACGGCTTCTGGGCCTTCGAGATGGAGCGCCGCGGCGCGGCCGAGGTGCTCGCGGTGGACGTCCTGGACCCGCTCGCGTGGGACTGGCCCCACGGCGCCTCGCCGGAGGTCATCCAGGGCCTCGAGGACCGCAAGCAGGGTGGCGCCGGGTTCCAGATCGCCAGCGCCGCGCTCGGTTCGAAGGTGCGCTACCAGGAGCGCAGCATCTACGAGCTCGACCCGGACGAGCTGGGAAGGTTCGACTTCGTGTACGTGGGCAGCCTGCTGCTGCACCTGCGCGACCCGGTTCGGGCGCTCGAGCGAGTGCGCGCGGTCTGCCAGGGGCAGATGCTCAGCGTCGACGCCCACGACGTCCTGATGACCGCGCTCTTCCCGCGCCGGCCGATCACCACGCTCGACGGGATCGGGCGCCCGTGGTGGTGGCTGCCCAACGTTGCGGCGCTGCGGCGCATGATCGAGGTGGCCGGCTTCGCGCTCGCCGCCGAGCCTGTGCGCCTGCGGATCCCGCGCGGCGCCGGCCAGCGGCGCGTTCCCCCCACCCTGCCCGCGCTGCGCTCCCGCGTGGGCCGGCGCCAGCTGCTCGCCGGTTGGCGGGGCGATCCTCACGTGGCGATCCTCGCCCGGCCGTGCTGATGCCGCGACGGCGTTCCCTGCGGTCCCGCTTGGGCTTCGGCGCCGCGACACCGGCCGACGCGCACGCGCCAGCGCCCGCGCCGATCGCCCAGCCGATCAAGCTGCGCGCCGTGGAGGCCGCCCTCGCCCTCGAGGGCGTCGACTCGATCGCCGACCTCGGCGGGGTGTGGGCGGTCGACGGCGTCTACACCTTCCACGCCCTCGAGCACGCGACGCTTCGCCGCGCGGTGCTCGTCGACGACGACATCACCGCCGCCGTCCACGAGCGGGCCGGCGCCCACCCCCAGCTCGAGCTGATCGAGGCCGACTTCGGCTCGCCGGAGGTCGCCGACCAGGTCGGCGAGATCGGCGCCGTGCTGCTGTTCGACGTGCTGCTGCACCAGGTCGATCCCGATTGGAGCGAGATCCTCGAGCGCTACGCGCGCCGCGCCCGGGCGGTGGCCATCGTCCAGCCCCAGTACCTGGCCGCCGAGCAGACCACTCGCCTGATCGAGCTCGGTCGCGAGCGCTACCTGGCGCAGGTGCCCAAGCAGGCCGAGCACGACGCGCTGTTCGACCGGCTCGACGAGCTCAACCCGCGCCGCGGGCGCCGGTGGCGCGACGTTCACGACGTCTGGCAGTGGGGGATCGTCGATGAGGACCTGCGCACGCGGATGCGCGCGCTCGGCTTCTGCGAGGTCCACTTCGAGGACGGCGGGCAATGGCGCGGGCTCGAGGCCTTCGCCGCGCGCGCGTTCGTCTTCGCGCGCTGAGCGCCCGGCTCAGAGGATCGTCACCGTCTGGGTCGCCTTGGGCTTCGGCGTCTGCCGGGAGTACGTGGGTGACTGGTCGAACTGCACCTTGTAGGTCCCTGCGGCCGTCCGTCCGGCCGGATACATCGCCGACTTGACGTCCAGGGTGCCGCACGGCCCCGCGGCGATGCCGAGCCGCTTGGTCGCCCTCACACGGCCGCGGCGTAGATAGTGCCCGTAGATCGGCTCGCCCGGCACGAAACCGGAGGCCACGAAGGTGACGCGCTTGGCCGGCCGCGCGTCGCCGGGCACGATCGCCGCCGCGAGCGTGTCCACGCCGAAGGACGTGATCGGGGTCGCCCCCGGGTGGTTGAGGTCGTTGACGCTGATCGTCTCGGTCGTCGCATCGGGCCTGAGCGTGCCGAGGTTCGGGGCGAAGACCTCGACGCTGAACGCTCCGGTCGGGTCGACGGCCGTGGTGCCGAACAGGCCGATCCCGTTGACCTCGATGCCGTCGCCGGGGATAAAGCCGGTCCCCGACACGATCACCGCGCCGTTCTCGACGACGCACGGGGCGTTGACGCTCGCGGCCTCCTGCGCTGACGCCGTGGCGAACGAGCCCAGGAGCAGGGCGAGGGGGACGGCGGCGATCAGGGCGGCGGCACGCAAGCCGTCCGTTCTATCGGATCCCGATCCCTGGGCGAGCCGTATGCTCGCCTACCGTGCCGATGCCACCGGGTCCGCACCTCGACCTCCTGGTAGAGGCGATCGCCGTCGAGGGCGACGCCCAGCGAGCCCTGCTCGACGGCCGAGCCGCGGCGGCGCGAGGCGGGTTCCACGCGGCGGCCGAGCGCTACCGGCGCTCCTGGGAGCTCGCGCCGCCCGCGAGCTACGGGCGCCTGATCGGGATGCTCAAAGCGGCGGTGATCGCCGGTGACGCGGCCGACGCGGCGCGCTACACCCTCGAGCAGCTGCCGGCCCCCACCGACACCGACTCACCGCCCGCGTGCTACGCCCGCGCGATCGCGCTGATGGTGCTCGGCGAGGGTCAGGCGGCCGCTGCCTGTGTGCACGGGATGCGCGCGGGCTCGCCGGCCTTCGTGCGGACCGCCGCCGCGCTCGCGGGGCTGGGCGCCCGGGACGGCGAGGCCTACTCGGCGGCGTTACGCGAGATCGTCAGCGACTTCGAGGGTCGCGAGGCGCACCTCACCGGCGTGCCGATCGCCGACACCGCGCTGATGCTCGAGCGCCTGGCCGAGCCGCGCGGGCTGGCGTGCCGGCCACCCTCGCCGCTACTACCGGTCGCGTAACAGGGGGTGTGGGGAGTTACCTTCCAATAGCGCGGGCAACTCCCCACGCCCCTACCCCAGAAACGCGATCGCGCGCTCGGCGACGAGGTCCGGGGCCTCCTCGGCGATGAAGTGCCCGATCCCGGGCGCGAACTCGACCTGCATGTCCTCGGCGTGCGCTTCGGTGGCGCCCAGCATCGAGGGGCGCAGCACCGCGTCGGCGGTGCCGAACAGCACCTTGGTCGGCACGGTCAGCCGCTGGTCGTCGTAGCGGCCGCGCATGATCGCCGGCAGCTCGCGCATGTTGAACACGCGGTACATCTGCACGCCGGCGCGGGCGCGCGCGGGCTCGGACAGGTTCTCCACGAAGCTCTCGCGGGCCCCGCCGTCGGAGAACGCGCGCTGGTTGCGCACGCCCAGGCGATAGGACATGCGCAGGATCACGCCGCTGCGCTGGGCCAGCGCGCCCAGGCCGGGGCTGAGCATCAGCCACTGGTAGCCGAAGCGCCACGCGTTGGCGCCCATCGCGCCGACGCCGACCCAGGGGCCGACGATGTTCATCACGAAGAAGCGCTCGAAGCGCTCGGGCGCGCGCAGGCAGAGCAGAAAGCCGACCCAGCCGCCCCAGTCGTGGCCGACGAGCTTGACGCGCCGCAGGCCGAGGGCGTCGAGCACGCCGAGCACGTCGTCGGCCAGCTGTTCCTTCTCGTAGCCGCGAGCCGGCGCGTCCGACCAGCCGAAGCCGCGCAGGTCCATCGCGAGCACGCGGTGCCCGGCCTCGGCGAGCGCGGGCAGCAGATGCCGCCAGCAGTACCAGTGCTCGGGCCAGCCGTGCAGCAGCAGGATCACGTCGTCGCCGCTGCCCGCCTCGGCGACGTGGAAGCGCAGGCCGTCGACCTGCACCCACTGGTGGCTGACGCCGGGGACGTCGGGGAGTACGCTCATGGCAGAGCCGGCAGCCTAGCGCGAATCCGCGCCACTCGGCTGGCTAGCCAGCCAGTCTCCGCCCCGCCCCCAGCGCAAGGCGCATACCCGAGCAGGTGCACCCGCCCGTGGTAGCGGCGATGGCGCCGCAGGCCGTGCGTGGTGGCGTGGTCGATCAGCGCCTGTACGGGCAGCTCGCGGTGGTGGACCTCGACGTCGTCGGCCACCGGCTCGAGCACGTTGACGAGTACGATCCGCGCGCGGCGCTCGAGCTCATCCAGCAGCGCGAACGGGTCGGCGACGTGTTCGAGCACGTCGAAGGCGAAGGCGAGGTCGAAGCCGCCCGGCGGCGGATCGCGGTCGAGGTCGTACACGGCCACGCCGTCGAGTCCGCGCCGCTGCAGGCGCCAGCGCAGATAGCGGGTGCTGGGGTTGTCGAAGTCGGCGAAGGAGACGTCGTACCCGGCGGCGCTGAGCGCCAGGCCGTCGCTGCCGATCCCGCAGCCGTAGTCGAGCAGCCGGGCCGGCGGCGGGCACAGCCGCACCAGGTCCTGCAGGTAGGGGACCTTCGTGCGGCTCATCGCGAACGCGGTGAGGTTGTACAGGTAGCCCTCCGAGCGGCGGTAGAACTCCTGCTCGTCGCCGATCTGGCGGAACTCCTCGTCGAGCTGATGGGCCCACTGCTGCAGGCGCAGGTGCTCGTAGCGCGCGCCGAGGTATTCGCGCAGCTCGCGCTCCTCGGCCTCGGGGTCGACCGCGACGGTCGCCCGCGGCTTCACCCGGCGACGCGCTCGAGAACGTCGGCCGGCACGTCGAAGTTCGCGTGCACCGCGTTGGTGTCGTCGTTCTCCTCGAGGGCGTCGACCAGACGCATCAGCGACGTCGCGGTGGACTCGTCGATCTCCACGCGGCTCTTGGGCCGCTGGATGATCTCCGCGCTCTCGATCGGGATCCCGGCCTGCTCAAGGGCGGAGCGCACCGCGCCGAAGTCGGCGGGCTCGGTGACGATCTCGTACATCTCCTCATCGAGGACGATGTCCTGCGCCCCGGCCTCGATCGCCGGCATCAGGTCGTCCTCGGAGCGATCGCCGGCCTCGACGTAGAGGACGCCCTTCTTGTCGAACAGGTAGGCCACCGACCCGGGCTCGCCGAGGTTGCCGCCGTGCTTGCCGAACAGGTGGCGCATGTCGGCACCGGTGCGGTTGCGGTTGTCGGTGAGCGCCTCGACGAGCACGGCCACGCCGCCGGGGCCGTAGCCCTCGTAGAGCACCGACTCGAACGCGGCGCTGTCGGCGTCGGCGCCCGTGCCCTTGGCGATCGCGCGCTCGATGTTGTCCTTGGGCATCGAGGCCTCGCGGGCCTTCTGGATCGCGTTGGCGAGCGTCGCGTTGGAGTCGGGCTCGCCCCCGCCGTCACGCGCGGCAACCGTGATCGCCCGCGCGAGCTTGGTGAACTGCTGGCCGCGCCGCTGGTCGACGACCGCCTTCTTGTGCTTGATGGAAGCCCATTTTGAGTGACCCGACATGCCCCATAACTATAGGAGCCGGTCGAGGGCGCGCGGATGCG
>DATAWZ010000004.1:0-23594 GCA_036266975.1 Solirubrobacteraceae bacterium
GGCACCTCCTGCAAATCCGCTCCCGCTTCGCGGCTGCAAATCTTCGCCTGGCGGCGTCCTCGGGAGCCGAAATAGCGCTGCTGTTCCGGCTCCCTGCGTCCTGGCCATGCTCGATTTTCGCTCGCGAATCGACGACCGGATCTACCGGAGGCACCACTAGCGGCTCAGGCGCCGAGGTCGACCAGCTCGAAGCTGATCGCCTCGCCCGACACGCGCGCGAGGCCCATCGTGTGGGTGGGCTGGCGGCGGCGGTCGGTCGGGCTGCCGGGGTTGAAGATGGCAAAGCCGGCGTCGTGCTCGAGCAGCGGAATGTGCGAGTGGCCGAAGACGACCGCGCTCGCGGTCGGGAACCGTGCGCGCAGTCGCGCGAGCCGCCCGGCCGCCGGGCCGGAGTCGTGCAGGACCGCGAGCTCGACGCCCTCCAGGCGCACCGTCGCCGTCGCCGGCAGCGCGGCGCGCACCGCGGGCGCGTCGACGTTGCCGTGCACGGCGGTCACCGGCGGGCCCAGCGCCCGCAGCTGCTCGAGCACCTCGACGGCGATCAGGTCGCCGGCGTGCACGATGTGGTCGGCGGCGCGCAGCCGCTCCAGGCACGCCTCCGGCAGTCGGCGTCGACCGCGCGGGAGGTGGGTGTCCGAGATGATCGTCACTGCGAGCGCCACCGCGCCAGCTCCCCGTTGAGTCTCTCGATCGCCTCCTGCGCGCCGTCGCCGCGGATCGCGCCGATCGGCAGCGCCGGGCGCTCGCCGACGAGGACGAGGTGGCCGATCTTCGGCGAGCCTTCGGCGGAGCGGACCTCGAAGCGCTCGATCTCCTCCCAGGGCACGCGCTCGCTGCGCAGCAGGCCGTAGACGAGCACGCCGCGGAGCTCGACGTGCACGCCCATCCGCCACGCCCGCCAACACAGCGCGATGCCCGGCACCAGCAGGATCAGCCCCTCGACCTCGAGCGGCCCGGGCGCGACCGCGAGTGCGAGCGAGGCCAGCGCGAGCAGCGTCGAGCCGGTCAGCAGGCGATCGACGACCGCGGTGCGCTGGCCGCGGGCGATCGGGTCGGGTCGCTCGGGGGGCTGCTCCTCGTCGCGGTCCAGCTCGTCGGGATCGAACTCGGCCATCGCCGGCACGCAGGAAAGCAGGCTCGCCGGCCCGCCGAGCCGATCGTCAGCTCAGTCCGGCGGCCCGCGCGCGACGACGACGGCCGCCTCGCAGCGCTCCAGCGCGGCGAGCCCCGCAGGGCTGTTGGCGTACAGGATCGAGGACTCGCCGGCGCCGAAGTTGCGGTCGCAGGGGATCAGCAGCCGGGCGAGCACGAGCGCGTGGAACGCCTCGGCGAGCGCGACGCGCAGCTCGTGGCCCGGTCGAGGACCATGGCGGCGCGCTCGGGCACGCTCATCGCGGCACAGCGCTCGAGCGCCTGCACCCAGGCGTCGCCGGCGTCCGGCCCGCGCGCCTCCTGCGCCTCACTCCGCGCCTTCGCGGTGACACCAGGGCAATCGCAGCCGCCGTGACGGTCATCCGCCCGCATCCGTAGGCTCACCTTGCCATGCGCCTGATCGTCGCTCGCTGCTCGGTCGACTACGCCGGCCGCCTGTCCACGCGCCTGCCCGAGGCGGTGCGGCTGATCATGCTCAAGGCCGACGGGTCGGTGCTCGTCCACGCCGACGTCGGCGGCTACAAGCCGCTGAACTGGATGACGCCGCCGACCGTCATCGAGCGCGACGGCGAGCTGCTGGTCGTGCGCAAGCACCGCGCCGAGGAGCGCCTGGAGATCACGCTGCACGAGGTGCTCACCGACGTCGAGCACGACCTCGACGAGGAGCCCGGCCTGGCCAAGGAGGGCGAGGAGCGCGAGCTGCAGGAGCTGCTCGCCGCGACCCCCGAGCGCTGCGGGGAGGGGCTGCGGCTGGTGCGACGCGAGTGGCCGACCGACATCGGCCCGGTGGATCTGATGTGCCGCGACGCGCAGGAGGGCTGGGTCGCGGTGGAGATCAAGCGGGTCGGCACGATCGAGTCGGTCGAGCAGCTCACCCGCTACCTGGCGCGGATCCGGGAGGACCCCGGATTCGGGCCCTGCCGGGGCGTGCTCACCGCCCAGTCGATCAAGCCCCAGGCCCGCGTCCTGGCTGCCTCGCGCGGGATCGACTGCGTCGAGGTCGACCTCGGGGTCCTGCGCGGCGAGCGCGAGCCGGCGCTCACCCTCTTCGCCGCGTAGCTGCGGGGCTGACCGGCCCCAGGTTGCCGCACAGCATCGGCACGTTGCTGGCCATCGCCGCGGTGTAGGCCGGCGTCGGGGCCGAGCCGACGAGGCTTCTCTCCCGAGTAGGCGTGGGCCCGTGCAGAACCGTGAGGTAGTAGCCCTTCTCGACGACCTCGGTGTTGACGATCGTGCGCAGCGACGCGTGGGCGGTCCCGTTCGCGCCGACCACCAGGTCGGGCAGGATGACCGCGACGTCGGGGACCTGCAGGTTCGGCTTGCAGTAGCCGAACGGGCCGTGGACGACCTCCGCGTGGCGGCTGCCGGGCGCCAGGCCGCTCACGGTGGTCGACACCGTCAGCTGATCCCCGACCTGGCGCAGCGCGCCGCTGCCCGTCCCGTCCGTGCGCATCAGCACGCCGGAGCCGCTGCGGGCGGCGCTCAGGTGCACGCTCGCCTGGCGGGCGACGCTCGAGAGCCCGCAGGCGGCGAGCGCCGCACCGGCGAGCAGCGCCGCGGGGGCGAGGCGCAGGAGCCGGTGGGGGCGGGCGGCGCGCACGACAGGGCATTTTGGACCTTCGCGCCCGACGGGACGCAGGCGGCCCGAGCGACCGGGGGAGTCCACTCGTCACCCACGCTACAGTCCGGGCCGACATGGCTTCCCCGCCGTCTGAGCAGGAGCGCCTGCGGGCCGAGCGCATCGAGGGCGAGCAGCAGATGGCGGCCGCCGGGCTCCGCCGGCGGCGGATGCTGCAGGGCGGCGCCGTGCTGGCGATCGCCGTAATCGTCGTCGTCGTGCTCGTCATCGTCAGCTCGAGCGACCACAGCGGCCAGGCCAAGAAGCTCACCAAGTCGACGGCCAACGCGACGCAGGTGATGATCGCCGGCTGGGTGGCCGGCACGACCCAGGGCGTCGGCTCGGGCGGCGACCTCACCTGGGGCAGCGCGAGCGCTCCGGTGATCGACCGCGAGTACGTCGACCTGCAGTGCTCGGCCTGCGACGACCTCTTCGTCGGGCCCTCGCGCAACGGGGGCGCCGAGGTCTCGCTGCTCCCGTACATCCGCGAGGGCAAGGTGCAGCTGCAGATCTATCCGCTGGAGAGCGTGACCCCGACGGCGGCGATGGTCAACACCGAGTGGGGCGGCCTGCTCGCCGCCGGCCAGCAGGGCAAGGGCATCCAGTACCTGTTCACCAACTACGTCTTCCAGCCGCCCGAGGGGTCGTTCACCCTGTCGAACATCTTCGACACGGCCAAGGCCACCCAGGGCCTGAACTACGCGCAGTGGAACGTCGCGCGCACGAATCCCGACTTCGTCTCGCAGATCACCGCCGTGGCGCAGATGGAGAACAGCCGCGGCCTGGACGAGACGCCGACGACGATCCTCTCCAACGCCAAGGGGCAGTCGGTCTCGCCGTTCGTCGGGGTCTATCCCGTCGCGGCCTACGAGCAGGCGATCGCCCAGCTCGGCGGCTAGCGCACCTCACCCCGAGACGCGCTCGGGACACGTGTAGACGTTCGCGCGCCCGCCGCGCGCGAAGCCGCACAGGGTCAGGCCCAGCTCGGCCGCGAGCGAGACGGCCAGCGAGGTCGGCGCGCCGACGCCGACGAGGAATGGCGCGCCGGCGCGCGCCGCCTTCTGCACCAGCTCGAAGGAGAGCCGCCCGCTCACGCAGATCACCAGCCCGTGCAGCGGCAGGCGACCGTCGATCAGGCAGCGGCCGACGAGCTTGTCCAGGGCGTTGTGGCGGCCGACGTCCTCGCGCACCGCGAGCGCGTGGCCCCGCGCGTCGAACAGCCCGGCGGCGTGCATGCCCCCGGTGCGCTCGAACTCGGGCTGGCGCAGGCGGTCGGGCAGCGCGGCGATCAGCGCGCGCTCGAGCACCGGGCCCGGCGGGAGCGGCTCGGCGTCGACGCGCACCTGCTCGATCGCGCCCTTGCCGCACACCCCGCACGAGGAGCTCGTGTAGAAGCGCCGCAGCCCCGGGTCGCGCAGCAACGGCCCGGCCACCTCGATCGTCCCCCCGGCGAGGTCGGCGGGCGGCGTGGCGGCATGCGGCTCGTCGAGCAGCGCCTCGCCGTAGAGGAAGCCGAGGGCGAGCTCAGCGTCGTGGCCGGGCGTGCGCATGGTGACCGCGAGCGGGGCGCCGTCGACGCGGATCTCGAGCGGCTCCTCGACCGCGACCGCGTCGTCGACACCGTCGCGCTCGACGCGCGCGTACATGCCCTGGATACGGACCGACGTGGACACCAATGCGCAGGATAGGCTCCCGGCATGAACGAAGAAGCCGCCGTCCTCACCGAGCGCCGCGGGTCGGTGCTCCTCATCACGCTCAACCGCCCCGACGCCCGCAACGCGATCAACCTCGACGTCGCCGAGGGGATCGCCGCCGCCCTGGACGAGCTCGACGCCGACGCCGAGCTCCAGACCGCCGTGCTCACCGGCGCGGGCAAGGGCTTCTCGGCCGGCATGGACCTCAAGGCGTTCGTCGAGGGCAAGCGCCCGTGGGTCGGCGACCGCGGGTTCGCCGGCATCGTGCGCCGCTCGGCGGCCAAGCCGCTGATCGCCGCCGTCGAGGGCTTCGCCGTCGCCGGCGGCCTGGAGGTCGTGCTCGCCTGCGACCTGATCGTCGCCGCGCGCGGCGCCAAGCTCGGGATCCCCGAGGCCAAGCGCAGTCTGGCCGCGGTCGGGGGCGCGCTGCTGCGCCTGCCGCGGCGCATCCCGTACCACATCGCGATGGAGCTGGCCCTGACCGGCGACACGATCACCGCCGAGCGGGCGGCCGAGCTGGGGCTGGTCAACCGGCTGTGCGAGCCCGGCGAGGCGCTGAGCACCGCCGTCGCGCTCGCCGAGCAGGTGGCCACGAGCGCGCCCCTCTCGCTGATCGCGAGCAAGCGGATCCTGCAGGAGCAGTGGGGCTGGTCCCCGCAGGAGATGTGGGACCGCCAGGCCGAGATCTCCGACCCCGTGTTCGCCTCCGAGGACGCGATCGAGGGGTCCAAGGCGTTCGCCGAGAAGCGCGCCCCGGTCTGGAAGGGGCGCTAGCGCTCGCCCCAGAGCGTCGCGACCAGCGAGCGCGACCCGCCGCGGTCGCGGTGCTCGCACAGGTAGATCCCCTGCCACGTGCCCAGGGCGAGCCCGCCCTGGGCGACCGGGAGCGACAGCGCGGGCCCGAGCAGCGAGGCCTTGACGTGCGCGGGCATGTCGTCGGGCCCCTCGAGCGTGTGCGTCCAGTACGGCGCCTGCTCGGGGACCGCCGCGTCGAAGTGCGACTCGAAGTCGCGCCGGACGTCCGGGCTCGCGTTCTCGTTGAGGGTCAGCGACGCCGAGGTGTGGCGGATGAACAGGTGCAGCAGCCCGACCCGCAGCTCGCCCAGCTCGGGCAGCGCGGAGAGCACCTCGCGGGTGATCAGGTGAAAGCCGCGCGGGCGAGCCTGGAGGCGAATCTCGCGCTGGTACCAGGCCGACGTGGCTAGTGGCACCTCCTGCAAATCCGCTCCCGCTTCGCGGCTGCAAATCTTCGCCTGGCGGCGTCCTCGGGAGCCGAAATAGCGCTGCTATTCCGGCTCCGTGCGTCCTGGCCATGCTCGATTTTCGCTCGCGAATCGACGATCGGATTTACCGGAGGCACCACTAGGAGACCGGACAATTCACGTTCGCGTGGGTCTCGGCCCCGGCGGTCACGGTCGCCGTGCCGCGGCAGAAGCCGCCGGTGAGCGTGTAGGTCCCGGCCGGGAGCACGATCGCGAAGCTCTGCTCGGCGGCCACCGCCTGCGTGGCCACCGTCGCGCCGCTCGCGGCCGTGACCGTCACCGTGTACGCGCTCCCCTGGCACTGGTAGAGCCCCGGCGCCGGGCCGCCCTGGAGGTACTCACCGCCGCCGATCCAGCCGTCGCCCGCCGGCAGCATCCGCGGGGCGACCGGCGCGGCGCAGTAGTGCGGCGGCTGGCCGACGATCACCCGGCTCGTCGCGGTGGCGGCCAGGGTGCGCCCGCCCGCGCCGCGCAGGACCACGCGGATCTCCTCCAGCCCGGCCCGCGCCGGGTGCCAGCGCAGGGTGAAGCTCGCGCGCGAGAGGTGGACGGAGCCCAGCGGTTGCCAGCGGCCTCCCGCCTTTTCCCCCTCCAATGACACGACCGCCCGGCGCGGCGCATCGGTCACTCGCCCGGAGATGCTCGCGGTGGCGCCGCCCGCCAGGAGCTGCGGCAGCGGGCGGGTCAGGTGGAGCGCCGGGGTGATCAGCGCTCGCCCGGCGTCTTGCGCGGGTACTGCGAGATCGCCTGCCCGATGTCGAGCGCGGTGCCGACGATGCGGGCCTGCTCGGCGGCGTGGGCGACCGGGTAGCCCTCGCCCGGGCTCGCGCGCTCGGGGCGCCCGACGTAGCCGAAGTGCAGGTGCTCGGGGAGGATCTGCATCAGCCGCGGGCCCATGTGCGCGCGGGCGCCCATGTTGCGCGGCTCCTCCTGGACCCACAGGACCTCCTGCAGGTTCGGGTACTGCTCGACCAGCTCGAGGATCTGGGCCTCGGGGAACGGGTAGAGCAGCTCGACGCGCCCGATGCCGACGTGGTCGTTCTTGGCCCGCTCGGGGTGCCCGACCAGGTCGTAGTAGATCTTGCCCGTGCACAGCAGCAGCCGGGTGATCTTCTGCGGATCCAGGCCCGGCTCGGCGAGCACGGGGTTGAACTGGCCGTCGACGAGGTTGCTCAGCCGGTCGCTGGCCTGAGGCAGGCGCAGCAGCGACTTGGGGGTCATGATCACCAGCGGGCGCTGCTTGGCGACGCGCGCCTGGCGGCGCAGCAGGTGGAAGTACTGCGCCGGCGTGGTGAGGTTGGCCACGCGGACGTTGCCCTCGGCGGCGAGCGCGAGGAAGCGCTCAAGGCGCGCCGAGGAGTGCTCGGGGCCCGAGCCCTCGTAGCCGTGCGGCAGCAGCAGGGTCAGGCGCGAGGTCTGCCCCCACTTGGCCATGCCCGAGACGATGAACTGGTCGATGATCACCTGCGCGGAGTTGGCGAAGTCGCCGAACTGGGCCTCCCACAGCACGAGCGTCTCGGGGGCCTCCTGGCTGTAGCCGTACTCGAAGCCCAGGCAGCCGACCTCGCTGAGCGGGCTGTTGTGCAGCTCGAAGGTGGCCAGCGCGCCCGACAGGTTCTGGATCGGGCAGACGGTCAGGCCGGTCTTGGCGTCGTGCAGGACCTGGTGGCGCTGGCTGAACGTTCCGCGCTCGGCGTCCTGGCCGGTCAGGCGGATCGGCGTGCCCTCGGTGAGCAGCGAGGCGTAGGCGAGCGACTCGGCGTGGGCCCAGTCGATCCCGCCGTCCGGGCCGAGCGCCTCGCGGCGCCGCTCGAGCTGCCTGACCAGCTTGGGGTGCACGGTGAACCCGTCGGGGACCCGCAGCAGCTCCTCGTTCAGGCCGCGCAGGCGGTCCTCGGAGACCGCGGTCTTGACCGCCGGGCTGGGCGTGCGATCGAGCTGGTACTCGCCGGTGGCCTGCTCGGCGTGGCCGCCGGCCTCGGCGGCGGCGATCTTGGCCTTGAGCTCCTGGTGCAGGCGGGTGAGGTTGTCCCACACCTCCTGCTGCTCGCGGTCGACCTCCTCGCGCGAGACGACGCCGCTGTTCACGAGCTGTTCGGCCCACAGGTCGGCGACCCGCTGCTTTTTCTTGATGATCTGGTACATCTCGGGCTGCGTGTAGGCCGGCTCGTCGGCCTCGTTGTGCCCGAAGCGGCGGTAGCCGATCAGGTCGATCAGCACGTCGTGCCCGAATTCCTCGCGGAAGGCGAACGCGAGCCGCACGGCCGACATGCAGGCGGCGACGTCGTCGGCGTTGACGTGGATGATCGGCACGTCGTAGCCCTTGGCCAGGTCCGACGCCCAGCGTGTCGAGCGCGAGTCGTCCGGATCGGTCGTGAAGCCGATCTGGTTGTTGGTGATCAGGTGGACGCTGCCGCCGACCTTGTAGCCGTCGAGCGTCTGCAGGTTGAGCGTCTCGGCCACCACGCCCTGGCCGGGGAACGCCGCGTCGCCGTGCAGGATGACCGGCAGCGCCGCGTCGGTGTCCTGATGGGGATGCGGGCCCTCGCGCGTGGTCTGCGCGGCGCGGCAGGCGCCGACGACGACCGGGGAGACGTATTCGAGGTGGCTCGGGTTGGACTCGAGGTTGACCTTGATCGCATCGCCATTGGGGAGTTGATAAGAGCCCTCGGCGCCGTGGTGATACTTGACGTCGCCGGTCCCGCCCTGCGGCATTGTCGTCACCGCCTCGAGCGTTGACGTGCCCTCGAACTCCGCGAAGATCGTCTCGTACGGGCGGCCCAGGTTGTGGGCCAGGACATTGAGCCGGCCGCGGTGGGCCATCCCGATCACGACCTCTCGGCCGCCGTGCGCGGCCGACAGCTGGATCAGCTCGTCGAGCATCGGCACGGTCATGTCCAGGCCCTCGATCGAGAACTGCTTCTGCCCGAGGTAGGCCTTGTGCATGAAGCGCTCCATCGCGTCGACCTCGATCAGGCGCTTGAGCAGCGCCTTCTTCTCGTCGGCCGGCGGCGGCGCGCGGAAGGTGCCGCTCTCGATCTTCTCGCGCAGCCAGACGCGCTGGCGGTGCGAGCCGAGGTGCTCGATCTCGTAGGCGATGGTGTTGCAGTAGGTCTCGCGCAGGTGCGGCAGCGCGTCGGCGAGCGTCGCACCCTGCACGTAGGTGCGCAGCAGGCGCGAGGGGATGCGCGACATCAGCTCTCCGGTCAGGCCGAGCGGCTCGGGGTCGAGCGCCGGGTCGCCCTCGGGCTCGCCGCCGAGCGGATCCAGCCGCGCGGCGAGGTGGCCGTGGGTGCGGAAGGCCTTGACCAGCGAGGTGGCGGCCTGGACCGCCTGCATCAGCCGCTCGATCTCGTCGGCGCCCGGGGCGCCGGCCGGGGCCGCGGCGGCGAGCCCCAGCTCGGGCGCGGTCGGCGCCGGGCCGAGCGGCACGCCCAGCGCCTCGAAGACGTCCTCGTAGAAGTTGCCGTCGCCCTGCAGCAGTGCCTCGACCATGGCCAGGAAGCGCCCCGACTCCGCGCCCTGGATCAGGCGGTGGTCGTAGGTCGAGGTCATCGACATGATCTTCTCGGCGCCCATCGCCTCGCCGATGTTGGCCAGGCCGGGCGGATAGCCGATCGAGCCGGTGGCGATGATCGTGCCCTGGCCGACCATCAGGCGCGGCACCGAGGCGACCGTGCCCAGCCCGCCGGGGTTGGTCAGGCTGATGTTCGCGCCCTGCAGGTCGTCGGCGGTCAGCGTGTTCGTGCGCGCCTTCTCGACGAGCGCATCGTAGGCGGCGAGGAATTCGTCGAAGCGCATGCGGTCGGCGGCGCGGATGACCGGGACCATCAGGGTGCGCGAGCCGTCCTTCTTCTCGACGTCGACGGCGAGGCCGATGTTGACCTGTCCGTCCTGCATGCGGTTGGGCTTGCCGTCGATCTCGGAGAAGTGGTGGGCCATCACCGGCATCTCGCCGCCGGCGAGCGCGATCGCGTAGGCGATCAGGTGGGTGAAGGAGACGCGGCGCCCGCCGTCCTTGAGCTGGCGGCGGCGGCCGTCCAGGACGGTCACCGTCATCGTGCGGAACGAGGTCGCGGTGGGGATCTGGCGGCTCTCGTCCATGTAGCGGGCGAGCGCCGCGGCGCCGCCCTTGAGCTGGATCGCCTCGCTGGTCGGGGCGTGGCCGTTGCTGGCGCCGCCGTTGATACCCGAGCCGGCCGAGATTGTGCCGTCTCGGGCACGGGTGACGTCGGCCTTGGTGATGCGGCCGCCGGGGCCCGAGCCGGAGAGTCCCTTGACGTCGATTCCCTCGGCGGCGGCGACGCGGGCGGCGACCGGGGAGATCTTGGTGCCCTCGGGGACGCCTGAGCTCTGCGGTTGCCTCGCCGTGGGCTGGGCTCCGTCGGTGGGGGCGGCGGCGCCGCCGGAGGGCGCCGCGCCGGCCTGGATGCGCGCGATGACCTGGCCGACCTTGACCGTGTCGCCCTCCTCGGCGAGCAGCTCCACGACGGTGCCGGACACCGGGGCGGGGAGCTCGACGTCGACCTTGTCGGTGGAGATCTCCACCAGCGTGTCGTCGACGGCGATCGCCTCGCCGGCCTTCACGCGCCATTCGATGATCGTGCCCTCGGTGACCGACTCGCCGGCGCCGGGGGTGATCACGTCGACGATCTCGCCGGCCGCTTCGGTCTCGGCTGGTGCGTTCTGTGTCTCGGGCGCGCCGTTGCCGGTGGCCGCGGGTGCGGCGGCGGCAGGGGCGGGGGGCGGGGAATCCGTCTCGGCGATCTCGCCGAGCGACTCGCCGACGTTGACCGTGTCGCCCTCGGCGACGAGGACGCGCGCGAGCATCCCGGAGGCGGGAGCGGGTACTTCGGCGTCGACCTTGTCGGTCGAGACCTCGACGATGACCTCACCGGCCTCGACGGGCTCGCCCTCCTGCTTCTTCCACTCCAGGACGGTCCCCTCGGTGACCGAGTCACCCATCGCCGGCATCACGATCGGGATCGTGGCGGAGCTGACGGCCATGTACCAAGACAATAGCGGGCGATGACGGTCGGGGGTGGGCCGCGGCTCGCCTCCGGCGACGCTGCTCGCGGACGAACTCGGCACTCCCGAAGAACGGTCCGATCCCGCCGAGGACGGCGACCGCGACGGCCAGGCGCATCGGCACGATGCGCAGCCGCGCGGCGAGGATGCACACGCACGACATGCCGATCCACAGCAGGCCGTGACTGAGCCCCAGGATGAAGGTCTCCGGCTGCGGTTGGCCGGCGGCGAAGGCGCAGATCAGCAGCGCCAGGTAGACCAGCGAGTGAATGAAGGAGACGACCTCCAGGCGCTGGAAGGTCAACAGCGCGCGGATGCGGGCCGCCAGTCGGGCTGACACTCGATCCCTCAGGCGCTGAGGAAGCGCGCCATGCGCCGCAGCGCGTCGTCGGCCTCGGCGGGCCAGTCGTCGACGTCCGCCGCCCACCAGGCGTACTCGTCGTGCTCGTGGTCGGGCACGACCTCGGCGCCGTCGGGCAGCCAGGCCTGGCCGACGAGCATCACCAGGTCGTGGGGCAGGCGCATGAGCGCCTCGACCTGCACGCGCTCGGGCGCCACCGACCACTCCTCGTCGAGCTCGCGCACGAGCGTGCGGGCGGGGTTCTCGTGCAGGTCGACCGACCCGCCCGCGCCGAGCGCCCAGCGCCCGGCCCAGGTCGACAGCCACGCGGCCCGGCGCCCGGCCAGCCAGCGGCCCTGGGCGTCGCGGGTGACGCACAGCGAGGCCATGCTCCCGTGCGTGTCCTTGAGCAGGCGCAGCGCCCAGCGCAGCGGCTGCATCTCCAGCAGCAGCCGTCCGTCGCGGACCTCGTGGCTCACGAGCCGCGCGGCGCGCCCGTCGTGGCTGGGCGAACCGCGGCCGCGCAGGTCGGCGATCGCAGCGTCGGCCGCCTCGCTGTCGGCGCGCGGCGGCTCGAACTCGTGCTCCTGCCAGTGGGCGTGGACGGCCTCGAGCGCCCAGGGGCCACGCGCGAGGAGTTCCGGCGGTGGCAACGGGGCGGGGCTGGGCATCCACCGACATCTTCCCATTCCTGGGAGACTCCGCGCCGCCGTGGCGCGACGTTTCAAGCACTGGGGCTGGGGCTACGAGGACCAGCAGCCGATCGCCCTCGACCTCAGCTCCCACCTGGGCTTTCCCGTGCGGGGCGAGCTCGAGGCGCCCGCGACGCCGCGGCTGCCCCCGGTGCGAGTCGCCGTGCCGCCCGAGCTGGCGGCGATCTCCAGCGCCGCCGGGCACGACCGAGCGGTGCACGCGCTGGGCAAGTCGTTCTCGGACGTCGTGCGCGGCCTGCGCGGCGACTTCGAGCACGCCCCCGATTTCGTCGCGCGCCCGCGCGAGGAGGCCGACGTCGAGCGGGTCCTTCAGTGGTGCGAGGCGCAGCGGGTCGCGGTCATCCCGTTCGGCGGTGGCACGAGCGTCGCCGGCGGCGTCACGCCGGCGGTCGGCGCTCGGTGGAACGGCACGGTCTCGTTGGACACGCGCGCGCTGTCCGCGCTGCTCGAGGTCGACCCCGTCTCGCGGTCCGCGTGCATCGGCGCGGGGGCGTGCGGGCCGGCGCTCGAGGCGGCGCTCGCCGAGCACGGGCTGACGCTGCGCCACTTTCCCCAGTCGTTCGAGTACTCCACGCTCGGCGGCTGGATCGCCACCCGCGCCGGCGGGCACTTCGCGACGCTGTGGACGCACATCGAGGACCTCGTGGAGTCCGTGCGGGCGATCACCCCGCGCGGGCAATGGGAGTCGCGGCGGCTGCCCGGATCGGGGGCGGGGGTCTCGCCCGACCGGATGCTCGTCGGGTCGGAGGGCATCCTCGGCGTCATCACCTCGGCGTGGGTGCGGGTGCAGCCGCGCCCGGCCTTTCGCGCGTCGGCGACCGTGCTGTTCGAGCGCTTCCTCGACGGCGCCGACGCGGTCCGAGCGATCGGCCAGAGCGGGCTGCACCCGGCGAACTGCCGACTGATCGACGCGGCCGAGGCGCGCCTGAACCTCGCCGGCGACGGGTCGCGGGCGCTGCTCGTGCTGGGCATGGAGTCCACGGACCATCCGGTCGACGCGGCGCTCTCGCGCGCGCTCGAGCTGTGCGCGGAGCACGGTGGCGCCCGCTCCGACGGGACGGGCGCGGGTGGCGACGCGGCCGGGGCGTGGCGGGAGATGTTCCTGCGGATGCCCTACTTACGCGATTCGATGGTGGCGATGGGCGTCATCTGCGAGACGTTCGAGACGGCGATCACGTGGGAGCGCTTCCCGGCGTTCCTGCACGCGGTCATGGGGGCGACGCGTGCCGTGGTCACCGATGTGACCGGCTGCCCCGACGCCCATGTCTCCTGCCGCTTCACGCACGTCTACCCCGACGGCCCCGCGCCGTACTTCACCGTCCTCGCGCCGGGGCGCCGCGGCGAGGAGCTCGAGCAGTGGGCGACGATCAAGCGGGCGGCCGCGGACGCGATCCTCGCCGGCGGAGGGACGATCACCCACCACCACGCGGTCGGGCGCGACCACCGGCCCTGGTACGACGCCCAGCGCCCGGAGCCGTTCGCGTTGGCGCTGCGTGGCGCCAAGGCGGCCGTCGACCCGGCTGGGATCCTCAACCCCGGGGTGCTGCTGTGATCGCGATCCTCGGGCCGGGCGGAGTGGGCGGGCTGCTCGCGGCGCTGCTCGCCCGCGTGGACGAGCCGGTCACGCTCGTCGCCCGCGAGTCGACCGCGGCCGAGCTGGGCGGGCGCGGGCTGCACGTGCGCAGCGCCCAGTTCGGGGACTTCAGGGCCTGCGCCGTGAGTGTCGCGACGGGTGTCTTCGACCCTTCGGCGCTGGTCGTGGCGACGAAGGCCGACACCCTTTCCGCGGCGCTCGAGCGCGTCGCCGGGACGCCGGCGGTCGTGGTGCCCCTGCTCAACGGGATCGAGCACATGGCGCTGCTGCGCGCGCGCTTCGGCGAGGAGCGGGTGGTCGCCGCCTCGATCCGCGTGCAGGCGACGCGGACCGCGCCGGGCGAGATCGAGCACACGAGCACGTTCGTGCGCGTCGAGGTCGCCGACGATGGCGCGCGGGAGGTGCGCGACGCGCTCGAGCGGGCGGGGGTGAGCTGCTTCTCCGGCCGCCCCGAGGCCGTCGTGCTGTGGTCCAAGCTCGTGCGGCTGTGCGCGCTGGCCGTCACGACGACGGCCTACGATTCGCCGCTGGGGGGGATCCTCGCCACGCCGGAGCTGCGCGACGAGCTCCTCGCGTGCGTGCGCGAGGCGGCGTGGGTGAGCACGGCCAGCGGCGCTCCGGCCGACCCGGCCAAGACCATGCGCGAGATCGAGGAGCTCGGTCCGAACGCCTCGAGCTCGTTGCGCCGGGACGTGCAGGCCGGCCGCGCCGGCGAGCTGGACGCGATCGCGGGCGCGGTCGTGCGCGCGGGCGAGGCGGTCGGCATCCCCTGCCCCACGATCGACCGGCTCGCGCGGGAAATCGCTCGCAGAGTCTGAGGGCGGACCACGGCAGGCGGCTATCCTGCGCAGCATGGCGTCCCTGGAAGCGGAGATGCTTGCCTTCATCCGGGCCGGGCTCGACCATCACGCGCAGTCCTGTCCGATGACGCCCAAGGCGATCCTGCTCAACCCGGGCAACCACGAGCTGTTCGGCTGGGATGAGCTGTGGGGCATCCCAGTGCTCGCCGATCCGCGCGTGGCGCCCAAGCGCTTTCGCATCGACTGCGACGGCTCGGCCTTCGGCATCGAGGAGGAAGTCGCCCAGGCCGTCGCCGCCCAGCAGGAGCAGGAGCGGCTCGTGCCGCTCCCGCTCGGCCCCCGCGAGGGCGAGCCGCACGCCTGAACCGGCGCGCGGCCGGGGAGCCCCTCCCGACGTGAGCGGTCTTCGTGTCGTGCCCGATCCCGGGCGCTCGTCGGCGCGTGCGCGTCGTTTGCCCGAGCGGGCGCGTCGGGCGGGAGGTGGGCGTTCTGGGTCGGACGCGGCGGGCGGCGGCGCCGGTGCCCGGGCGGGCTCGCTCGATGTGCTGCGCGGCTGCGCGGCGCTGTCGGTGCTGTGCTTTCACGTCTGGCTCTACCGGCCGCAGGGCCAGCCCGGGCCCCGGCACAGCCTGTCGGCCAAGGTGCTCTTCGAGCTGAACCTCGGCCTGATCTGCTTCTTCGTGCTGTCGGGGTTTCTGCTCTACCGCGGGTTCGTGCGCGCGATGCTCTCGGGCCGAGAGGTGAACCTGCGCCGCTACGCGTTGCGCCGGGCCGCGCGCATCCTGCCGGCGTACTACGTGTGCCTGGCCGGGTCGCTGCTGCTCTACGAGGCGGTCGGCGCCGGCTCGCTGGTGCCCCCGCCGCACCAGCTCGTGCTGTTCGCGGTGTTCGCGCAGAGCTATTCGACGGGCACCTTCACGGCGATCGATGCGGTCACGTGGACGCTCTGCGTCGAGGTCCTCTTTTACCTGCTGCTGCCGGTGTTCGCCGCCCTCGCGAGCCGCGTGGGTCCGCGGCGACACGCGCGCCAGGTCCTGCTGCTGTGCTCGCTGCTCGCGGTCAGCGTCGTGTGGAACGGCGTGGTCTCCGCGCGCGGCTGGGGCCCGGTGGCGGCCAAGTCGCTGCCCGCCTACCTGGGTGCGTTCGCCTGCGGGATGCTCGTCGCGCTCGAGCTCGAGCGTCGCCGCCGCCCGATCGGGCGCCTGGCGGCGGCGCTGCTCGCCCTCGCCGGCATGGCCATCGTCATCTTCACCGGCTTCGGGCACGAGCAGTGGGGATCGCACACGCTCGAGCACCGGTTGCTGGCCGACCTGCCCGCCGCGGTCGGCTTCGCGCTCATCGTCGCGGCGGTCGCCGGACGCGCGCCGGCCGAGCGCCGGCGCGTCCCGCCGGCGCTCGCCGGCCTGGGGGTGATCTCCTACGGGCTCTACCTGTGGCACATCCCGCTGATACTGGTCCTGCTGCAGCTGGGGCTGCTCCCGACGGCGCTGCTCGCGCGGCTCGTCGTGGTGGCGCTGGGCGCCGGGGTGCTCGCGACGCTCAGCTGGCGCTGCGTCGAGCGGCCGGCGCTGCGCTGGGCGCACCGCTCCGGCTGAGCAGGAGCGCGTGCAGCCGGTTGAGCGTCCGTTGGCGGCCGACGGTGAACTGGCGCCGGCTGATTCGGAACACGACCCAGCCGATGCCGTGCAGCGCGGCGTCGTTCTCACGGTCGTGCTCGAACGCGGCGCGGGTGCCGTGGAACCGGTACCCGTCGAGCTCCGCGGCGACCTTCTGGTCGGGCCAGACGAGGTCCCGCTCGTAACCGGCGACGATCCGATTGCGCTGCGGGCCAGGCAGGCCCGCCTTCACGATGTCGCCGTAGGCGACGTCCTGGAAGTCCGAGGCGCCCGGCGGCCCGTTCTCCAGCAGCGCGCGCAAGTTACTCACTGAAGTAGGTCTGAGTCGGCGCGATGACGTCGACGGGGAGCCGGAGCGTGGGCGGCAGCTTCCACAGCCAGGCGGCGGCGCGATGGCTGAGGGTCCCGTTGGTGACGGCGAGGACGGCGCCCATCGCCTTCGCCGGCGGCGAGGGGGGACATGGCCCACGCCGTGGCCTGCGCGGCAGCTGGCCGACCCGCGCGCGGTGGTCGATGGCCTTCTCGGTCAGCCCCAGCTCTTGCCGCTGGGCGCGACTTGAGGACGCCGTGCTGCCTTTCGGCCGCCTCGCTCAGACGCTTGTCAACTGAGCCCTCATATCGGGGGTGGCGTCACACAGCCGCCCGGCATCCTCACTGCTTCAGGCCCCTTACGGTTGGCCGCGCTCGATCAGCTCGATCCGGTAGCCGTCCGGATCGCGCACGAAGCACAGCCGCGTGCCGCCCTCGCGCAGCGAGTAGGGCGGCTTCTCGGGGGAGATGCCCTTCTCGGCCAGGCGCCCGAGGGTCTCGTCCAGCGACTCGACGCGCACGGCGATGTGGTTGTAGCCGGTGCCCAGCTCGTAGGAGTCCACGCCGAAGTTGTGGGTGAGCTCGAGCTTGGGCTCCTCGCCGTCGCCGGGGATGTTCATGAAGACGTTGATCGCCTCGTCGCGGATCGGAAGGCGACCGACCTCGGCGAACCCGAGCGCCTCGTAGAAGGCCACCGAGCGGTCGATGTCGCCGATCCGATAGCAGGTGTGGATGAGCTTCATCGCCGTCAGGCCGCGGGCGCCGCGACCGTCTCGACGACCTCGAACTCGAGCAGGCTCGAGCCGTGCGAGACCGGGCCGGTGGCTCGGTCGCCGTCTTTGGCCGCCTGGGCGTGTCCGCGGGTGAAGGCCTCGCCGCTCACCCAGTGCTGGAAGGCCTCCTCGCTCTCCCAGTGGGTGACGACGAAGTAGCGCTCGTCGCCCTTGACCGGGCGCAGCAGCTCGAAGCCCAGAAACCCGGGCTGGCGCTCGACATCGCCCGAGCGCTTGGCGAAGCGCTCCTCCAGGGCCGCGCCCCGACCGGGCGCGACCTCGATCGCGTTGATCTTCACCACGGTCACCCCCACAGCGTATCGGGCGGGGATCGTGCGAGGATTCTGATCATGATCCTCGAGCGCTCGATGCGGAACGACTTCTTGACCAACCAGTACCTGGTCGCCGACGGCGAGGGCGGGCCGGCGTTCTTCGTCGATGCCGGCGGCCCGTCGGCGCCCCTGATCGCGCGGGCGCGCGAGCTCGAGCTGCGCCCGACCCACGTCCTGCTCACCCACCACCACGGCGACCACGTCTCGGACCTCGGCACCCTGCTCGAGCAGTGGCCCGACCTGGAGGTCCTCATCCACCCGCTCGAGCGCGAGCTGGTGCCCGGGGTGACCGGCACGATCGAGGCCGGGCAGCGAACGGCCTTCGGCGCCCTGGAGGTCCGCCCCCTGCACACCCCCGGCCACACGGCGGGCATGCTCTCCTTCCTGGTGGGCCGGCCCGGGCCGAGCGGATCGCGAGGCGGCGCCTCCGGGCCGGGCGGCTTCAGCGGCGCCGGCGCGGTCGTCTTCACCGGCGACACGCTCTTCCGCGGCTCGGTGGGCGGCGTGCGCGCGCCCGGGAGCACCAGCTACACCGACCTGCGCGACGCGATCATGGGGACGCTGATGGAGCTGCCGCGCGACACGCCCGTCTATCCCGGTCACACCGACTCCACGACGGTCGGCGCCGAGTGGGAGGGCAACCGCTTCATCCGCATCTGGCGCGGGCTGGACCCGGAGGGATCCGAGCCCTGCACCGCGCTCGGCGAGCCGGCCACGCTCATCCTGCTCGGCGACGACTACGACGGCGGGCACAAGGCCTGGGTGCGCTGGCCCGACGGCCGCGACGACATCGTGCCCGGGTCGCGCGTCGAGCGCGCATAGCGCGTCCAGCGCGCCTGGCAGTAAGCGAGGATGGCGGCCCGGAATGGGCGTTCCGCTGGGGGGTGTGGTTGGTGAGTTGCGCATAGCGCAAGTTACGAACCACACCCCTCCCGTCAGGCGACCACCGGCTGGTGGAAGCCCTCGCTCACCGCCGCGCGCGCCGTGTCCTGCGGCCAGATCCGCCCGCCGTGCGCCTCGACGAATCGCCCGCCAGATCGCCAACCCCAGCCCCGGGCGACCGGCCAAGCGTGCCGCGCCGCGCAGAGCACCCTGCAGGACCGCCTCCTACCCCCGCCGGCACCGAGGACGGCCGAGCTCTGCCTCCAGAGCGCAGAGGTCGCTCCGCACAACCGCACGGGGACGGACCCTCGAGGGCGACGGCCAACCTTCAACTCTCCCCACAACTCCTCTCAAACCACCAGCACACCCGGGACCGTGGCATCAATCGTCTAGGGCTGGCTCACCAAGGCGGCCCGTCGAGCGGGCGCAGCACCTGGATCTGCACCAGGCTCGTCGTCCCGGGGCGTCCGCTGGGCAGGCCGGCGGTGATCCCGATGCGGTCGCCGGGCTTGCACCAGCCGAGCTCGATCGTCCGCCGTCCGGCGTCGGCGATCAGCGCCTCGGTCGTCTCGTGGCGGCGCATCGACGCCGCCTGCACGCCCCACATCAGCCCGCAGCGCCGGACGGTCTCGCGGCCGGGCGAGAGGGCGTAGATCGGCACCTCGGGACGGTGTGCCGACACCAGGCGCGCCGAGCGCCCCGAGAGGGTGGGGACGACCAGCGCGTCGAGCTTCAGGTCGCGCGCGGCGACGCAGATGCTGTGCGCGAGCGTGTAGGCCGGGTCGCGGTCGTCGCGCAGCACGCGGCTCTCGTTCCAGCGCTCATACGGCGCCGAGCGCTCGGTCTCCAGCGCGATGGCCGCCATCATCGCCACCGCGCCGACCGGATGGGCGCCGATCGCCGTCTCCTGGGAGAGCATGACCGCGTCGGTGCCGTCGAGGATCGCGTTGGCCACGTCGGCGACCTCGGCTCGGGTGGGGCGGCTCGAGCTGACCATCGAGTCGAGCATCTGCGTGGCGGTGATCGCGGGCCGGGCGAGGCGCCCGGCGATGTGCAGCAGCTCCTTCTGGACCATCGGCACGCGCTCGATCGGCAGCTCGATGCCCAGGTCGCCGCGCGCGACCATCACGCAGTCGGCGGCGCGGATCACCTCCTCGGCGCGCTGGACGGCCTGCGGCTTCTCGATCTTGGCCACCAGCGGGATGCGCGTGTGGGCGCGGACGTGCTCGACGTCCTCGGGCCCGCGCACGAACGAGAGCGCGACGAGGTCGACGCCGATGCGCTCGCCGTGGCGGAGCATCTCCAGGTCCTCTTCGGGCACCGAGCGCAGCGCGGCCGCCGGCCCGGGGATGTTCAGGCCCTGGCGGGAGGCGACGCTGCCGCCGACCTCGACCTCGGCATCGACCTCGCCGTCGCCGCCGCGCACCGCGGTCGCGCGCAGGCGCACGGCCCCGTCGGCCAGGTAGAACACCTCGCCGATCTCGACCGCGTCGGCGAACCCGCTCCAGGACACCGTCATCCGGTGTGCGTCACCCAGGCCGTTGTCGCCCGCGCGGAAGACCACCGTGTCGCCGGTGCGCAGGTCGGCCAAGTCCTCGCGCAGCGCGCCGATCCGGATCTTCGGTCCCGGCAGGTCCTGCAGGATGGCCACCGGCCGGCCGGCGCGCCCGGCCGCCGCGCGCAGGCGCTGGACGGTCTCCTCGTGCTCCTCGGGCGTCCCGTGGGAGTAGTTCAGGCGGGCGACGTCCATGCCGGCGTCGACCAGTGCCACGAGCGTCTCGGGGTCGCGGGAGGCGGGTCCGATGGTGGCGACGATCTTGGTGCGGCGCATGGGTGACGGCGGTGCCCCCACCGCCGACGGCCGGCGAGCAGGGCCCCACTACTCCTGACGGTAGCGGTCCGGCTCTCCATCCAGGGTGCCGCTGTGTGAAGCTTGTGCAACATGGAGCGCCCGACCATCTGTGTGTGCCTGATCGTCAAGAACGAGGCGGAGGTCATCGAGCGGTGCCTGGCCTCGGCGCGGCCCCACATCGACTACTGGGTGATCTGCGACACCGGATCGACCGACGGGACCCAGGATCTGATCCGCGCGGCGCTGGACGGCATCCCCGGGGAGCTGCACGAGCGCCCGTGGCAGAACTTCGGCCACAACCGGTCTGAGCTGCTGCGCTTGGCCCAGGACAAGGCCGACTACCTGCTGTTGCTCGACGCCGACTGGACGATCGAGCTGCGCAAGCCCGACGCGCTCGCGGGGCTGGGGGCCGAGTGCTACCTGGTCCGCCACGAGCACGTCCCGGCCGGCGACTTCGAGCTCTACAACCGTCACCTGGTGACGGGCCGGCGGGAGTGGCGCTACCTGGGCGTCACCCACGAGTACATCGTGACCGACGGCGACGTGAGCACCGAGCGGGTGGACGGGGTGGTGATCGTCAACCACGCCGACGGCGGCGTCGGGCGCGCGCAACGCTGGCGGCAGGACGCCGAGCTGCTCGAGGCCGAGGACGAGCGCAACCCCGACGACCCGCGGACGATCTTCTACCTGGCCCAGACCTACCGGGATCTGGGCGAGACCGACCGGGCGGTCGGACTCTACGAGCGCCGGGCGTCGCTGGGCGGCTGGGAGGAGGAGGTCTACTACTCCCTGCACCAGGTGGGGGTCCTGCGCGCCGAGGGCGGCGATTGGCCCGGGGGGCTGGCGGCGCTGATCTCGGCCTGGGAGGTCCGCCCGCGCCGCCTCGAGGCGCTCTACGAGCTGGTCTGCCGGCTGCGGATCCGGCACGAGCACCAGACCGCGCACCTGTTCGCCCGAGCGGGCGTCGGTCGCCCGCAGCCGGGCGACATCCTGTTCGTCAGCCCATGGGTCTACCGCTGGGGGCTGCTGTTCGAGTACTCGATCACCAGTTACTGGGTGGGCGACGCGCGCGCGTCGCTGGACGCGTGCAACCGGCTGCTGGCGATGGACGACCTGCCCGACCTCTACCGCGAGCAGACGGTCGCCAACCGCCAGTACGCCGCGCGCGCGATGGCGCAGAGCGCGAGCATGCGCCGCGACAAGCGGCCGCTGCCGCCCGGCTCGACCTCGACCTCGTCGACATCCTCGCGCCGCCGGCGCCGCTGAGCGACGTCCCGTTTTCCGGGCGTCCGCTGTCCCTGATCGGACCGGCGTTCCCGCTCGCCCCGTCCGGGCGAATACCATCTCGTTGTGGCGCGGGAGAAAATCCCTACATCTCGGGTGCGCCGCTCAGCGACGGTCGGGAGGTTGGCGGCCAGCGAAGCGGCCAAGCAGTTCGGAACGCGTGCGGCCAACCTCGCCCGCAGCGACGAGGCCGCCGAGGCGGCCCTGGCGCGCCGTCAGATGGAGACGGCGAAGCAGATCGTCGCCGTGCTCGGGACGATGAAGGGCGCGGCGATGAAGCTCGGCCAGGTGCTCTCCTTCCTGGACGTCGGCCTCGTCCCCGAGGAGTACCGAGAGGAGTTTCAGAAGGAGCTGGGCAAGCTGCGCGACTCGGCGCCCACGGTCGCCTTCAAGCAGATGAAGAAGGTCATCGAGAGCGACCTCGAGGACAAGCTCTCCAACCTGTTCGACGACTTCGACGAGGAGCCGATCGCCGCCGCGTCGATCGGCCAGGTCTACCGGGCCGTGGTGCCCGACGGTCGCGAGGTCGCGGTCAAGGTCCAGTACCCAGGCGTCAACGCCGCCGTCCGCGCCGACCTGCAGAACCTCGGGATGCTCATGCGCCTCGGCAAGGTGCTCGTCCCCGGGCTCGACGTGAAGTCGGCGACCGAGGAGATCCGCCTGCGGATCTTCGAGGAGCTCGACTACGAGCTCGAGGCGCAGAACCAGCGCCGGATGGTGCGTGTGTACCGCGGCCACCCGTTCATCGTGATCCCCGACGTCATCACCTCGATGTCCCGAGAGCGGGTGCTGGTCGGTGAGTTCATCCGCGGCACCGGCTTTGAGGCCCTCAAGCAGGAGCCCCAGGAGGAGCGCGACCGGCTCGGCGAGATCATCTTCCGCTTCTTCTTCGGCTCGATGTACCGCCACGGCGAGTTCAGCGGCGACCCGCATCCCGGCAACTTCATGCGGATGGACGACGGGCGCGTCGGGTTCCTGGACTTCGGACTGTTCAAGAAGATCGATCCCGAGGTCGCCGAGTTCGAGATGGCGGGCCAGCGGGCGGTGATCGAGGGCCGTGGCATGGACCTGGTCGAGCACCTGCGAAGCGGCGGCTTCCTGCCCGGCAAGAACGTCGATCCCGAGCGCGTCATCGAGCAGGCGCGCGAGCTCACCTGGTGGTACCTCACCGACCAGGAGATCGCCCTGAAGCCCTCGATGGCCACGCGCGTGGCGGTCGACATGTCCGACCCCCGCTCGCGCTACTACGACCAGATGCGCCAGGAGTCGCTGCCGGCCGAGCACATCTTCGGGCGGCGGTTGGAGCTGCTCACGCTCGCGGTGATGAGTCAGCTCTACGCGCGCGGCAACTGGTACCGGGTCTCCCGCGAGTGGCTCTACGGCGATGACCCGGTCACCGAGCTCGGCCGTCAGGAGGCCGACTTCTACGCCGGCGCTGGGGTCTGAGGGGCACCCGCTCGGCTGAGGATCACGAGTGCTTCGGGGGCGAACACGCTGGGTGCTTGGGCTGGCCGTCGCGCTCGCCGTGCCGGTCGCGGTCGCCTCGCAGGCGGCGACGGCCGCGTCCCCGAACTGTCGCTCCGGGCGCGCCCTCTACGACCACGGCGGCGCGCGGCTGTTCGGAGTCTCGTTCAAGGACCACGACGGCTACCCGCACCAGGAGCTGCTCGCCTGTCTCCCCAGCTCGCGCCGCCCGATCACCGTGTTCGATCCGGGGCCGTTCGTCTACGTGCAGGGCGGGCACGTCGCGCGCTTCGGCCCACGGCTCGGGTTCGTCGCGAACGTGGAGGGGTTCGACAACGGCTCCGAGACCGATCTGGGCTGGCTGAACCTCGCGAGCGGCGCCGTCCGCCGCGGGGTCATCAACGCCGGCGAGAACGGCGGGCCGCACGATCCCGAGCTGCCCAGCGGCCCGATCGCCTACTCGATCGGCGCCGACGGGGCGATCGCCTTCATCGCCGGCTCGAGCTGCCAGGTCGTCGGCCTGCTCGACCCGCGGGCGAGCGCCTATGACTCGAGCTACCGGCTCGGCCCGCCGGTGGTCGTGTCGACCGCCGCGAGCGGCGGGCTGGCCTACCAATCGATCGCGCTCACCGCGACGACCGTCAGCTGGCGCACCCATGCGGGCATGGCGGTCTCGGTGGCGCGCCCGCCCGCGCCCACCGGCACGAAGATCTCGGGCGCACAGACCGGCGGCTGCTCGGACTAGTGGCACCTCCTGTAAATCCGCTCCCGCTTCGCGGCTGCAAATCTTCGCCTGGCGGCGTCCTCGGGAGCCGAAATAGCGCTGCTATTCCGGCTCCCTGCGTCCTGGCCATGCTCGATTTTCGCTCGCGAATCGACGA
>DATAWZ010000005.1:0-10425 GCA_036266975.1 Solirubrobacteraceae bacterium
ACGATCGCGTTCGTGGCCCGCGAGGCGCCCAACTACGTCCAGCGCAACGCCCACCACTTCACGACCTACGCCGCGCCGGTGGAGCTTTATTTCGCCAGCCAGCCGGCGTGGGTCCACGGCGACGCGCCGATCTTCGTCGCCTTCGACATGATCGGCCCGCTCGCCGGCGACTCGCTGCGCCATCCCGTCGGACTGGTGACGACCGGCGAGAACTGCCACGACGTGATCTTCCAGGCCGAGCAGGGCTGGGTCGT
This sequence comes from Solirubrobacteraceae bacterium, assembly GCA_036266975.1. Lineage (GTDB taxonomy): Bacteria > Actinomycetota > Thermoleophilia > Solirubrobacterales > Solirubrobacteraceae > DATAWZ01. Next base: position 255 of record DATAWZ010000005.1, read on the forward strand.
CGCGCAGGTTCTGCCCAGCGTGATCCTCTCGCTGGTGACCCCCTCCCCCGCCCTGCGCTGCCTGGCCCACGTGGAGCCGATCTTCAACAACGGCGTGTTCCACGTCTACCACATCGGCCCCGGCCCGTTCGCGTAGGCCGCCGCGGCCGGACTGCGCGCGAGCGCGCCACTAGGATGCCGGCCGTGCCCACGATCGTCGACCCCGGGATCTTCAAGGCCTACGACGTCCGCGGCCTGTACGGCGAGCAGATCGACGAGGACGTGGCCTACCTGGTCGGACGCGCATTCGTCCGCGTCCTGGCCACTGCGGCGGGCACGCCGAGCTCCGAGCTGCAGGTCGGCCTCGGGCGTGACATGCGCCTGACCGCGCCGGCGCTCGCCGACCGCTACCGCGAGGGGATGCGCGCCGAGGGCGCTCACGTGCTCGACGCCGGCCAGGTCGGCACCGAGATGCTCTATTTCCTGGTCGGCTCGCGCGACCTGGACGGCGGGCTGATGTGCACCGCCTCGCACAACCCGAAGGCCTATACGGGAGCCAAGCTCGTGGGCAAGGGCGCGCTGGCGCTGTCCGGGGAGAGCGGCATCCAGGACATCCGCCGGCTGATCGAGGAGGGCCTGCCCGACCCGCCCGGCGGCGGCGCGAGCGAGGACGTCGACGTCTACGAGGGCTTCCAGCAGGCCGCGCTGCGCTTCATCGACCCGGGGTCGATCCGGCCGCTGCGCGTCGTCGTCGACGGCGGAAACGGGATGGCCGGGCCGATGGTCGGGCCGCTGCTGCGCCAGATCGGGCTCGAGCCGATCGAGACCTACTGGACGCCGGACGGCAACTTCCCCGACCACGAGCCCAACCCGCTGCTGCCCGAGAACCGCGAGCTCATCATCGCCAAGGTGCGCGAGAGCGGCGCCGACCTGGGGATCGCCTGGGACGGGGACGCCGACCGCTGCTTCTTCATCGACGAGCACGGCGAGTTCGTCGACGGGGACTTCCTGACCGCCCTGCTCGCGCAGTCCCTGCTGGCCAAGCATCCGGGCGGGGCGATCCTGTACGACGTGCGCGCCAGCCGCGCGGTCCCGGACACCGTGACCGCGGCGGGCGGCACGCCCTACATCAACCGCGTCGGCCACGCGTTCTTCAAGGGCCGGATGCGCAAGGAGGGCTCGCTGTTCGGCGGCGAGGTCTCCGGGCACTACTACTTCCACGACTTCTATTGCGCCGACTCGGGCACGATCCCGGCGCTGCTGATCCTCGAGAAGCTCTCCCAGGAGGGCACGAGGATGTCCGAGCTGCTCGCGCCGCTGCGCTCGCGCTACTTCATCTCCGGCGAGATCAACTCGCAGGTCGCCGACCAGCAGGCCAAGATGGAGGAGATCGCCGCGAGCTACGCCGGCGCGCGCCAGCAGCGGCTCGACGGGATCTCGGTCGACTACGACGACTGGCACTTCAACGTGCGCCCCTCCAACACCGAGCCGCTGCTGCGGCTGTGCCTGGAATCGCTCGTGTCCCGGGCGGACATGGAGCGCCGCCGCGACGAGATCCTCGACCTCATCCGCCGCACGTGAACGACGACGACGCCCTGCGCTTCGCGGCCGAGCGGGGCGTCTTCCGCTACCCGGTGCCGACGCCGTTCGCCGTCGGGCCGATGAACGCCTACCTGATCGAGGACGAGCCGCTCACGCTGATCGACAGCGGGCCCAACTCGGCGCTCTCGCTCGACGTCCTCGAGCGCGGCCTGGCCGAGCGTGGACACGCGTTCGCCGACCTGAAGCTGCTGATCATCACCCACCAGCACGCCGACCATCTCGGGCTGGCCGACGTGCTCGCGCGCCGCTGCGACGCCGAGGTCGCCGCCTTTGGCCCGCTCGGCAATTGGCTGGACCGCTTCCACGACCAGATGGAGCTCGACGATCGCTTCGCGGTGAACATCATGCTCCGGCACGGGGTCTCGCGCGAGGTCACGACCGCGTTGCGGGCGGTCACCGCGATGGCCCGGGCGTTCGGCAGCCACGTCCACGTCACGCGTCCGCTGCTCGACGGCGACGTGGTCGAGCTCGCCGGCCGGCGGCTGTACGTCTACCACCGCCCCGGGCACAGTCCGTCGGACATCGTCTTCCACGACCCCGAGCACGACCTGCTGCTCGCCGGCGATCACCTGCTCGGGCGGATCTCCTCGAACCCGGTGATCACGCGCCCGCTCGACGCCGACGAGGAGCTCGACGTGCCCCGGCCGCGGGCGCTGATGACCTACATCGACTCGATGAAGCGCTCGGCGGAGCTGGACGCAACCGTCGTGCTCGGCGGCCACGGCCCTCCGATCACCGATCACCGGGCGCTGATCGCCGAGCGCCTGGACATGCACGAGCGGCGCGCCGAGAAGATCCACGGGATCCTGCTCGAGCACGGGCCGATGACCGCCCACGCGATCGCCACCACGATGTGGGGCCGCGTGGCCCTGACCCAGGCCTACCTCACGCTCTCGGAGGTCATCGGGCACCTCGACCTGCTCGTCGCCGACGGGCGAGCCCGCGAGATCGCGGGCGAGGAGCTCACCGAGTTCGAGGCGCTGGCGCCGAGCTGAGCCCCAGACTCTTGTTGACGCTGGTCGCGCATGCGTCCAGCTCGGCCATGCCTGGGTTGGTGCGGCCCGCGATCAGGTCGTTCTCGGTGCGCTGGAAGGACGCGAACGACAGGTGCCGCTCGATGCACGCGAGGGTCTCGGTGCAGTAGCGGCTGGCGATCGACTTGGAGACGTGCGCGGTGGCCTCACGCACGCAACTCACGTTGAAGTTGCGCACCGCGGCGGCCGGGTAGGCTCCGGCCGCCGTCGCGGTGGCGACATCCGGTCTCGTCTCGTTGTGCGTATTTCCGCCGCAGCCGGCCAGGGAGGCAGCGACGAGGCACGCGAGCGCGAGCACTCGGTACACACACACTAATCTACCCAGGTTGGATGAGGTCCAAGCGATGAATGTTCGCTTGGTCGTCCGGATCCTCGCTGGGAGCCGTCGAAAACCAGGCGTCGAGGATCTCGCCGAGGACCGCCTCGGAGGTGCTGCGAAGGCTCAGCGCGAGCACGTTGGCGTCGTTCCAGCGGCGCGCACCGTGCGCCGTGGGCGCGTCCCCGCACAGCGCGGCGCGGATCCCCAACAGCTTGTTGGCGGCGATGCTCGCCCCCGTCCCGGTCCAGCAGCACACGATCGCCTGCTCGGCCCGACCGTCGGCAACCTCGCGCGCCGCGGCCTCGCTCGCCCACGCCCAGTCGCGGCGGTCTCCCTCCGCGAGCGCGCCGTGCCCGCTGACCTCGTGACCGCGGCGGCGCAGCTCGGCGACGAGCAGCGGCGCGATCCCCACAGCCTCGTCGGCCGAGACGGCGATCCGCATCACCGCCAGTCTCCCACGCCGGCCAGGAGCGCGAGCAGCCGGCGCGCCTCACGGTCGGGGTCGGCGTGCTCGATCACCCAGCGTCGACCCGCGGCGCCCGCGGCGCGTCGCGCGGGGAGCTCGAGGGCGATCAGCTCGGCGAGCGCCGCGGCGAGCGCGGCGTCATCGCGGGGCGGGGCCAGCCGCCCCCAGGGCGGGCGCACGCACTCCGGGAGCCCGACCTCCGCGCTCGCGGCCACGAGCAGCTCGAGCGCCATCGCCTCCTTGACCACCACCGGCATCGAGTCCCGGTCGCCGTCGGCCGCCACCACAGACGGCGCGGCGAGCACGTCCGCCTCGAGCATGCGCTCGCGGACCTGCGCGGGCGCGAGCGCCCCGAGGAGCCGCACGCGCCCGTCCAGGCCCAGGTCGCCCACCAGGCGCTCCAGGCGCCCGCGCTCGGGCCCCTCTCCCACGATCTCCACGCGTTCGAGCGCCGGCAGCCGCGCCGCGGCGCGCAACAGGACGTCGAAGCCCTTCTTCTCGACCAGGCGCCCGACGGCGAGCACGCGGGCCCGGCCGGCCACCGGCGCGCGGCGCTGAAAGGCGCGCGCGTCGACGCCCATCACGATCCGGTGGACTCGATCGCCGGCGGGGGGCTCGATCTCCCGCAGGCCGCGGACGTTGTAGTCGCAGCCGGTCGAGATGATCGCGGCGCGGCGCAGCTTCTCGTGCAGGTTGCGCGGTGTCAGCCAGATGTCATACGCGTGGGCGGTCACGCTGTGCGGCCGCTCCAGGAGCGCCCCGATCCGCTGGGCGTCGAGCGCCGCGCCGGCGAGGAAGTGGGCGTGGATGTGCTCGCCCGGGCGAGCCGCGATCCGGCGCGCCACCGGCGCCAGCTCGCGCAGGGGCACAGGCGGCTCCTCGCGCCGCCAGCGGGCCCGGGCGCGCAGGTCCCGGGCGCAGGGCCGCGGGTGGCGGCCGAGCAGCCACAGCAGGTCGCGCAGGCGCCGTAGGGGGCTGTCCTGCGTCCGTACGCTGACCCCGACCCCGGGAATCGGCTCGAGCGCCCCGTTCCCGGGCGCGATCGCCTCGATGCGCACGGCGACGCCGGCACGGGCGAGCGCCGCGGCCTCCTCGCGCACGAACGTCTCGCTGAGCACCGGATAGCGGTCGACCAGGATGGCCAGCCCACGCGGAGTCGGGGAACCTTGCGGCACAGCTGTGAATAATTCATGCTGGCGCGCACGCGGCGCAGGAATACGCTGCACAGCGTGGCTCATCGGTCCCTACTTCGTACGCTGTTCATCCATGGCGACCTCCCCGCCGGAAACCGTCACGCCCGCGGGCGTGATCCGAGGTGACGACGCGACGCTCCGGGCCCTGGTGGCCCGGCGCGGCGCGGCCGTCCTCGGCTATTGCGAGCTGGTCTGCCGTCCGGGCACCGCGACCCAGGCGGCCGGCGTCGCGTTGGCGACCTTCCGGGCCCAGGTCGTCGCGCGCGCCGGCGCGACCGATGCCCTGGATCCCGACCGCCTCCTGCGCTCGACCACCCGCCGAGCGGCGGCCGAGCGCGCCCCCGCGCCCCCACCGCCGACCGGCCTGGGGCGCCTGGCCGCGCGTGGGCCGGGGCCCTGCACGCTGGTGGCCGAGCTGCTCGTCGCCCACGCCGAGGGCCAGCTCACCTCGGGCGACGAGGGCCGCCTCGGCAGCCATCTGGCCCGCTGCGCACACTGCGAGGTCGCCCATCAGCGCTTCCTGGCCGCCGAGCGTCTGTACGCGGACCCCCCCGACCGCCGGCTGCCGAGCGCGGTGGTCGACGCGCTCGTCACCGCCCTGCTCGCGGCCGCCCCGGTCGCGCCCGCGGCGCTGTCCTGGAACGGCAGCGGCCCCGAGCGGCTCGATGACGAACCCGCGCCCCCGCCCCGGGACGAGCCGGGGCCGGACGGCCCGAGCGAGGAGTTCGCGGCGATCGATCCCGTCCCCGGCGTGGTTGGCGCGGCCGAGCACGTCGTCCTCGTCGATGATGGACCGCCGGCCAGCGTGAACGGCGGCGTCCCGCCCGAGCCCGAGTCGGCGACCGACGAGCACTCCCTCCCCGCCCCCGAGCCCGAGCCCATCGCCGAGGCGTCCGAACGCCCCGTCGAGCACGAGGCCGTCCTGGAGCCCGAGCCCGTGGGCGAGCTCACACAGGAGTGGTCGCTGCCCGAGGCGGACGCCGAGCCGGCGAGGAGCGACTTCGAGCGCCCGCAGCCGCCGTGGGCCGCCACCGGCGAGATCCCCCTTCAGACCGACCCCGACCGCACGATGGGCATGCCCGCGCTCGAGGGCGGCGGCGCGATCGTGGGCGAGGCGCTGCTCGGCTCCAGCCGGCGCAGCCGGATCACCGGCCGGCGGTCCGGGAGCCCGCTGCCGCGCACCTCCCGGCGCCCGCCGGCCTCGCCGCTGATCTCCTCGACGGGCGCTCGGCCCGAGCATCCCGCGCTGCGCCTGCTGCTGCCCGGCCTGGTCCTCGTCGGCGCCCTGGTGCTCGCGCTGCTCGCCGGCGGGGCGTTCTCGACCTCCCACAGCGCGATGCCCGCCGCCCACGCGTCCACGCCGATCACGACGGCCCCGCGCATCGCCGCCGTCGCCCCGTCGACCCCGGCCCGGCACCCCCGCGCCGCCCCTCCCGCACGACATCGCCGGGTGGCTCATCACACCCCATCTCCTCCCCCGATCGGAGTACGGCATCACGTGGCGAGCACGCCGAGCGTGGCCGCGACCCCGCCCGTCTCGACGCCGGTGAGCACCGCGACGACGCCGGCCATCACCCCGCCGCCGGCCCAGACGCCGCCGCCCGCCGCGACCACCACGCCGACCGTCGAGAAGAAGCCCTCCGTGCCTTCGCCCACGACTGTGCAGGCGGTCGGGACCGCGACCGAGGTCACGCCGACGAGCACGACGCCGAGCAGCGGCTTTCAGCCCGGCAACTAACCCGGAAGCGCCGAATCCGGCAGGACCGGCGCGAGCTGCACCTGGTCGAGCAGCCACTGATGCAGCCGCCGCTCGCCGCTGAGCTCGGGGTGGAAGGCGACGACGAGGATCCGCCGCTGGCGGGCCGCGACGGCGTGCCCGTCGACCGTGCCGAGGACCTCGACGTCGGTCCCGTGCTCGGCGATCCAGGGAGCGCGGATGAACACCGCGTGCACCGGCCCGCCCGCGATGCCGGCGAGCTCGACGTCGGTCTCGAAGCTGCGCGACTGGCGGCCGAAGGCGTTGCGCTCGGCGCGGATGTCCATCGCCCCCAGGTGCTCGCGGTCGAGCATGATCAGGCCCGCGCACGTCCCGAGCACGGGCGTGCCGGCGGCGATCAGCTCGCGGAGCGGCCCGGCGAGCCGCTCGCGCTCGATCCCCAGCGACATCGTCGTGCTCTCGCCTCCGGGCAGCACGAGCGCCTCCAGGCCGAGCAGATCCTCCCGCGTGCGCACCAGCCGCGGGCGGGCGCCCAGCGAGTCCAGCGTGCGCTCGTGGGCCTCGAAGTCGCCCTGCAGCGCGAGCACGCCGACGAGCGGGCCCTCCGGGGCGCTCACCACCCGCGGTGGGCGAGAAGCTTGCCCTCCTCGAGCTTGGCCGACTCGAGGCTGACCATCGCGCTGCCCAGGCCGCGGGAGGCCTCGGCGATCCGCTCGGGGTCATGGAAGTGCGTCGTGGCCTGCACGATCGCCCGCGCGCGCGCGGTCGGATGCTCGGACTTGAAGACACCGGACCCGACGAAGACTCCCTGCGCGCCGAGCTGCATGACCAGCGAGGTGTCGGCGGGCGTGGCGATGCCCCCGGCGCAGAAGAGCACGACGGGCAGCCGTCCCTCGGCGGCAACGCCGCGCACGAGATCCAGCGGCGCGCCGAGCGCCTTGGCCGCCGCGGGCAGCTCGCCCGGAGCGAGCTGGGTCAGACGACGGATCTCCGCGGTGATCGAGCGCAGGTGACGGACGGCCTCGACGATGTCGCCGGTGCCCGCCTCGCCCTTGGAGCGGATCATCGCCGCCCCCTCGGAGATGCGTCGCAGCGCCTCGCCGAGGTCGGTCGCGCCGCATACGAACGGCACCTTGAACGCCCACTTGTCGATGTGGTTGACCTCGTCGGCGGGCGTGAGCACCTCGGACTCGTCGATGTAGTCGACGTCGAGCGCCTGCAGCACCTGGGCTTCGGCGAAGTGCCCGATCCGCGCCTTGGCCATCACCGGGATGCTGACCGCCTGCTGGATCGCGGTGATCATGTCCGGGTCGGACATTCGCGCGACCCCGCCGTCGCGGCGGATGTCGGCCGGCACCCGCTCGAGGGCCATGACCGCGGCGGCGCCCGCCTCCTCGGCCACGCGCGCCTGCTCGGCGGTGACGACGTCCATGATCACGCCGCCTTTGAGCATCTCGGCGAGCCCGCTCTTGACGCGGAACGTGGCTTCCTCGTGCATTCCCCGGAGTGTATCTGCGGTCGGTCGCGCCCCGGGGGGGCGCTCCGTCAGTGCGGTCGGTCACGCCCCCGGGGGGGCGCTCCGTCAGCCGGGTGGATCGCGCGCCCGGGGGCGGCTACTTCAGGCGGAAGGCCTTGATGCGGTCCTCGTACTGCGCGCTGTCGCGGGAGTACACGCCGTAGGCGAGGCCCTGGATGATCGACAGCAGCGCGGTGTGTGAGCGCACGTAGGCGGGGCTGTTGGAGGAGTAGTACAGGCGCAGGTGGGCCAGCTTGGCCACCTCGGAGAGCGTCGCGTCGGTGATCGCCGCGGTGCGCGCCTTGCGGTGGCGGGCGAGCTTCATCGCGCGCACGACCAGCGGGTGCGGGCGCCCGGCGGACAGCCCGATCACCAGCGTGCGGTCGTCGATGCGCCCGAGCCGGCCGAGCGCCTCCTGGGAGGGGCTCGCGACGACCTCGACGCGCAGGTCGAGCAGCATGAGCAGGTGGCGCAGGTAGCTGGCGAAGAAGGCCATCTGGTCGGTCCCGGCGACCAGCACCTTGTCGGCCGAGGCGATCGCCTCCACCAGCGCCTCCACGGTCGAGCGCGAGAGCTTGCGGGCGGTGTCCTCGACGTTGAGATGGTCGGCGGCGATCGCGGTTTCGAACTCGTTCTGATCGAGCGAGAACAGCGGCGCCGAGCCGCCGGCGATTCCCGGGCGGGCGTGGATGCGCCGGTACTCCTCGCGGGCGGCGGCCTGGAGCTCGGGGAAGCCCTCGAAGCCGAGCGCCTGGGAGAAGCGCACGACGGTCGAGCTCGAGGTGTTCGCCCGGCGGGCGAGCTCCTCGGCGGTCTGGAAGGCGGCCTCGTCGAGGTGGTCGACGATGTACTGGGCGACGTCCTTCTGGGAGCGCGAGCACTCCTCGAAGCGCGCCTGGATGTAGCTGGACAGGCTCTGGTGGTCGGCGGCGCCCTCGGTGGGCGCGACGGCGGTGGCTCCCACGCTGGCGGCGGTGGCCGCCCGGGCGGGGGTGCTGCGGGGATGCTCGCCGCGCGTGCGACCCGGGCGCAGCTCGCCCGTGGTGGGACGCTCGGTCTCAGTGGCTCGCTTCATCGGCGCCACTATTCGACGCCGGCCAGCCCGGATCCTCCAATGACGCGCATCACTCGCCGGACCGGTGGGTGATCCGGACGGCGCGCACGCTCGCAACGGGATCAGCCGCCCTCCCCTCGCAAGGCGCCCGGGTTACTGCTCTGGGCCCACCACGCGCTGACCGGTTTCCGCTCTCCCACCCCGACGCCCGCCGCGCAGATCGCCATCGTGGGTGCGGGTGTGTCCGGCCTCGTCGCCGCTCACCGCTCGCACGAGCGGCACGAGATCAGCGTGTTCGAGGCGGCTCCCACGCCGCCACGCACGGGTCGACACCGACTTCATCGTGCTCGTGACCGGCACGGTCGCCTCGCGCAGCTCCATTGGACCGCAGGATAAGCGGGAGCCCGGCGTGGGTTGACGCGCGTACCGACGCGGTGTTAGAAACCGCCCGGCCGGGATCCGGGAGGAGGACCCAAGTCGTGGAACGGCGTGTTCAGCTCATATGTGCGTGGTGCGGGCCGGTCTTCCTGATCCTGTTCATGGTCGGCTACTGGTTCGTCGCCGGCCTGCTGCCGCCGCCCTCGGCCAACGACAGCGCCCAGCACATCGCGCTGTTCTACCGCGACCATCAGAACCAGATCCGCGCGGGGATGACGATCTGCCTGTGCGCGGCGCCGTTCATGGTGCCGTTCGTGGCGCTGATCACCTACCAGCTGATCCGCAGCAACCCCAAGCTCGCGCCGTTCGCCTACACCCAGCTCGCCTGCGGGCTGTTCGTCGTGATGATCTTCACCGGCATGACGATCCTCGTCTCGGTCGCCGCGTTCCGCCCGGACCGCTCGCCGGCGGTGACGCAGGGCCTGAACGACCTGGCGTGGACGATCTTCGTGTGGCCGTTCTCGTTCGTGCTGGGCGAGTACGTGCCCGTCGCGCTCGCGGTGCTCATGGACACCAGCGATGACCCCGTCTACCCGAAGTGGGTCGGATGGTTCGAGCTCGCGATGGCCGCCCTGTTCCTGCCCGCCGCCCCGATGATCTTCTACCACAGCGGCGCGTTCTCCTGGGAGGGGTTCTGGCCCTTCTGGCTGGGCTTCGCGGCCTTCGCCGGATGGTTCTGGGTGATGTTCGCGATGATGCTGCGCGCGATCAACCGTCAGCCGAGGGAACCGGCCGTCGAGAGCACCGCCTAGTGGTGCCTCCTGTAAATCCGGTCGTCGATTCGCGAGCGAAAATCGAGCATGGCCAGGACGCAGGGGGCCGGAATAGCAGCGCTATTTCGGCTCCCGAGGAC
>DATAWZ010000006.1:0-31292 GCA_036266975.1 Solirubrobacteraceae bacterium
GCCTGACCGGCGCGCGGTCGCCCTGGTGGCCGCGGCGATCGCGCTCGCCCTCGGCGCGCCTGCCGCGAGCGCCCGCCTCACCACCGCCGACCCTAGTGGAACGCCGACCGCCCCGTCCGTGCTGCCGACGGCCCCGACGACCCCGCCCACCAGCGACCCCGCCGCTGGCCAGGCCACCGGCTCGGGCGGCGACCCTCTCGTGGCCAACGGACTCGGTAGCCCGGAGTGCGAGGGCGCGCCGGCCGACCTGAGCCCGAGCAGCGCGGCCAACTGCCGGGCGTCGGGCTTCACCGCGGCGCCCGAGCCGATCGACGACTACGCCTTCGACGTCCACATCAACACCGGCATCACCGATCTCACCGGCGACGTGGACTCGATCTTCGAGGACCTCGTGCTCACGCCGGTGTGGACGGCGCTGCTGTGGCTCGTGCACGGCGTCATCGTCGCGCTGGAGTGGTGTTTCTCGCTGAACCTGCTCGACGACGCAACGATGGGACAGGTGGCCGGTGCGCTGCGCTCGGCCCAGGCGACGATCACCCAACCGTGGCTGGTCACGGTGCTCGCCGTGGCGGCCGTGATCGCCGCCTACCACGGCCTCGTGCGCCGGCGCGTGGCCCAGACCGTGGGCGAGGCGGTGCTCGTCCTCGCGATGATCGCCGCCGGGCTGTGGGTGATCGTCGACCCGGTCGGCACCGTCGGCCAGGCGAGCGCGCTGGTGAACTCGGCGAGCCTGGGCACGCTCGGCGCGGTCATCTCGGGTGACCCCAACCACGCCGAGAGCAGCTTCGACGACGCGCTGCAGGGGCTGTTCGACAGCGCCGTGCGGGCGCCCTGGTGCTACATGGAGTTCGGCGAGGTCGACTGGTGCCAGGACCCGGCGCAGCTCGACGCGCCGCTGCGTGCGGCGGCCGAGCACTGGGCCGCCGAGACGAGCTCCTCGGCGGGCTCGCTCGTCGATCCCCAGGACGCGGCGCTGGTCCACGGCGCCCGCACCAACGGCCAGCTGTTCCTCGCCTTCCCGGCCAACGGTCCGGTGCGCAACTCGATCAACAACCCGCGCTCGCTGCTCGCGGTCCTGTGCGGCGCTTCGAACACCTCCCGCTGCCACGGCGCGACCGCGTCGGAGGCGGTGTTCCGCACCGAGTCGGGCATTTGGTCGCGCGCCGGCGGCCTGCTGTTCATCATCGCCGGATCGCTGGGGATGCTCGCCCTGCTGGGCTTCATCACCCTGCGGCTGCTCGGCGCGGCGGTCTGCACGCTGGTCTACCTGCTGCTCGCGCCGGTCGCCGTGCTCGCGCCGGCACTCGGTGAGGGCGGCCGCGGCGCGTTTCGCCGCTGGGCGCTGCGCCTGCTCGGCGCCGTGCTGGCCAAGCTCCTGTACTCGCTCCTGCTCGGGGTCATCCTGCTCGTCTACGGCGTCCTGTCCAGTCTGGGCACGCTCGGCTGGTGGACGCAGTGGCTGCTGAGCGCCGCGTTCTGGTGGATCGTCTACCACCACCGCCACCAGCTGCTCGAGTTCACGACCCTCGGCCAGCGCGATCGCGAATCCCGCCCGGTGCGGATCGCGCCCCTGCGCCGAGCCCGTGATCTCTCGCTCGCCGCCCGACCGTTCGCTCGGCGCCGCGACCACGCGCCGCCGCCCGCGCTGCCGCGGCCAGCGCAGGCGCCCGAGCAGCGGCGAATCGAGACGGCCAAGGCATACCGCGGGCAGGAGGGGGAGAGCCTGGCCCACGACCACCGCGGCGCGGTCCACGAGGCGCGTCGCGGTCGGGGCGAGCGCGCCGGGCTCGCCGGCGACACCGCGCGCCTGAAGGACATCGAGGATGAGCGAGAGAAGGCGCGGCTCGCCGGCGACCGCCGGCAGGAGCTACGGCTGCGCGACCGCGGCGAGCGGCTCGGGCGCTCGATCGCCGAGCGCGAATCCGAGCTCGAGGCCGCCCGCGCCCGCCGCGACACCGGCCGGCGCGCGCGCCTTCCGGGCGGCGGGCGGCTGCGCGAGCAGCAACTCGACGAGCGCCGCCGCGTCCTGGACCGCCAGGCGCAGCTGCCGCGCGGGGAGGCACAGGACGTCCATGCCCCGGCCCATCGCCGGCGCGACTACGAGGCGATCGCTCCGTTGATCGGCGTCGAGCGTGCCGAATACCGGCGCGCCGACCCGCCCGAGCGGCTGGCGATGCGCGCGCGGATCGACCGCGAACTCGACGCCCGTCGGCGCGGGATGGACACGCTCGGACGCCATCCCGCGACCGGCGCCCGGACCGCGTCGCGGCCCGCCGACTCGCCCTCGCCCTCGCGCGAGCGCTCCGCCGAGGTGCGCCGCCGTGACTCGGCCGTGCTACGCCGCGAGCGCCAGTTCGGCGACGCAATCCGCCGCCAGCGTGGCCAGGACCCCGATCGCACGCCGCCGTGAGCGCCAGCGTCCGCGCCGTTCGCCATCCGGTTGCCGCGGCGGTGAGCACGCTCCTGTCCGCCACGCTCGCGCTCGCAGTCCTCTGCGCCGGCGCACTGCTGCTCGGCTTGGGTCCCGCGCCGTCCCCGCCGGCGGACAGTCCGTTCGGGGTCTCGGCGTTCGCGATCGCCGACATCCCGCCGCTGTACCTGCGGCTGTTCCTCGCCGCCGCCCAGCGCTACGGGTTGGACTGGACGATCCTCGCGGGGATCGCCAGGGTCGAGTGCGATGACGGGCGCGACCCGGCGCCGTCGTGCACGCAGGAGGGGGCCGTCAACAGCGCCGGAGCCGGCGGGCCGGCGCAGTTCCTGGCCTCGACCTGGAGCGAGTACGGGGTGACCCCGACCGGGCGCGGCGTCCCGGACCGCTGGAACCCCGCCGACGCGATCTACTCGATGGCCAACTACCTGCGCGCCTCCGGCGCACCGGGCAACTACCGGCAGGCGATCTTCGCCTACAACCACGCCGAGTGGTACGTGGACCTCGTCCTGCAGTGGGCGGCGCGCTATCGGGTCGGCGCGGCGGCGCAGGGCTCGTTCACGACGATCGCGCCGGCGCCGCTCACCGAGTCGAGCCGGGCGACGCTGATGCCTGACAACGGGCACGTGGCCCTGGCCCCGGCCGACGCCCCGGCCGCCGTGAAGTCGATGATCGCCGCCGGCAACGCGCTGCAGGACCTGCCCTACGGCCCACAGGGACACCCGGACCCGGTCGGCGCGAGCGCCGAGGACTGTTCCTCGACGGTGAACTACGTGCTGTGGGCTGGGGGCGTGCGCTCCCTCAACGAGATCGTGGACGAGAATCCGCTCGCGCAGAGCTATGTCGACTGGGGGCGGCCAGGACCGGGCCGCTGGGTGACCATCTACGCGACGGTCCTGCCGACCCCGCACGTGTTCATGACGATCGCCGGACTGAGGTTGGACACCAGCTACAACGGCACCGACATCGGCCCCAATCGCGACCAGAGCGGCCCGCGCTGGCGCATCTTCCCGACGATTCCGACCTGGGCGCACTGGGCCGTGCGTCACCCGCCGGGGCTGTGAGGACGGCGGCGCCGCTCGGCGGGCTCGCCGGCATCGCGCTCGCGCTGATCGTCACGGCGCCGGGTCATCGGCGCCCACCGCCTCGTCCGCCCGCCCGCCCGCGGCCGCCGGTGCCGACGGTCATCGCGGCGGCTCCGGCCGCAACCGCGCCGCCGCCACCGGCCACGCCGCCGGCGGCGAGCAATGCCGCTGGCCAGGCCCGCGCGGCCCCCGCGAGGCTCATCGGCGCCCGCGCGGCGCCGGTGCTCCTCATCACCCGGGAGTTCCTCGTCGGCTGGGCGCTGCTCCAGGTCGGCGCCTCGCCCCGGCGCGCGCGAGCGCTGCTCGCCGACACGGCGAGCCCGGCGCTCGCCCGCTGGCTGGTCGCCCGCCCGCCGGCTCCGGTGCCCGGCCTGTATCCGGCGCTCGAGGCACCGACGCGGCTGACCGCGTACGAGACACGCGGCGGCTGGTCGGTCATCGCCGAGCTGCGGGGCGGCCCGGAGCGCGACGCGGTCCTGCTGACCCTCTTACCCGGGCCCGGCGGCAAGCTGCGGGTGGGCCGTCTGGAACCATGACCGAAGAAATGCCGCACCGGGGGGTCCGAGGGGCTACTATCCGGAGCCGATCGTGGGGCTGAGCTGGCTAAAAGGCTTGCTGTGCGTGTTAGTGGGCGTCGTCGTGGCATTGGGCGTGGCCGCGATTGTGCTCGTCGGTTCCCATGCCAAGATCTCGGCTGACACGAGCGCGCTGGCGAGCATCAAGATGCCGGTCGGCGGGGGGACGCTCGAGGGCGTCACCGTCGCCACGCGCAACGGGCAGGTCATTCCGACGTCGGTGCGCGGCGGCAAGATCTGGCCGCAGGTGCTGCTGTCGCCCGGCGAGCAGCTGACCGTCGAGGCGACCGTCCGGCGACCGGGCTGGCTCTCCTGGCTCTCGGGGAAGACCGAGCACGTCCACGCGACGCTCACGACGCCCGGCATCACACTGCTGCAGCACTACCTGACCCTCGGCACGGGCGAGCGGGTCCAGCTGAGCTTCGACGGCGCGATCCAGCTGCTCGCCTACGGGCCGCCCGGGCACCAGCTGCACGGCAAGGTGCTCGCCAACCCGGTCAGCCAGGTCAGCCTCGAGCGCGGGTCGCTCGCCGGCACCTACGAGGTCGCCGCGGCGCCGCGCACGTGGGAGAAGCTCAATCCGACGCTCGTGAGCTGGTTCCCGGCCGGCGGCCGCGCGAGCGCGGTGGTCAGTCCGACGCCGGGAGCCCACATCACGCCGACCACGCCGATCGTGCTCTCGTTCTCCGAGCCGGTCAGCCAGGCGATCGGGTCGGCGAAGCCGACGATCTTCCCGGCCACGGCCGGCCGCTGGCTGACGATCAACGAGCGCACGCTCGAGTTCCGCCCCGAGGGCTATGGCTTCCCGCTGGGCTCGACCGTCGGCGTGGCGCTCCCGAACACCGTGCGCCTGCTCGCCGCCGGCCAGTCCGGCGCGTCGAGCAGCAGCCGCGTGACGTGGACCGTGCCCGCCGGCTCGCCGCTGCGGGCCGATCAGATCCTCGCGCAGCTCGGCTACCTGCCCTACCGGTGGCACTCCACCGGCGCGGAGATCGCGCACACCGCGACGGCCCAGGTCGACGCCGCGATCCGCCCGCCCCACGGCCACTTCGTCCGGCGCTACGACAACACGCCGTCGGCGCTCACCAGCCTCTGGCAGCCGGGAGTGGCCGACAACGTCGTCGCGCGCGGCGCGATCATGGCCTTCGAGAACGACCACGACATGACCGACGACGGGATCCTCAGCGCGGCGGTCTGGCAGGCGCTGATCCATGCTCAGGACGCCCATCAGCGCTCGAGCTTCGCCGGCTACACCTTCGTGATGGTCTCCCAGGCGAGCGAGACGCTGCATCTCTGGCACGACGGCGGAATCGCCTTGACCACCGCGGTCAACACCGGCATCGCCTCCGCGCCGACCGCCAACGGCGTCTTCCCGGTCTACGAGCACATCCCCGTAGGGACGATGAGCGGTACCAACCCCGACGGCAGCACCTACAGCGATCCGGGCATCCCCTGGATCAGCTACTTCAACGGTGGCGACGCGCTGCACGGCTTCATTCGCGCCTCCTACGGCTTCCCCCAGAGCCTCGGCTGCGTGGAGATGCCGCCCGCGACCGCCGGAGGGGTGTACCCGTACACCCCGGTCGGCACGCTCGTCGACGTCTACGACTGAGCGCCGCGGCGCGCCCCCGGCGCTCGTGCCATAGCATCCGCGCGTGGCCGTACGGGAGGTCGAGCATCTGCTGGTCGGCGGCGGCATCGCCTCGGCGAGCGCCGCCCGCGAGCTGCGCGACGGCGGCGCCGACGGATCGATGCTGCTCGTCGGACGCGAGCTCGACGCGCCCTACCATCGCCCGCCGTGCTCGAAGGGCTACCTGCGGGGGACCGAGACCCGCGAGCAGGCGCTCGTGCTTCCCGCCGACTGGTGGGAGCAGAACGACGTCGAGCTGATGCTGCGCACGAGCGTCATGAGCATCGACGCCGATGCGCGCGTGGCGAAGCTCTCCAACAAGGAAGAGGTCAAGTTCGGCACCGCGCTGGTCGCCACCGGGGCGATGGTGCGCCGCCTGAACGTCGACGGGTCGGGCCTGGACGGCATCCACTACCTGCGTGCGCTGGGCAACGCCGACGCGATCCGCAGCGACGCCGAGAAGTCCGAGCGGGTGGTGCTCGTCGGCGGCAGCTACATCGGCTGCGAGGTCGCGGCCTCGCTCACCAGCCTGGGCCTGAAGTGCACGATCGTCATGCAGGAGGCGGTGACCCTCGAGCGCGCCTTCGGGCCACAGGCCGGGCGCTTCTTCATGCAGCAGCTGACCGATCGCGGCATCGAGGTCGTCGGCGAGGACGAGATCGATCGCTTCGAGGGAACAGGCGAGGGCGACGACGCGCGCGTGAGCAGCGTGGTGACCAAGGGCGGCAAGACGCTGCCGTGCGACATGGTCGTCGCCGGGGTGGGCGCGATGCCCGACGTCATGCTCGCGCGCAAGACCGGTCTGGAGCTCGGCGAGCTCGGGGGCGTGCGCTGCAGCGCCCAGCTGGAGACGTCGGTGCCCGGGATCTACGCGGCCGGTGACATGGCCGAGTTCGACAGCGTCATCCACGGCGGGGTGATGCGGATCGAGCACGAGGACGTCGCCGCCGAGCAGGGCCGCACCGCCGCACACAACATGCTCGGGCGCGGCCGGGCTCACGACACCGTCCCCTACTTCTTCTCCGACCTGGCCGACTGGGCCTCGTTGGAGTACGTCGGCCCCGCCCACGAGTGGGATGAGGAGATCACCCGCGGCTCGATCGCCGACGGCAGCTTCTCGAACTGGTACCTGAAGGACGGCCGGGTCATGGCCGCGCTCGCCGTGCAGCGCTCGGAGGACCTCGATGTCGCCCGGGCCCTGATCGTCGCCGGGACGCCGCTGGGCGCTCGTAAGGCCGAGCTGGCCGACGAGGGCAGCGACCTGGCCTCGCTCGCGTCCTGATGACCCGCCGCCGCCGGGTGGGTGCCCTTGCGGCGCTGGTCGGCGCGGGCCTGGCCATCGCCGGCTGCGGTCCCCCCGGCGCCACCCCGGGTGGGCTGAGCCTGACCATCAGCGAGAACTTCGGCGCCAAGGTGCTGCAGTCGCTGGCACGCTCGAGCTATTCCGGCCGCGACAACGTGATGCAGCTGATCACCCACAACCTGCAGATCGTCCCCCGCGCCGACGGGCGCGAGGTGCAGGCGATCGACGGGATCGCCCAGACCCCGGGAAAGGAGTGGCTCTACTACGTCAACGGGGTGCGCGCGTCCAAGGGCCCGACCAAGACCAAGGTCTACCCGGGCGATCGGATCTGGTGGGACCTGCACGACACGTTGGTAACCTCGGTGGTGCCCGCCGTCGTCGGCTCGTTCCCGGAGCCCTTCCTGTACGGGACGGGCGGCCAGCAGCTGCCGCTGCGGGTCGAGTGCGCGCCGCCGGGCGCCGCGGTCTGCAACACGGTGATCAACCGACTGCACGCCATCGGCGCCACCCCCTTCCCGGCGCTGCTCGGCGGCAGCGAGGAGACCCAGACCCTGCGCGTGCTCGTGGGCACGTTCTCCGAGCTGAAAGTCGATCCCGCGGCGGCCTCGCTGGCCACCGGACCCTCCGCCAGCGGGGTCTACGCGCGCTTTACCTCCGGCGGCAGCCAGCTCGCGCTGCTGGGCTCCGACGGTGCGGTCGCGCGTACCCTCGGCGCCGGAGCCGGCCTGGTCGCGGCCACCAGGTTCGACGGCAGCGCGCCGATCTGGCTGATCACCGGCACCGACGCGGCCGGAGTGCAGGCCGCCGCCGGCCTGCTCGACGCCGGCGACCTGGACGACCACTTCGCGGTCGCCGTCCAGGGGACGACCCCGCTGCCGATTCCGCTCGGAACAGGCTCGTAGTCGCGCGCCCTCAGGAGGGCGCGCCCAGGGCGAGCCGCTCCTTGGCCAGCTCGGTCAGCTTGAACTTCTGCGGGCGCCCGGTCGCCGTCAGCGGGATGTCCTGCTCCTCGATGAACAGCACGTGCCGCGGGACCTTGAACCGGGCCAGCCGCTGCGTGCACAGGTCCAGCAGCTCCTGCGGGTCCGGGAGGCTATCGGGATCGACGGGCACGATCAGCGCGCAGCCGGCCTCGCCCATGCGCTCGTTGGGCACGCCGACGACGAGCGCTTGGCGGACTCCGTCGTGCAACGAGAGCACGTTCTCGACCTCGGCCGGCATCACCATCTCCCCGCCGCAGCGGTAGGTCTCCTTGATGCGGCCGGTCAGCCGCAGATAGCCCCTCTCGTTGACCGTGCCGATGTCGCCACTCCGCAGCCAGCCGTCCGCGGTGAACGCGGCCGCCGTCTCGTCGGGCTTGTTGTAGTAGCCGGGCGTGACCATCGGGCCGCGGACGAGCAGATGCCCGGCCGTGCCCGGCGGCAGGTCGGCCTCGGTCTCGGGGTCGACGGTCGTGTAGATGGCCAGAAAGCCGCCGAGGTCCGGATCGCCGGCGATCCCGGCCTGGCGGTAGCAGCCGTGCGAGTCCAGCAGCCGCTCGGGCGGGTCCTCGGGCATTACGCACGTCGTCGCCGCGGTCGTCTCGGTCTGGCCGTAGCCGGTCGTGATCTCCTGCGGTCCGAAGACCTCGCGGATCGCCGACCAGATCGACTCGGGCACGGCGCCGCCGGAGGAGAACACGCACCGCAGGCTCGACAGGTCATAGCCGCCCTGCGAGGCGACCGGCAGCAGCGCCTGGGTCATGACCGGCACGCAGACCAGCTCGTCGACCTGATAGCGGGCGATGGCATCGAGCGTGGGCTCGACGTCGAACTGGACCTGGGGGAGGACCGCCCCGCCCGCGAACAGGGTGGCCATCAGGCACTCCACGTACCCGAACACGTGGTACATCGGCAGCGAGAACAGCATCCGCTGACCCTCGGGCAGCGCTCGCTGGTAGGCCGAGCCGTAGGCCACGCGCAGGACGCGGTCGTGGGTGAAGATCACCCCCTTGGGCAGACCGGTGGTGCCCGACGTGTAGAGGATGTCCGACATGCCCAGCGGGTCACCCGCGACGACCGGGGGTGGGGCGGAGGACTCGAGCTCGGCGAACGTGCGCGCGCCGGCGCGCTGCTCGCCATCGGTGCTCAGGACGACCACGTGGCGCAGCAGCGGCAGGTTCTCGCCGCCGCCCTGCGTCTCCCATCCGGGGATGAACGAGTCCATCCCCTTCAGGTACTCCAGGCCGCGGAAGCGGTTCATCGTGATCAGCAGCCGGGCGTCGGACTGGCGCAGCACGTACTCCAGCTCGTGCTCGCGGAAGAGGAAGTTCACCGGGATCGTCACCGCGCCGGCGCGCGCGATCGCGAACTTGGCGGCGATGAACTCGGGGTAGTTTGCCATCACCATCGCGACGTGGTCGCCCGGTTTGACGCCGAGCTCGACCAGCCCGGCGGCCAGACGCTCCGACCACTCCTTGACCTCGCGGTAGGAGTAGGTGCGCTCGTCGGTGATGATCAGGGGCGCGTCGGGGCGCTCCTCGGCGGCGGCGTCGAGTTGCCCGGAGATCGTGCGCGGCACCCACGCGGGATAGCGGGCGGCCATGCGCTCGCGGCGCTCACTCGCGGTCAACGTGCTGTCCATCGTCACATGCTCTCCCTCGGGGAACAAACACTTGTTCTCGCGGCGCCCACGGTAGGGCCCGCTCCTGCGCCTGTCAAGGTACGACCCGCAGCGTCGCCCCGTCCTCGCCGTCTCGTCGATCGTCCTCGTCGGCGGCGCCGTGCGCGCGCGGCACGGGGCGGATCGGGCCCAGCCAGCGGCGACGCTTCCACGCGCTCAGCAGCCCGAAGGGCTGCAGCTGCCAGCCGGTCGCGGCCAGGCCGAGCCGCAGGTGCCAGGCCTGCACGGCGAGCGCCGACCGCCACACCTCGGAGCGGCTGTGGTCCGGGGCCGCGAGGAACGCGCGGATCGGGGGCAGCGCGCCGCTGTGCGGGTCCATGAGGAGCAGGTGCCCCTCGTCGGGCAGCACCATCAGCCGCCCTCGCTGGACCATGTGGGCGATCAGCATCCCGTTGGCCACCGGGGTGAGCGGGTCATCGTCGCCGCAGACGACGAGCACCGGCTGCTCGATATCGCCGAGCAGGGGTAGGCCGCTCCAGCCCGTCAGCCCGGCGAGCTGCCAGAAGTAGCCCACGAGCGGCGGGGCGTGCCGCAGCCGCAGCGCGCCCTGCTCGGAGACCCAGGCGCGGTCGTAGCGGGCCCGTCCGCCGGCCATCGAGCCGATCGTGCGCTCGTAGATCTGCGCGGAGAGGTAGCGGGCGGGGGTGACGATGTTGAGCATCGCGCGGGCGTCGCCGAGCGAGCCGCCGATCCCCGGCGAGGTGGCGACGAGCACGATCCGCCGGACTCGCTCGGGGGCGTCGTAGGCGAGCTGCTGGGTGACGATGCCGCCCATCGAGTAGCCGAGCACGTCCGCGCGGGCGATGCCGAACTCGTCGAGCACGGCGATGGCCAGGCGCGCGAGGCCGGAGACCGAGATGGGCCGGCGCGGAACCGGCGAACGGCCGGACCCGGGCGCGTCGAACTGGATCAGGCGAAAGCCGCGCAGGTGGCGCTCGAGCGTGGACCACATCGCCATGTGAGCGCCGATTCCGTTGATCAGCAGCAGCGGCGGCCCGGAGCCGGTCTCGCGCACGCGCAGGCGCGTCCCGCACAGCTCGGTGGTGTACTCGCGCGCCTCGCTCACGAGAGCTCGCCGTCCAGGCCGGCCGCGACCATCGTGGAGAACGTCTCGTCGACCATGTGCGAGAGCACGACGATGTCGCGCAGTGCGCCGTCCTCGGGGCTGCGCAGCTGATCGCGCAGCAGTGCCTCGGGGAAGAAGCCGATGCCCTGGAACATCTGGATCGTGCCGGTGCTGTCGGCGGCGATGGTCACCGTGACCTTGTGGCTGCCGCGCTGCAGCGCCTGGACGAGCATCTCGCGCGCGAGCGCGCGACCGAGCCCCTGCCGGCGGGCCTGCGGCGCGACGACGAGCACGACCTCCGAGACGTGGCTGCTCCAGTCCGAGCCGGGCACGAGCGCGGCGAAGGCGAGGATTCGTCCCTGCTCGTCGAAGGCGGCGCGCCGGGCGCGGCGCGCGTCGCCGGCCCAGTCGTCGGCGACGTGCGGATCGGTCACGTCCTCCCAGAAGAAGGTGCGATCCTCGGCGGGGATGCCGCCGAAGAACGCCCGTAGCGCTTCGCTGTCGTCCCCCGTCAAGTCCCGTACGTCGACGCTCATGAGACCTCCTCGTGGTCGGCGGCGCTCGCCGAGCGCTCGTCGATGTTGCCGCCCTCGCTGTGGGCCTCGAGCCAGTCGAAGACCCGGGGCATGACGCTCTTGATCGCCTTGCGGCCGCTGAACAGGCTCGCGTGTCCGGCGTCGACGCGCAGCAGGTCGACCTCGGTGCTGCCCAGGATCTCGGCGATCGGCGCGGTCGCCGTCTCCAGGCAGATGTCGTCCCGCTCGGCGATCACCCCGAGCACGGGGGTCGTGATCGTGCCCAGCGGCGCGCGCCGGCCGGCCAGGCGCAGCCGGTCCTCGACGAAGCCGTTGTCGCGCAGCCACTGCTGGGTCACCTGCTTGAACAGGGCGCCGGGCATCGGGATGTGGTCTTGCAGGAAGCGGCCGATGGCCTGGTAGCCCTCCATGTACTCGTCGCTCCAGAGATGCTGCCAGAGATTGGCGTACTGGACGAGGTCGCCGGTCGGCTTACGCGACTTGAAGCTCTGGCGGACGATCGTGCCGGGCAGGTTCCCGGTGTCGTCGATCACCGACTCGGGCTCAATCCGCCCCTCGCGCAGGGCGTCGATCAGGGGCCCGAGATGGCGGAAGTCGACCGGCGAGGCGAGGGTGACCAGCGAGCGCACCGGCAGATCGGGCTGCCCGGCGAGCGCATGCAGCGCCATACAACCGCCCATGCAGTAGACCATCAGGCTGACCTGTTCGGTGCCGGACTCCTCGCAGGCCACCCGCAGCGCGCGCGGCAGATAGCCCTGCAGGTAGGTCTCCAGGGTGTCCCGGGCGTCCTGCTCGTCGGGCACGCCCCAGTCGAGTACGTAGGCGTCGAACCCCCGGTTCATCAGCATCTCCACGACGCTGCCGCCGGTGTACAGATCGAACACGAAGGCGCGCCCCACCAGCCCGAGGAAGCAGATCACGGGAGTTCCGACGGTCGGGGCGCCGCGGCGCCGGTAGTGGCGCAGCTCGCACTTGCCGCTGCTCCAGACGACGTCGCTCGCCGTCGGGTGCGGCGGGGCGAACTCCGCGCCGGCGGCCCACCGCAGCCCGTTGCGGGCGCGCAGGGCGTTGCGCTCGATCTCTTGGCGCAGCCCGTCCAGGACGCCTACGCCCGGCAGGTCAGGCGTCGTGCACCCCCTCCTGGCGGCCCCGGCCGGCCAGCTCGCTGCGGCCGTTGGCGGGGGAGAGCGTGGCGCGGTGGATCTCCTCGGTGGTGGTACTCAGCGTGCGCACCTCGCTGGTCAGCGTGGTGAGCTGATGGCTGAGCCGGCGGATGTCCCGGCGCGAGGGCATGCCGGCGACGTGCAGCACACGGTCGAGCTGCTTCTCGATCGACCGGCGCGTGGCGCGGGTGAGCGTGGTCTGGAGCTTGACCACGAGCACGAGCGCGTCGACGTAGGTCGACGAGGCGGCCGCGTCCTCGAGCGGGCGGCCGACGGTGCGCTCGACCGAGTCGAACGCACGCCGCCAGGCGGGCTGGCCGCTCATCGGTGGCTCGCCGCGCTGGCCGCCTCGACGCGGTCGGTGATGCTCTCGAACCACCACGTGACCGCCGGCTGGGCGAGCGTGTCGGAGATCGGCATCGCGTCGGTGCCCGCCGTCTTCAGGAGCAGCGCCTCGGCCTCCTCGCGACGGTCGGCGTCGACCTCGTAGATCGCCAGGTAGGGCTCGGCCGGCCTGCGCGAGAGCTTGGACGGGATGAAGCGAAAGCGCCGCGCCGCCTCGAAGCCGGCCGCGGTGAGCACGTCGTCGAGGTGGTCCTCGGAGTACCAGCGGTTGTACTCCTCTTCCTTGCCCTCGACCGGGTGGGTGAGCACGACCAGAAGTGCCGTAGCCATTTGCGTCTCCTCGCTCGTTAGAGAATCGTGCGCCCGCCGTCGACGACCAGGGTCTCGCCGGTGATGTAGGACGCCGCGTCGCTGGCCAGGAACACCACGGCCGCGGCGAGTTCGTCCGGTTCACCGGCCCGGCCGGCAGGGACGCGTGGGATCTGCTCGCGCTCCAGCACATCGAAGAAGTGATCGGTCATCTCGGTGCGGAAGATCCCGGGGGCGATTGCGTTGACACGAACACGGCGGCGCCCGGTCCACTGCTGGGCCAGGTCGCGGGTCATCCCGATGATCGCCGCCTTGCTCGCCATATAGGAGGCCTGGGGCATTCCCACGGACAGCCAGGCCATGATGCTGGAGATGTTGACGATCGCGCCGCCGTCGGCCATCGCCTCGGCGGCGGCCTGGGCCATCCAGAAGGTGCCGTTCACGTTGACGTCGACCACGGATTGAAAGCTCTCGGGCGTGTCCTTGAGGGCGGAGATCGCGGTTCCGATGCCCGCGTTGTTGACGAGGATGTCCACCCGTCCAAGCTCATCGCGCGTGCGTTGGACGAGCGTGCGGCAGTCCTCGCGGTTGGCGATGTCGGTAGCCACGCACAGGGCCCGACGGCCGGTGCCCTCGACCAGCTCACGCGTGGGCTCGAGCTTCTCGGCCCGCCGGGCACCCAGCGCGACGTCGGCACCGGCCTCGGCCAAGCCCTTGGCGATCGCCACGCCGAGCCCGGCTGAGGCGCCGGTGACGATCGCCACCTTGCCGTCGAGCCGAAAGGAGTCCAGAACGCTCACCTCGGGCCGCCTTTCATCAATAAAACAAACATTTGTTCACGGAGTGTACGCCCCGCTCCATCGCGTGTCAATCCTGCGCGGGTCGGAGGGTGTCGAGGCGACCCTACCCCTCCGCGGCGACGTCTCGCCAGGGCTACCCTGAGGTGATGGCACCGCCCCGCTCAAACCGCACCCGGGCCCCACTGTGGGGGGCGGCGTTGTCGCTGGTCGTCTTCGTGCTCACGGGCATCGCCGCGCGGCTGATCGGCGCGGTCCACGTCCGCGACGTGGCCGCGCTGCACGCGTTCACCGAGCTCGACGGCCGCCACGTGGGCGCTGTGTGCCAGCGCATCGTGGAGCTACTGGGCCCGGCGCCGTTCACGCTGCTTGGGCTCTTGCTCGTCGCCGTCGCGCTCGCCCAACGCCGGCCGCGGCTCGCCGGCGGGGTCGTCTTGGTCCTCGCGGGCAGCACGATCTGCGCCGAGTACCTCAAGCCGCTGCTGGCCCAGCCCCGCTTCGCGACGATGGTCGGGTCGACCAAGATCCCCGACGCCTCCTGGCCGAGTGGGCACTCCACCGCGGCGATGGCGCTCGTGCTGTGCGCGATCATGGTCGCCCCGCGCCGGCTGCGGGTCCCGGTCGCCGCCGCCGGAGCGGTCTTCGCGGTCGCCGTCGCCTTCTCGCTGCTCACGCTCGACTGGCACTTGCCCAGCGACGTGGTCGGCGGCTATCTGCTCGCCGCGGTGTGGTCGCTGTTCGTGCTCGCCGCGCTGCGCGCCGCCGACGCGCGCTGGCCGGCCGGGACCGCCCGGCGGCTGCTTACCGCGCCGCGGGTCGGCCCACCCCGCGTGGGCCCGCTGCTCGCCGGCGCGCTGCTCGCGGCCGGCGTGCCGCTCCTCGCCATGGTGGTCGTGCTCGCCGCGCACGGCGGGCTCGGCTCGATCCCCGGCCAGCACTCCCTGGTCCTCGCCGGAGCGGCGATCGTCGCCGCCGCGGTCGCGCTCGCCTCGGCGATGGCGCGGTTGTCAGGCTGAGGGCTCGGGGGCGCCGTGCGACCCCGGCGCCCACAGCGACTCGTGCTCTTCGTTGACCCCGCGGGCGAGAATGAAGAGCAGGTCCGAGAGGCGGTTGAGGTACTTCAGCGGGTTCGGGCCGGCATCGGTCACCGCCAGCGCGCGCCGCTCGGCGCGCCGGCAGACCGTGCGGCACACGTGCAGCTGGGCGGCGGCGGGCGTCCCGCCGGGGATCACGAACGTCTTCAGCGGCTGGAGCTTGGCGTTGACCTCGTCGCAGGCCGCCTCGAGCCACTCCACGTACTCGTCGGTCACCCGCAGCCGGGTACGGCCGCCCTCGGCCGGCGGGACCGACAGATCGGCGCCCAGGTCGAGCAGGTCGCTCTGCACGCGCGCGAGCCATTCCGCGAAGCGCTCGGGCAGGCCACCGAGCGCGAGCGCGACGCCGAGCGCGGAGTTCAACTCATCAACGGTGCCGTAGGCCTCGACCCGCGGATGGTCCTTGGGGACGCGGCTCATGTCCCCCAGGTGGGTCTGGCCAGCGTCGCCGGTGCGCGTGTAGATCCGGGTCAGGTTGACGGTCATCGCCACCGCGAGTCTGACACAGCCGTAACGACGACGAATCGACTACGCTCCCGGCCCTGATGAGGGTGGCTGCTCCCGTGGAGACCGCCGAGGGCGAGCGACGCGTGGCGCTCGTGCCCGAGGTCGTCAAGAAGCTGACCGGGCGAAACGCGCAGGTCTCGATCCAGGCGGGCGCCGGCGCTGGCGCCCTCATCCCCGACCGTGCGTTCACCGACGCCGGCGCAGACGTCACGGGCGACGCCGCCGCGGTCTGGAACGCCGACGTCGTGGTCAAGGTCGCGCCGCCGTCGGTCGAGGAGATCGGCCGGCTCGGCTCCAGCTCGATACTGGTCGGGTTCCTGGCCCCCCTCACCAGCCCGGCGGGCACCCGGGCGCTCGCCCAGGCGGGGGCGACCGCGTTCGCGATGGAGGCGATCCCGCGGATCTCCAGGGCCCAGGCGATGGATGCCCTCTCCTCGCAGAGCAACGTCGCCGGCTACCGTGCCGCGCTGCTCGGCGCTCAGCACATGGGGCGCTTCTATCCGATGCTGATGACCGCGGCGGGCACCATCCCGCCGGCGAAGGTCCTGGTCCTGGGCGCCGGTGTCGCCGGGCTGCAGGCGTTGGCGACGGCGAAGCGGCTCGGCGCCCGTACGACCGGCTATGACGTGCGCCCGGAGGTCGCCGAGCAGGTCAAGTCGCTCGGAGCCGACTTCCTGGACCTCGGCGTCTCGGCGGCCGGCGAGGGCGGCTACGCCCGCGAGCTGACCGACGCCGAGCGCGCGCAGCAGCAGCAGGCGCTCACCGACGCGATCAAGGGCTACGACGTCGTCATCACGACCGCTCTGGTGCCCGGGCGCCCGGCGCCCAAGCTCGTCACCGCCGAGGCCGTCGAGGGCATGAAGCCGGGATCGGTGATCGTCGATCTGGCCGGCGAGTCGGGCGGCAACTGTGAGCTGACCGAGCCCGGCAAGGACGTGATCAAACACGACGTGGTGATCGTCTCGCCGCTGAACCTGCCCGCAAGCATGCCTGAGCACGCCTCGCAGCTCTACGCGCGCAACGTGCTGGCGCTGCTCGAGCTGATGGTCGACGAGAACGGCGCGCTGAAGCTCGACTGGGAGGATGAGGTGATCGCGGGGGCCTGCATCGTGCGCGAGGGCGAGATCGTCAACGCCGGGGCAAAGGCGGCGGTGGAGGCGGCGTCGTGAAGCTCCTCGCGCGCCACCATCTCGCGCAGGTCCTGCACGCCCACCACCTCGTGCTCGCCGGCTACGGGCGCAGCGGCTTCCTGGGACGGGTGACGCAATCGCCGCTGCTCGTCCATCAGGCCACCGGCGGCGGAACGCTGGTCACCGACCTCACCGTGCTCGTGCTCGCCGGGTTCGTCGGCTTCGTGGTGATCTCCAAGGTGCCCAACACGCTGCACACGCCGCTGATGTCGGGCACCAACGCGATCCACGGGATCGTGCTGCTCGGCGGACTGATCGCGTTCGGCTTTGCCGATCTGGGCACGCTGAGCAAGATCCTGCTCGTGATCGCGGTGGCGTTCGGGACGATCAACATCGTCGGCGGGTTCCTGGTCACCGACCGGATGCTCGAGATGTTCAAGTCCAAGCCGAAACCGCCCGGCAACGAGGAGTCGTGATGCACGCGACCCTCGCGACGAGCTGGATCCAGGGCCAGAACTTCGTTCGTGCCCTGTACATCGTGGCCATCGCGCTGTTCATCCAGGGGCTGCGCGGGCTCTCCGGGCCGAGGACCGCGGTCAGCGGCAACCGGATCGCCGCGGTGGGCATGGCGATCGCCTTCGTGGCCACGCTGCTGGCCAAGGGCGAGCACAACTGGGGCCTGATCGCGCTCGGCATCGCCCTGGGCACCGTGGTGGGGGTTCCCGCGGCCCGCCAGGTGAAGATGACGGCGATGCCGCAGATGGTGGCGTTGTTCAACGGCGTCGGGGGCGGGGCGGTCGCGCTGATCGCCTGGGTCGAGTTCCGGCATGACGGCTCGACCTACGGATCCACCGGGACGCACGCGGCGCTCCCCACCTACATCGCCGTCTTCTCCGTGTTCGCGGCGATCGTCGGCTCGATCTCCTTCTGGGGCTCGAACATCGCCTTCGGCAAGCTCAACGGACAGATCCCCGGACGACCGATCTCCTTCGGTTCGGCGCAGCAGATCGTCAACGGTGTGCTGCTCGTGCTCGCGCTGGCGGCCGGCATCGATCTGATTGCTGGCGCGCATTCGCAGCTGCTGTTCATCGGGATGCTCATCGTGGCCGCGCTGCTCGGCAACGCGGTGGTCCTGCCGATCGGGGGGGCCGACATGCCGGTGGTGATCTCGCTGCTGAACGCGTTCACCGGCCTGTCGGCGGCAGCCACCGGCGTGGCCCTGAACAACCCGGCATTGATCGTGGCGGGGATGATCGTGGGCGCGTCGGGCTCCATCCTGACCAACCTGATGGCCGAGGCGATGAACCGGTCGATTCCGGCGATCGTCGCCGGCGGGTTCGGTGGGGGTGGCGCGGTCGAGGGCGCCTCGGGGGCCGGCGAGCACTCCGGCACGGTGCGCTCGACGAGCGCGGCCGACGCCGCGATTCAGATGGCCTACGCCAACCTGGTGGTGATCGTGCCCGGCTACGGAATGGCGGTCGCCCAGGCGCAGCACGCGGTGCGCGAGCTCACCAAGGAGCTCGAGAAGCGCGGCGTTGAGGTCAAGTTCGCGATCCACCCGGTGGCGGGTCGCATGCCCGGGCACATGAACGTGCTGCTCGCCGAGGCCGATGTCCCCTACGACCAGCTGCGGGAGATGGACGACATCAACCCCGAGTTCCCCCGCGCCGACGTCTCGCTGGTCATCGGCGCCAACGACGTGACCAACCCCGCCGCCAAGAACAACCCCGCGAGCCCGATCTTCGGCATGCCGATCCTCGAGGTCGCCGATTCTCACTCGGTGATCGTCATCAAGCGCTCGATGAACCCCGGATTCGCCGGCATCGAGAACGAGCTCTACTTCGATCCGAAGACCTCGATGCTGTTCGCCGACGCCAAGGCCGGCATCCAGGAGATCACCGCGGAGCTCGGCGCCCTGTAAGGGGCGGAGCGCTCCCGCGATCCGCCCCTCTTGAGCGACGGTCTACTGGGCGGTCCAGCCGCCGTCGACCGCGATCACCTGGCCGGTGACGAACGCGGACTCGGGCTTGCCGAGATGGATCGCCATCGCCGCGATGTCGTCGGGCTTGCCCAGGCGCGCGACCGGGGTGAAGGCCTCGCAATGGGCGCGCAGCTCGTCGGTGATGTCGCCGAGGATCGGCGTCTCGATGATCCCCGGGCAGATCACGTTGACGCGGATGCCGCTCTTGGCGTACTCGACCGCCGCCTGGCGGCTCATGCCGATCACGCCGCCCTTGGCCGCCGAATAGGTGAACACGTTGACCATGCCGACCAGGCCGGCCACCGAGGAGACGTTGACGATCGCGCCGCCGCCGGCCTCGATCATGCTCGGCATGACCGCGCGCATCCCGTTGAAGTAGCCCTTGAGGTTGATCGAGATGACCCGATCCCACTGCTCGTCGCTCTGGTCGACCGCGTTGTCGAGGCCCTCGCTGACGACGCCGGCGTTATTGACCAGCAGGTCGATCTTCTCGTAGTCGCTCGTCGCCTGGCCGACGACCTCTTCCCAGGCGAGCGGGTCGCGGACGTCGAGGGGAGCGGCCGAGGCCTGGCCGCCTGCCGCCATGATCTCCTCGGCGACCTTGTCGTGGCCCTTGATGTCGGCGACGACGACGTTCATGCCCTCCTTCCCGGCACGCAGGGCGACGCCCCTGCCAATGCCGGAGCCGGCTCCGGTGATTAGTGCGGTGGCGCCTTGCAGACTCATCGGGACTCCTCCTCGGTGGTGTGAACGGCTACGAAATGGACGTTCGTTTGCCGGCGTTCGGGCCGCAGTCTACGCAGCGAGTGAAGCGGCCGTCGGCGTCCTGGGGACCCGTGGGCCGGGACTCTGGACGGCAGGTCAAAGGGCGTGCCCGGTGAGGAGGCTCTCGCCGCGAACGGCCTCTCACCGCACCCTTGGGCTCCGCTAGCGCCCTCGCCGATGGTCGACTCGTGCCACGAGCGAACGTGCGGCTGCTCGCGCCCTGGATGGCCACGGTCGACGTCGGCGGCCCGTTCGTGCTCGCCCCCCCCATCTGGGGACGATCCGCCGGGCCGGCCGCATCGTCGGGCGCTTCGTGCTGTCGGTCCAGGACGACGAGGCCTACGTGCTCCTGGCCCTCGGCTCATCGGCGTCGACGTGCTCGTGCGCCGCGGGTTCCCGCCAACTCCTCGGGACGGTGAGCCCGGGACCGCCCCGAGCCCCGGCGGAGGGACTCGCGGCCTACGCGGGCCATCGCTACGGCGCCTACTCGTTCAGCGCGCGCTTTCCCGTCCGGCAGCCTGCGCCTGAGCCTGCTCGTCCGTCTGAGCTGACGACGGTCAGCTCGCCGCGCCGGCGGCCTGCGCGGCGACCCCCGCCGGCGAGGTATTCGTTCGGCACAGCAGCACGACGGCGAGCAGCCCGCCGAGCACCGCGAAGCCGGCGGCGACGGCGAACGCGGTATCGAAGCCCGACGTGAGGGCGTGGGGCATCGCCGCCGGCGCGCCGTGGGCCGCGCGCACGAGCGAGGAGGTGCGGCTATTGGCGATCGTCGAGAGCAGCGCCAGGCCGATGGCGGCGCCGACCTGCTGGCTGGTGTTGAACAATCCGGACGCGACGCCGGCCTCCTCGCCGCGGACTCCGGCGACGGCGAGGATCGTCAGGGCCACGAACGAGAGTCCGAGTCCGCAGGCGACGAGCAGCGAGGGTAGGAGCACGTTGCCGGTGAAGCTTCCGTGCGGCGGGACGCGACTGAACAGCACCAGCCCCCCGCCGAGCAGCGCGGCGCCGCCCAGCAGCGCCCAGCGTGGGCTGAAGCGATTGCTGATCGCCGACGCGCCGCCGGCGGCGAGGATGATTCCGACCGATAGCGGCACGTAGGACAGCCCGGCCTTCAGGGCCGAGTAGCCCAGCACCTGCTGCAGGTAGAGCGAGATGAAGTAGAACATCGAGTAGAGCGCCGCGCCGATCAGCAGGCCCACGACGTTGGCGCACAGGACCGAGCGGATGGCGAAGATCCGCAGCGGCATCAGCGGCGCCCGCGATCGCCACTCCTGCAGCAGGAACACCGTCAGCAGGGCGGCCGCCTCGACGAGCAGGCACACGGTCCACGCGCTTCCCCACGGGTGGTGCGCCGTCTCGACGAGCGCGTAGACGAGTACGAGCAGCCCGATCGTGATCGACAGCGCGCCGCCGACGTCGTAGCCGGGCGGGCGCGCCGGTGGACGGGACTCGCGGATCAGCCGGGGGATGAGCGCGATCACCAGCGCGCCCACCGGCACGTTCACGAAGAACACCCAGCGCCAGGAGAGCTCGGTGGTGAGGATCCCACCGAGCAGCACGCCGGCGGCGCCGCCCGCGCCCGACAGCGCGCCCCACACCCCGAGGGCCTTGTTGCGTTCCTGGCCCTCGGTGAAGGTCGTCGAGACGATCGCCAGCGCGGCGGGCGACAGCGTCGCCGCCCCGAGCCCCTGCACGACCCGCGCCAAGATGATCTCGGTCTGGCTTTGGGCCAGCCCGCCGGCGAGCGAGGCCAGCGCAAACAGTCCCAGGCCGGCGATCAGGACTCGGCGGCGGCCGAGCAGGTCCGCGGCGCGCCCGCCGAGCAGCAGCATCCCGCCGAAGGTCAGCGTATAGGCGTTTACGACCCACTGCAGGTTGCTCTGCGAAAGGTGCAGGCCGCCCTTGATCGAGGGCAGCGCGACGTTGACGATCGACGCGTCGAGGATCACCATGAACTGCGCCGCGCACAGCAGGATCAGCGCCCGCCAGCGGCGCGGGTCCGGTGCGGATTCGTTCATCGGACGCCGACGCCTCGGGGGGCGCGGGCCGGCGGTTCAGATAAGCGGACGAAGGCTTCCACTTCCGGAGCGATGATACGCGGCCGGCAGCCGAGGGGCCGAGCGGCGGGCCGGCGGCGCGAGTCTGGTAAGAGTGCGGGTCGAGTGATCAGCCGCTCCGACGCTCTCGCCGCCCTGCAGTCCGAGCCCTTCGACGTCGTTGTGATCGGCGGGGGGATCACCGGTGCCGGGGTTGCCCTGGATGCCGCCAGCCGCGGCTACAGCGTCGCGCTGGTCGAGCGCCGCGACTTCGCCGCCGGGACCTCCAGCCGGTCTTCCAAGCTCGTTCACGGCGGCCTGCGGTACCTGCAGAACTTCGACTTGGGCCTCGTGCGCGAGGCGCTGCTCGAACGCCAGCTCATGGTCGCGTTGGCGCCCCATCTCGTGCGCCCGCTGCCGCTCGTCGTCGCCGCGTTCGAGGGCCAGCACCCCGACCGGCTGGTGGGGATGGGCCTGAACCTGTACGACGTGATGAGCGTGGACCGGATCCGCGGCCGGCGCGGCCGCCGCCGAGCCGCGGGCAACGGCAGCAGCGGGGAGGCGGCGGCGTGGAGCCCTGAGCGACACCGCGTCGTGCCGGGCGAGGAGGTCCTCGAGCTGCTCCCCGCGCTCGCCGGCCGCGCACCCACCTCGGGCTACCTCTTCTACGACTGCCAGACCGATGACGCCCGGCTCGTGCTCACTGTGCTGGGCGAGGCCGAGCGGTTCGGCGCCATCTGCGCGGCCGGCGTGGAGGTCACCGAGCTGCTCGAGCGCGACGGGCGCGCGGTGGGCGTGCACACGCGCGACCTGGAGAGCGGCGAGGACGTCGACGTCATCGCCGACAACGTCGTCAACGCCACGGGGGTGTGGGCCGACCAGCTGCGGCCGGCTGAGCTGCACGACCAAGCCGAGGTTCCGCGCATCCGCCCGAGCCGCGGGACGCACATCACCCTGCGCCACGAGGATCTCCCGCTCGTGGCGGGCGCAATCGTTCCTACCGCCGACGGGCGTTCGCTGTTCGCGCTGCCCTGGCTGGGCCGCTCGCTGATCGGGACGACCGACAACGACTACGAGGGTCCGCTCGAGCACGTTCCGCCGTCCGAGGAGGACTTGGACTACCTGCTGGCGAACGTCAACGAGTTCTTCGGAGCCTCGCTCGATGTGGGGAACATCACCGGCGCCTACGCCGGCGTGCGCCCGCTGATCTCGACCGGTGACCCGCGCAAGTCCGTCGACATCTCCCGCCGGGCCGAGCTGTACGAAACGTCGAGCGGCATGATCACCATCACCGGCGGCAAGCTCACCACCTGGCGGCGGATGGCCAAGATGACGGTCGACCGGCTCGTCGAGCGCGAGGCGCGCGATGCGCCGTGCCGCACCCACGAGATCCCGCTGGGGGCGACCGTGGCCCCTGAGGACCTCCCACGCGTGGAGGGCGTCGCGCCCGAGGCCTATCCCGCGCTCGCGGGGCGCTACGGCTTCGCCGCCGGGGAGGTGCTCGCGGTTGCCGCCGAGCGGGGCGAGCTCACCCAGCCGATCGTCCCCGGCCTGCCCGACCTGCTCGCCGAGGTCGTCGTGGCCGCGCGCCGCGAGCAGGCGCGCTCGATCGGCGACGTGATGCTGCGTCGCACCCGCCTCGGTCTGCTTGCCGCGCGCGAGCTGCTGTGCGATGGGGACGGGCCCCTGCAACGAGTGGCCGACACGCTCGCCGGCGAGCTCGGCTGGGACCCGATCCGCATGGCGGCGGAGATCGAGCGCTTCCGGGTCGAGGCCAGGGCCGAGGGAATCGTGCCCCTCGCGCCAGAGGTCGCGTGAGCCTGCCCCGGCGCCTGCGGCCGCTGCTGGCGCTGCCGATCGCGCTCGCCTTCGCGGGATCGGCCCGCGCCGCCGTCCTGCTCGGGCCGGTGATCGACGGCCCGAGCCCGGACATCCTTTCCGTCGCCGGCGTGGCGATCTCGCACTACAGCACCGGCGGCGTCGCCTACCTGAAGAACATCGGCGGCGTCGCCCACGCGTTCGTCAGCGTCGTGAACGGGGGCTTCGGAGCACCGCTGCAGATCGACGGCGGGCTGCCCGGCGCGAGCAGCGACCTGCAGATCGCCGCCGGCGACAGCGGGCGTCTGGCGGCGGTCTTCGTCAACGGCGGCTCGCTCTACGCCGCGGTCAAGCCCTCGGCGAGCGGGAGCTTCCTCGCGCCGCGGCTGATCGCGCCGGCGGCCGAGTCCCCCTCGCTGGGGATGGCCAGCGACGGCACCGCCTACGCGGCGTTCGTCACCGGGGGGGCGGGTGACCACCAGGTGCAGGTCGCCCGCCTGGACATGACCGGCGATGCGTTCGCCTCGAGCTTCCCGCAGTCGCTGAACGCGAACGTCAGCGACGACGCCGGCGCCACTCCCGCCACCGCGCCGCGCATCTACGTCGCCTCCGACGGCGGCGCGCTCGTGGCCTGGGGCGAGCTCGAGTCCGACGGTTACACGCACCTGGTCGTGCGGCGTGTGGAGAGCGGCGGCCCGGATCCCAACTGGCAGGACCTCACGTTGCCCGCGCTCGACGGCGAACCCGGCGGCTCGGCCGGAGAGCCGGCGCTCGCGACCACCGACGTCCTGGACTTCGGCTGGGTCGCCTTCCAGCAGACCTTCTACGAGAACGGCACGCCGATCCCCCGCGTGCTCGTGCGCCAGATGCTGGGCGAGAGCTTCGGGTTGCCGATCGCGATCGACAACCTCGCGTTCCCGACGACCGACGGCGCCGCGACCCCGTCGGTGGGGCTGGACATGAACGGCGACGGACTCACGCTCGCGCAGACCACCCAAAGCCATCAGGTGGTCGCCGGGATCATCAAGGGCCCCACGCACATCCAGGCCGCGGCGCTGCTCAGCGGCACGGCGCTCGTGCAGGGGGCGGGCGACGCGATCGCGCCGCAGCCCGCGCTCGCGCTCGGCTACGACGACTCCGGCGCGGTGGCCTGGCTGCAGAGCTCCACGCCGACGGGGCCGGTCGCGGTCACCGCGCGGGCGCTGGCCAGCGGCGCGTTCACCACCCAGGGCACGATGTCCAACGCCCAGTACGGCTCGGTGGACCCGGCCGCTGGGCTCGCTGGAGGCGCCGACCGCCACGGGGCGGCGGTGTTCGCGTTCGTCGAGCAGGGGCCGCAGGGCCGCACGCTGCTGCTCGGGGTCTCGGTCAATCCGCCGTCCGCCTTCGAGGTGATCGCCCGCCACGCCTACACCAGCGCGCACCCGACGCTGCACTGGCAGCCCTCGAGCAGCGACTACGGCATCGCCGAGTACAAGGTCGTCATCGACGGCGCCACGGTGGGCACCACGACCCGCACGAGCTTCGTCCCCTCCGGCCGAATCCCGGCCGGCACGCACCGCCTCACCGTGATCGCCGTCGACCGCTTCGGTCAGTCCACCTCCTCGGACACCGTGCCGCTGCGGATCCAGCTGCATCCGCGGCGCCCGGCCCGGCGGACGGTAAAGCGGTGAGCGCCGCCCCGCGCCGCGAGCTGCACGCGGCCGGGCGCGTGCTCGAGCTCGGCGAGCGGCCCTGGCTGATGGGCATCGTCAACGCCACCCCGGACTCGTTCTCGGACGGGCGGCCCGGAGAGGGCCTGGCCGAGCGCGTCGCGCGGGCCCGGGACCTGATGGCCGCGGGGGCCGACATCATCGACATCGGCGGCGAGTCGGCTATCACCAACCAGCCGCCCGTTCCCGCCGCCGAGGAGCTCGCACGCGTGGTGCCGCTGGTCGAGGCGGTCGCCGGCGAGCTCGGCGCGGTCGTGTCGATCGACACCTACAAGCCCGAGGTGGCCGAGGCGGCGATCGCCGCCGGCGCGGCGATCGTCAACGACGTCAGCGGTCTGCGCGACCCGCGCATGGCCGACGTGTGCGCTCGCACCGGCGCCGCCCTGGTGATCATGCACACCGCGGCGCCGCCCAAGGTCCGCCGCCAGGAACCCGATCTCTACGGGGACGTGAGGGAGCAGGTCGAGCGCTTCCTGGGCGCGCGGATGGACGAGGCGGTCCAGCGCGGCGTGGCCGCCCCGCAGATCATGCTCGACCCCGGGCCGGACTTCGCCAAGACTCCGGCCCAGACGATCGTGCTCATACGCGAGGTCGCGCGGCTGCACGCGCTCGGGCGCCCGTTGCTGATGGCGCTCTCGCGCAAGGACTTCATCGGCGCGATCACCGGTCAGCCGCCCTCGCGACGGCTCGCCGGCACGCTCGCCGCGCTCGACTTCGCGGTCCGGGCGGGCGGGCACGTCTTCCGTCTGCACGACGTCGCGGCGGCCCGGGACTTCCTCGCCGTCGCCGCGGCGCTCGAGGACGACGGGCCGGTCGACGGCGCGCTCGCGCTCGCGGACGAGTTGCGCCACGAGCCGCGGCCGGCATAGCCAGCCGCGGGAGCCGTCGCCTCGACCGTCTACGCTTTGCGACTCACGCGCGGTGCCGGGCGCTGAGCCCACGCCCCCGGACGCCGACCGCCCCAGAACCGAAGAAGGAGACCGAATGTCGATTCTGCAGCGCGCCGAACTCGAGGCGAGCCCACTGGCCGACCTCCACGCGCTTGCCGGCCAGATGGCCATCGACGGCTTTCGCCGTCTGCGTCGCGAGGACCTGATCGATGCCCTCCTCGGCGAGAAGCCGGCCGACGACGATGATGAGGAGGTCAAGGCCGAGGAGGCGGAAGAGGAGCCCAAGCCCAAGCCCAAGCCGCGAGC
The DNA here is from genome assembly GCA_036266975.1 of Solirubrobacteraceae bacterium. GTDB lineage: Bacteria > Actinomycetota > Thermoleophilia > Solirubrobacterales > Solirubrobacteraceae > DATAWZ01. The sequence goes on from DATAWZ010000006.1 coordinate 26,138, forward strand.
GCGCCGCTCGCGCAAGGCGGCGGCGCCCCCGGCCGAGGAGGAAGAGGAGGCCAAGGAGGCCAAGGAGGCCAAGGAGGCCGACGAGGATGATGACGCGCCGACCCCACGCGCCTCGACCCGCACCCGCCGCGCCCGCGGCGGGCGCCGCTCGGCCGGAGAGAGCTCCGAGGAGCCCGCTGGCGAGCGCACGGCGGAGGGTGTTGTCGAGTTGCTCGGCAACGGCTCGGCCTTCCTGCGCGTCGATCCGCCCGAGCCCTCCGACGACGACGTGTACGTCTCGGCCGCGCAGGTGCGCCGCTGCGAGCTGGTCAGCGGCGACCGCGTCACCGGGCCGGTGCGCTCGCCGCGCCGTTCGGAGCGCTACCCCTCGCTGGTCCGGATCGACACCATCAACGGCGCGAGCGCCGAGGCGGTCGCCGAGGGCACCCATTACGACGAGCTGCCGTGCGACTTCCCGTCCGAGCGGCTCGCGCTCGGCGGTGAGGACCTGACGGTCAAGGCGATCGAGTGGCTGACCCCGATCGGCCGCGGCTCGCGTGTGACGATCGTCGGGCCGGCGCGATCGGGCAAGAGCGAGGCGGTGCGGCGCCTGGCGGCCGCGCTCTCCGACCAGGAGGAGCTCGAGCTCTCGCTGCTGCTCGTCGGCGTGCGCCCGGAGGAGCTGGCCGGCTGGCGCGAGGGGCCCGTGACTCCGGTCGCGGCGCTCGCCTTGGCCGCCTCGGCCGAGGCGCACGGACAGGCCGTGGACCGCGCAGTGGAGACGGCCAAGCGCGTCGCCGCCCGCGGAGGCCACGCGGTCGTGCTCATCGACACGCTGGACGCGCTGCACGTGGGGAGCGCCCGTCGCGCGCTGGCCGCCGCGCGCAGCCTTGTCGGCGGTGGCTCGCTTACCGTGATCGGCACCGCGAACGCGCCGCTCGGCGGAGAGAGCACGGTAATCGCGCTCGATCTCGCGCTGACCAGCACGGGCCGCCTGCCCGCACTCGACCTCGCCGCGTCGGGCACGCTGCGCCCCGAGCTGCTCGTGGGCGAGGCCGGCGCCGAGGCGATCGCCCAGGCACGCGCCGCAGCGCTGGAGTAGCTCGCGCGAGCAATGGTTCGCCAGCCGTGTATATGGCGGCTGGCGCAACAATGCTCGGGGGTGGGCCATCGCCCGTGAACGCCGCGGCTAGCGCAGCACGCGCCGCGGTGCCGCGCCGCAGTCCAAGCGCTCGCGGGGAGCGGCGGGGACGGACGGTTCGCGGCCGGGTGGTCGCCTCGTGAGCTGAGCGGCCGCGATGAGCAGCGCGACGAGCGTCAGCCCCGCCACGGTGGGGCTGGCGAACGTCGCCGCGTTGAACAGCGCGTGCAGCGCGATCCCCGGCCACAGCGAACCGGTGCGCTCGTAGACCACGCAGGCGCCGACGCCGAAGATCGCGACCGGCGCCAGGGCCCACAGCGGATAGCCGGCGGCCAGGTGGGCCCCGGCGAAGAGCATCGAGGTGAGCAACGTCGCCACGGGCCACGAGCGGCTGCGGCGCAGCGTCGCGTATAGGAACCCGCGGAAGAAGAACTCCTCGGCGAACGGCGCGAGCACGACGATCGCGACGATGACCCCGAGCGGCTCGCTGCCGCGGAACAGGTCGCTCCCGCTGGGCGTGAACGGCCCGCAGAGCACGAGGTAGACCGTGCTGGCCAGGTTGACCGCGGCGTAGGCGGCGATCACCGCGCCCACCGCCGGGCGCAGCGGGGTGCGCCGCAGCCCGAAGCGCCACGCCTGGGGCGGGCCGGTGCGGCGCGCGAGCCCGAGCGCGAGCGCGACGAAGATGAGGTCGATCAGCGCGACGAGCACCAGCAGGCTCGGCCGATTCGGCCCGCGGGTGAGCTCACGCAGCGCGATCACGGCGGCCAGCGCCGCGCCGTAGGCGATCGGGACGTCGATCAGCGGCCAGGGCGCGGCCGGCCAGGTCGCCAGCCCCGTCGCGGCCAGGCCGGAGCCGGGGCGCCGCTCGGGCAGGCCCCAGTGCGCGAGCCGCCCGCCGGCCCGCCAGGTCCAGCGCGGCAGGTACACGCACGCGCTCGCCGCGACCGCGGCGATCATCACCGGCCCGGCGCCCAGCGCGCTGGTGTGGCGGGCGATCGAGTGCAGCACCCGGTAGAAGAAGGCCACGCTGGCCAACGCAACGAGCGCGCTCGCCACGGCGCCGAGGATCAGGACGATCCGGCGAGGCCGGGAGAGCTCGCGGCCGGGCGCGGCCGGCTGCAATTGCTCGTGCAGCTCGGGCGGGCTCGGCCGCGAGCACGCCGCGCAGTAGGTGGCGCCCCCGTCGAGCGCCCAGCCGAACTCGGCCAGGCCCTGGGCCGCGGCGCGCTCGTCGACGCGGACGGTGGCCGCGCAGCCGTAGCAGTGCACGCGAACGGCGCCCACGCTTCGGCTATCGACGGCCGGGCGGGCGCTCTTGAGATCGGTCGGGCCGGGTCGACGGACCTACCAGCGACGCCCGTCCTGCCCGCCGATGCGGTAGGCGACGCGTCCCCAGGAGGGCTCGGGCGAGAGCTCGATCGGCTCGCCGCCGCGCGCGGGCTGAACGTAGGCGAAGGCGCCGCTGTCGGGCAGGTAAGCCACATCGAGCTCGCCCTCGACCACCCGCTGGTCGAGCCAGGCGCCGCGGAAGACCAGCCGGCGCAGCCAGTGCACGAGCGAGCGGTCGGCGGGGCCGACCAGCTCGGGCCAGCAGTCGTTGACGTGCTCGCCGAGCCCGGAGGCGGGCTCCAGGATCTCCCCGTTGACCGCGAGGTTGACCAGGTCCTCGAGCTCGTCCTCGCCGAGTCGATCGCCGACGAAGCCGAGCCGGATCGCCGCCTGCTCGCAGCGCTCGCGGAAGTCCGCCTCATTGAAGGTGAAGCGAAGCTCGCCGTATTCCAGGACGAAGTCCTCGCCGGAGTCGTAGTTTCCGCGTCTGCCGTGGTCCATAACGAAAGCGGGCCCGATGTACGATGCCTCCCGGGCCCGAGTCTGGCGCGGGGCACCCCTCGGGGCCGTCGGCATCTTATGCCTGGTTCCTTCCTCGCCGGTTGGGATGCAGGATTCCTTTCAAGGGCCCAGGCGGACCCGCCCCGCGGCTCATCTACTCTCCCGGTCAGATGGCCCGCCTGACCGAGCATGGACTGCGCCGATCCGTCGGGGTCGGCGGGTTGTTCGCCACCGCCTACGGCAACGTCGGCTCCTCGATCTACTACGCGCTGGGCCTCGTCGCCGCCCACGCGCTGGGGCTCACGCCGCTGGTCTTCATATTCGCCGGCGGCCTGTTCGCGCTGACCGCCAAGGCCTACGCCGAGGGCGCTTCGATGTTCCCGGAGGCGGGCGGATCCTCATCGTTCGCGCGCCACGCCTTCAACGAGACCGTCTCCTTCTTCGCGGGCTGGGCGCTGAGCCTGGACTACATCCTCACGATCGCCATCTCGGCGTTCTTCGTCCCCCACTACCTGAGCGCGTTTCCGGGACTCCACGCCCTCGACCACAACCCGGACGACATCTTCGGCGGGCTGATCGTCGTCGCGCTGCTCGCGGCCCTGAACATCCGCGGCCTGGGCGAGTCGGCCAAGCTCAACTTCGTCCTGGCCGTGCTCGACCTCGGCACGCAGTGCCTGCTCGTCTGCGTGGGCGCCATCCTCGTGCTCAACCCCTCGCTGCTCGTGCACCAGGTCCATCTGGGCTCGGTGCCGAGCTGGAGCCAGGTGATCTTCGCGCTCTCGCTGGCGATGCTCGCCTACACCGGCATCGAGACCGTGTCCAACATGGCCGAGGAGGCCCGGGACCCCGGCTCGGACGTTCCCAAGGCGGTCAACTACGTGCTGATCGCCGTGCTCGCGGTCTACGCCGGGATCTCCGTCGTGGCGCTGTCGGCGCTGCCGGTGATCCATCCGGCGCACCATGCCGCCTACACGCTGCTCGGCACGACCTTCCAGAACGACCCGGTGCTGGGGATCATCTCCCGCCTGGGCCTCCACGGGACGGTGCTGAAGATAGCCCAGTACTACGTCGGGCTGCTCGCCGCGACGATCCTGTTGATCGCCACCAACGCCGGGCTGATAGGCATCTCGCGATTGTCCTGGTCGCTCGCCGAGCACCGCCAGCTGCCGCCGGTCTTCTCGCGGCTGCACTCGCGCTATCGCACGCCGTGGTTCACGATCATCTTCTACGCGGGCCTGGCGAGCACGCTGATCCTCTACGGGAACACCAACGTGCTGGGCAACCTCTACTCGTTCGGCGCGATGCTCTCGTTCACCACCGCGCACATCTCGATCGTCGCGCTGCGCGTGAAGGACCCCGGACGAGAACGCCCCTACCGCATGCCCGGCAACTTCTGGTTCCGCGGCTACCAGATCCCCTACACCGCGATCCTCGGCGCGATCGGGACGTTCGCGGCCTGGATATCGGTCGTCATCCTGCACAGCGAGGCCCGCGTCGTCGGCGTCCCCTGGATGATCTTCGGGCTGACGTTCTTCGTCATCTATCGCCGTCGCTCGGGGATGACCCTGACCGGCCGGTACCGCATCGAGCGCCCGACCCGCCCGGCCGACTTCGAGGAGCTCGCCTACCGCAACGCGCTGGTGCCGATCTTCGGCAGCGACGTCAGCGCCAGCGCTCTGACCTCGGCTGCGCGCCTCGTCGGCGAAGACGGGATCGTCTACGCGGTGTTCGTCCTGCGCGTGCCGAGCCAGCTCTCGCTCGACTCGGGGCTGGAAGAGGAGGAGGCGGCCGGCCGCAGCGTGCTCGAGAGCGCGCGCATCCAGGGGCGACGCAGCGGGATCAAGGTGCGCACCACGTTGATACGAACCCGCAACCCCGGCCACGACCTCGTCGGCGAGGCGCGCCGGGTCGGCTCGGACGTCATCTATTGGTCGACCCTGCACGCGCCCGCCGGAGAGCAGGGCATCGGTCCGACCGCCGCCTACCTGCTGCGCGCGCGCCCCTGCCGGGTGATCATCGAGACCGAGAAGCGCTCGGGGCCCACCCGCGTGCCCGTCGTCACCTAGTGGCACCTCCTGTAAATCCGCTCCCGCTTCGCGGCTGCAAATCTTCGCCTGGCGGCGTCCTCGGGAGCCGAAATAGCGCTGCTATTCCGGCTCCCTGCGTCCTGGCCATGCTCGATTTTCGCTCGCGAATCGACGA
>DATAWZ010000007.1:0-13945 GCA_036266975.1 Solirubrobacteraceae bacterium
CTGTCGGCGATGGCCGGCGACGGCGAGCCGCTGACCGAGCGCGAGCGCGCCGCGGTCGCCTACGCGGAGTTGCTCGCCCTCGATCACCACGCGATCGACGACGACCAGGTGGCGGCCATGCGCGAGCATTTCGACGAGGCCCAGTTCCTCGAGCTGAGCATGATGATCGGCCAGTACATCGGCTTCGGACGGGTGCTCGCCACGCTGGCGCTCGAGACGCCGGTCTGTCCCATCGGCTGAGCCCCTGGACCGGCGGTCGACCGGCACTGGACCGCCGTCACCAAATTCGCTCAAAATGCGGCTTCGCCGGGCATCATCTCCGTTATGGAGAGGTTGCCGCAGATCCTGGCGCTCGGCGGGGGCGGGTTCTCCATGGAGCCCGACAACCCGCTGCTCGATGACTACGCGCTCTCGCTCACGGGCCGCAGTCGCCCGCGTGTGTGCTTTCTGCCGACGGCCTCCGGTGACGCCGATCACTACATCGTGCGCTTCTATCGCAACTTCGCCACGCGGGGCGCCGACGTCTCCCACCTGTCGTTGTTCCGCCGTGACAAGGGCCCGGGGGCGGTCGAGGGCGATCCGCACGCGCACCTGCTCGCCCAGGACCTGATCTACGTCGGCGGCGGGAGCGTGATCTCGCTCCTGGGAACCCTGCGCGCTCACGGGCTCGACCTCGTGCTCGAGGAGGCCTGGAGTCGCGGCGTGGTCATCTGCGGGCTGAGCGCGGGCTCGCTGTGCTGGTTCGAGGAGGCGGTGACCGCCTTCCATGGCGCTCCCCAGCGGGTTCGGGGCCTCGGCCTGCTGCCCTTCTCCAACTGCGTGCACTACGACGGCGAGCCCTCCCGGCGCGAGGAGTACCGCGCGTTCGTCCGCCAGGGGATGCGCTCGGGCTACGGCTGCGACGACGGCGCCGCACTGCACTTCATCGGGCGTGAGCTCGCCCACGTGGTCTCCTCGCGACCGCGCGCCGGCGCCTGCCGCGTGGAGCTGAGCGCCGGCGAGATCGTCGAGTCGTCGCTCGGCTCGCGCTTCCTCGGCTCCACGCTCGAGCTCGCGGCGTAAGACGTGCCGGCGGCCGGCACGATCCTCGCCATGGGCGGGGGCGGCTTCACCATGGAGCCCGAGAACCCGGCGCTCGACGAGTTCGTGCTCACCCTCGCCGAGCGACGCGAGCCGCGCGTGTTGTTCCTCCCCACCGCCTCCGGCGACGCCGCCGCGCAGGTCGGCGCGTTCCACGCCGCCTTCGGCGATCGCCCGTGCGTGACGAGCGTGCTCTCGATCTTCCGCCTGGGCGAGGACGGCGGCGGTCCGTTGCGTGAGCGCCTGGCCAGCCAGGACATCATCTACGTGGGCGGCGGCTCGATGCGCTCGATGCTCGCCATCTGGCGCGAGTACGGGCTCGACCACCTGCTCGAGGAGGCGTGGCGGGCGGGCGTCGTGCTCGCCGGCCTGAGCGCCGGGGCGATGTGCTGGTTTCGCGGCGGCGTGACCTGCTCGACCGGCTGCCCGGAGCCGGCCGCCGGCCTGGGGCTGCTGCCGTACTCCTTCTCGGTGCACGCCGACGGGGATCGCTCGCGGCTGCCGGTCTACGAGGCCGCCGTGCGCGAGCGGCGGCTCCCGAGCGGCTGGGCGGCCGACGACGGCGCGGCGCTGCTGTTCCGCGGCACCCGGCTCGAGCGCGTGGTCAGCTCCCGCCCACGGGCCCGAGCCGTGCACGTGCGCCGCACCGAGGACGGCGACCTGGAGCGCACCGAGCTCGTGCCCGACCTGCTCACCGCGCTGCCCCGCCTGCAGCGCGCGGTGACCGGCGACGTGCTCGAGTTCCGGCGCCTGCGCAGCTGGCGCGAGTCCGGCTGACCGTTCCCGCGGGTGTTGGGCGGAGCGCACGCTTGCGTGAGGCATTGCGTGCAAGGCTCGTGCCTAAAGCTCCTGGGCCCTCCGGGGCGCGGCCATGATGGCGCGGTGCCCGTGGTCCGTCTGCATCGCCAGCGCCCGGACCGCCCCCCTCGACGCGCGGTCGGCGGGTGCTGCTTTGCCTCCTGCTCGGCATGCTCGTGCTGCTGCTCTTGGTGGACGGCTTCGGGCTGGTCTCCAGGGCGCCGCCGTTCGGCCATCGCATCGCCCTGAGCTTCGACGACGGGCCCGGCCCGTACACGCTGCCGGCGCGACGGTCCTGCGCCGAGACCACAGTCCGGCGACGTTCTTCGAGGTCGGCAGCCAGGTCGTGCGCCACCCGTCGATCACCGAGGACCTCTACCGCTGGGGGTTCGAGATCGGCAATCACACCTTCACCCACGCCGAGCTCGAGGGGCTGCCGGGCTGGGAGCGCCAGCTGCAGATCTCATTCGACGAGCCGGCGATCGGCGGCGGTACCGGGATCCGCCCGCGCCTGGTTCGCCCGCCGTACTCCTCGACGCCCGACGCGGTCACCCCCCAGGGCACGGTCACCGACGCCCTCGCCCGCGTGGTCGGGCTCGTCACCCTGCTCGTCCGGCTGAGGATGCTGGCCGGCCTGCTGCTCGCGCGCCGGCAGGTGCGCCGCGTGCGCGAGCTGCGCTTCGACCCCGGGTTCACTCCCGCCGTCTCCGTGCTCGTACCCCGCCTTCGACGAGGAGGTCGCCATCGAGCGCGCGGTGCGCTCGCTTGCCGCCTCGCGCTGCCACGGCGAGCTTGAGGTGATCGTCGTGGACGACGGCTCGCGCGATCGCACCGCCGAGCTCGTCGAGGCGCTCGGACTGCCGCAGGTGCGCCTGCTACGCCAGGTCGACGCGGGCAAGGCCGCCGCGCTCAACCGCGCCCTGGCCGCCAGCCAGCACGACATCACCGTCACCGTCGACGCCGACACGGTCTTCGAGCCCGACACGCTGCGGCTTCTCGTGCAGCGCTTCGCCGAGCCGGACGTCGGCGCGATCTCGGGCGACACGAGGGTGGGCAACCGCCACGGGCTGGTCGGCCGCTCGCCGCACATCGAATACGTGATGGGCTTCAGCCTGGACCGCCGGATGTACGAGGTGCTCGGCTGCACCCCGACCGTGCCGGCGCCATCGGCGCCTTCCGCCGCCAGGCCCTGGCCGCCATCGGCGGGGTCTCCGGCGCGACGCTCGCCGAGGACACCGACATCACACTCGACATCGGACGGCTGGGCTGGAAGGTCGTCTACGAGGAGCGCGCCCGCGCCTGGACCGAGGCGCCCGCGAGCCTGCGTGCGCTGTACCGCCAGCGAAGCCGCTGGGCCTACGGCACGATCCAGTCGGTGTGGAAGCACCGTGGGGCGCTCTGGCGCCGAGGCGACCGCGGCTTCGCCGCGCGGGCAATCGCGGCGATCACCGTCTTTCAGGTCCTGCTGCCGCTCGTCGCACCGCTCGCGATCTACAGCGTCGTCTTCGGAGATCCGCTGCCGATCCTCGCCTTCTGGGCCGCCTTCAACCTGTTCCAGTTCGTCCTGACCTGGGTCGCCTTCGGGCTCGACGGCGAGCCCCGCCGTGACCTTTGGGCCCTGCCGTTGCCGCAGTCCTTCCACCGGCAGATCATGTACCTGGTCGTCTGTGACGCGATCATCTCGGTGCCGCTGGGGACGCGGTTGTCCTGGCAGCGCATCGAGCGCACCGGCGACCTCAACCTCGCGTGAGCACCTCGGTGATGTAGCTCTCGCGCACGGCGTCACTCTGACGCAGCATCCAGCGCACCTCGGGCGGGCTGCCGTCGAAAGCGGCGACATCGCGCAGGTAGCTCGCGCGCACCCCCTCGCCCTGGCGGAGCATCCAGGTGACTTGCGCGTGCTGGCCACCGCCGCGGTCGAGCACCTCGCGCACGTAGGAGGCGCGCACCCGCCGGGGCTGGGTCAGCATCCAGCGCTCGGCCCGGCCGCTGACCGCGCTGGCCGCCGCGCGGGCGAGCAGATCGGGGGCGAGCAGGATCTCGCGCTCGATCAGCCCCGGTGACATGGCCGTAGTCTCTCAGCGACGAACGCGGTAGCGCACGATCCGTCGGGTGACCTTCCCCGTCGGCCCGGTCGCGGACAGCGTCACCCGGGCGGTCAGGCCGCGCCGGCGCCGCAGCGCGCGTTGCAAGCGCCGGATCGAGCGCGCGCTCAGCTTCAGGCGCAGGTTGACCGCGCGCCCGGCGGGGATCAGCCCCGAGATCGCTCGCAGATTGACCCGCGCGCCGTGGGGCCCGAGCACCGTGCCGGTGCCGTGCAACTGGCAGGTGGGCGTGCAGCTCACGCTGAGCGTCACGCCACCGCGCGCGAGGACCCCGGCGATGTGCACCAGGCGCACGCGCAGCGCCGGCGCGACGTCCGGCGGGGGCGGCCAGCTGCCCAGCGCCTGACAGGCGGGTTCGGAGCGCGCCAGCCCGGTGAACATCTGGATGCGGTTGTTCTGCGTGTCGGCCACCCACACGTCGCCGTTGCAGCTGACCGCGACCGCGCTCGGCGAGGTGAACTGGCCCTGTGCGGTTCCGCGCACGCCCCAGTGGGTGATGAACGTGCCGTTCGAGGAGAACTCCTGGATGCGATGGTTCAGGCGGTCGGCCACGAACACGTCGCCGGCGCCGTCGACCGCGATTCCCTCGGGGGTGCGGAAGCGCCCGTCGGCCGATCCCGCCGAGCCCCACTGGGTCACGAACTGCCCGCTGGAGCCGATCTCCTCGATGCGGTTGTTGCCCGTGTCGGCCACGTACACATCGCCGGCCCCGTTGAGCGCGATCCCGGCGGGTCGGTTGAACTGCTCCACGCCCGAGCCGCTGGCCCCATCGCCCCCGTCGGCCCCCCAGCGCGCGATCACGTAGCCGTCGGGCGCGACCTCGAGCACGCGGTTGTCGTCGGTGTCGGCGACGTAGATGTTCCCGGTCGACGGGTTGACGGCGACCGCCGAGGGGTCGCTCAGGCCGAAGTCGGCGCCGCTGGTGCCGAACTCGGCCTGGAAGACGCCCGTCCCGGACAGGCTCACCAGCCGCTGGTTGCCGGTGTCGGCGACGATCACCGAGCCGCTCGGGTCGACCGCCACGCCGAGCGGATCGGAGAACGACCCGCTGCTGCCGCCCGCCGTGCTGAACGCGCTCGCGAACTCGCCGTTGGGGTTGAGCACCTGTAGCCGTGCGCTGATCGAGTCGGCCACCCAGGCGCGCCCGCTCGGGTCGACCGCGATCCCCGAGGGCTGGGTGAACACGCCATCGCCCTGCCCGGACCCGCCGAACGCGGCGAGGAAGTTCCCGGTCGGCCCGAGCTCCTCGATCCGGTCGTTGGCCGTGTCGGCGACGAAGATGTCGCCATCGGGCGCGATCGCCAGTGCCCGCGGGAAGCTGAACTGCGCGGATCCCGATCCGGCCGACCCCACGGTGGCGATCGGCGACAGGCTCGGGTTCAGCTCGACGACGCGGTCGCCGATGTCGTCGGCCACCCACAGGTCCCCGGAGGGATCGAAGGCGACGCCGTAGGGATACTGGAACTGGCTCGGGCCGGTCCCGTAGCTGCCCGCCTGCGCGACGAAGCCACCGCTCAGGTTGAACGTCTCGACCCGGTGGTTGTCATCGTCGGCCACGGCCAGGAGGCTGGCGTTGGCGGACAGGCCGCGCGGCTGGGAGAGTTGACCGGGCCCGGACCCCGGCCCGCCGAACTGCATCGGGTCACTGCCGTCGAGGTTGAAGCGCTCGATCCGGTCGTTGCCGGTGTCGGCGACGAACACGTAGCCACCGCTGACGGCGATTCCGCCGCCGGGCGGCTCGTCGGGAGCGACCCCCGGCTCCAGGTCGAACTGGCCGAGCGCCGATCCCCGGCTGCCCCACTCGGTGATGAAGTTGCCGCTCGGGTCGAACTTCTCGATCCGGTCGTTGGAGCTGTCCACGACGTAGACGTCGCCGGAGGAGTCGGTCGCGAGCCCGCCGACCGGGCCGAACTGGCCCGGGCCGCCGCCGTAGGACCCGAACTGGCCCAGATACTGCCCGGTGGCGCTGAAGTGCTGCACGATGTAGCTGAACTGGTCGGCGACCCAGATGTTCCCCTGCGGGTCCACGGCGATCGCCTCGGGGTAGCGCAGCACGCCCTGGGTGGTGCCGATCACCTGCACCGAGCCGTACGGGCAGACGTCGGCGCCCGGGCAGGGGCCGGCCGCGGCGCGGGCCCCGGTCGCGAACAGACCGAGGCCGCCCAGCAGCGCCAGGGCGAGCAGCCGGGCGCTGCGCACTGTCGTGACCGAGCTCAGGGCGCCACCACGTCGAAGCCGACGGCGTTGCTCGGCGCCCCTCCCGCGTAGGTGAGCACCTCGAAGGCTCCCGGACACTGTGTGTGCTGGCTGTTGACCTCAACCGAGGGCGAGATGCCCTGGCCGGTGTAGGCCGCGTCCACGGAGGCGACCATCGGCACCGCCGAGGGGTTGATCCCGCCGCTGGGCGTCAGGCAGTAGATGCCCGTCGAGGGGTTGCCGGTGAGCGCGAGGTTCGCGCTCTGGCCGCCGACCATGTTGGGCGGGCTGCCCGGGCTGACCACGCCGTAGGCGACGCCGGCGGCCGGTCCGGCGGGCCCGGCGGGCCCGGCCGGGCCCGTGCCCCCCTTGGCGCCCGTCGCTCCCTTGGCTCCCTTGGCGCCGGTCGCTCCGCGCTCGCCGCGCGGGCCGGTCGGGCCCTCAAAGCCGCGCGGGCCGCGCGGGCCGGCGGGACCCCGGACGGTGCATACGCGCTTCGTCGTGCGGCCCTTGTGGGTCGTCGTGCACGTCTCGTCGGTGGACGCCCGCTTGGCGCCGTGCATCGTGGCGGCGAGCGCCGGCACGCCGGCGGCGAGCACCGCGGCGGAGGCGGGCACGACCAGTCGAGCCGGGTGAAGGGGACGACGCATGAGAGCTCCTGTCTTTCGTCGTGGAAATCTCGTCTTGAACACGATCAGTGCCGCGAAGGAGCGCCGTCGATGATTGCGGGGCCGACGCGTCCGTGCGCCGTCAGCGCCGCAGCGACTCGCTCGGCGAGGCGGCCGAGGTGGCCCGCAGCCCCACCGCGGCCGGTCGCGCCTCATCGCCCTCGGGCCGGTTGCGCTCCTCGGAGACGATGTACAGCGGCCGCGCTTTGACCTCGTCGTAGATGCGTCCCACGTACTCGCCGATCAGTCCGATCGCGATCAGTTGGATGCCCCCCAGCAGCAGCACCGCGATCGTGATCGACCCGAATCCGGGCAGGTAGGAGCCGGAGATGCGCAGGCCGACCACCACCGGGATGGCCACGAACGCGAGTCCGGAGATCAGGAACCCCAGGTAGGTCGCCAGTTGCAGCGGCATCTGCGAGAAGGAGGCGATGGCGTCCAGCGAGAAGCGCAGCATCTTGCGCAGCGTGTACTTCGTCTCGCCCGCGCTGCGCGCGTCGCGCCGGTAGGAGATCGCGGTCTGCGTGAAGCCGATCCACACGGTCATGCCGCGCAAGAAGCGGCTGCGCTCGCGCAGCGCGAGCAGCGCGTCGAGCGCACGCCGGTCAAGCAGGCGGAAGTCGCCCGAGTTGGGCTCCAGGTCGACCTGCGCGAGCGCGTCGAACAGCTTGTAGAACCAGCGCGCGGTGGCGAGCTTGAAGGCGGTCTCGCCCTCCCGTTGCTCGCGCACGGCGTAGACGACGTCAGAGCCGTCCTGCCAGCGGGCGACCATCTCGGTGATCAGCTCGGGCGGGTCCTGCAGGTCGGCGTCGATCATCGCCACGACGTTGCCGACCGCGTGCTCCAGACCGGCGGTGAGCGCGGCCTGGTGGCCGAAGTTGCGGCTCAGGTGCAGCACGCGGACGCGCGCATCCTCGGCCGCGATCGCGTCCAGCAGCTCCGGCGTGCGATCGGCGCTGCCGTCGTTGACCAGGACGAGCTCGAAGGTCAAGCCCTCCAGCGCCGCGATGGTGCGGCTGACGAAGGCCTCGATCAGCTCGTCCTCGTTGTACACGGGAGCGACGACGCTGAGCAGCTCGACGGCGCGCGGGGTCGAGATCTCGGACATACAGAGCCAGAAGATAGGCCATGTAGGCCGCCGAGAACGCACGCGCAGGCGCCCTCCCAGTGCTCGCCGCGCCGCCTGCGTCATCCTTCCGCGCCATGAGCCGGCCCTCATGCCCTCGTCTATCCCTGCCCGCCAGCGCCCTTACGGGTGCGACCGCGCCGGCGTGAGCGCCTCGGTCGCTGCGGCCGATCGCTCCCCGCCCGCGCGGGTGCATTGGGCCTGGCCGGCCCCGGTGATCGCGATCACCCTCGTGGCCGCGGGGCTGCGCTTCTCGGGCCTGGGCCTCGTCCCGCTGGACCCCTTCTACGACGCGGCGGTGCGCAGCATGAGCCGCTCGTGGCACAACTTCTTCTTCGGCGCCTTCGATCCCTCGGCCCGGACGGCGATCGACAAGCCCCCGCTCGACCTCTGGCTGCAGGTGGCCGCGATCAAGGTGTTCGGCTACAACGCGACCGCGCTGCGCGTCCCGCAGGCGCTCGCGGGGACGTTCGCGCCCGCCCTGCTCTACGACACGGTCCGCCGCGTGGCCGGCCGCGGTGCGGGCGTCGCCGCCGCGGCCGTGCTCGCAGTGCTGCCGATCTCGGTGCTCACCGCGCGCAGCGACACGATGGACTCGGTGATGACCTTCCTGCTCGTGGCGTGCGCCTGGCTGCTCGTGCGCGCCGCGCAGCTGCCGCCCGAGCGGCGCACCCGCGCGCTGGTGGCCGTGGCGCTGCTGCTCGGCCTTGCCTTCAACGTCAAGCTCTTCGAGGCGTTGGTGCCCGCGCCGGCCTTCGCCGTCGGCGCCTGGCTGCTACTCGAGGGCTCGGCCCGCGTCCGTGCGCGGCGCGCGGGCCTGATCACGGCCGCCTTCCTGGTCGGTGCGCTGTGGTGGTTGACCGCGGTCTCGGTCGTCCCGGTCGCGCACCGGCCCTTTGCGTTGGGCTCGAGCGACGGCAGCGTGTGGAACGCGGTCTTCGTCTACAACGGAAGCGACCGCATCTTCGGCGATCGCCATGCCGAGGCGGCCGGTCCGGCGACCGCGCTGATCGCCAGCGCCCGGCGGGGTCCCGCCCTGCTGCGACACGCCGCCCCGGTGCACCGCCATCATGCGGCCCAGGCGAGCCCGCCCGGGCCGTTGCGGCTGCTGCGCAAGAGCTTCGTCGACTATGGCGGCCTCCTCGGCGTCGAGCTGCTGGCGGGCGCCGTCTTCCTCCTGCTCGGTCTGGCCTTGGCCCGTGCGCGCGGCTGGCGTCCGAGCCGTCCGCGCACGGCGCGCGGGTTCGCAGCCGTCGTGGTCGGGCTGTGGTGGGCCGCCGGCGTGATCCTGTTCAGCTTCGAGCACCGCGTGCAGACGCGCTACCTGGAGGCGTTCACGCCGGCGGTCGCCGTGCTGCTCGGGGTCGGGCTCGCCGCGGTGGCGGGGCGGGTGCGTAGCCGCGAGGGCACGGCGGCACTGCTCGCCGGCCTGACCGTCTCGATCGCCTACGCGGCCCACGTGACCGGCGTGGGGACGATCGTGCACACCGGGCTGCGCGTCGGGCTCATCATCGGCGCGGTGACGTTCGTGCTCGCGCTCGTCGCGCTCGCCCTCGCGCTGCGACGTGGCTGGCCGCGGTGGTGGTCGCCGGGCGTCGCCGGGACGCTCGCGCTCGCCGCCGTGCTCGCCTTTCCGGTCTCGCGCGACGTGCGGATCGAGCGTCGGCACGAGAGCGACGAGCCCAGCACGATCCACCTGACCGCCATCGTCCTGCGCTCGCTGAGCCGCTACCTGCGTGCGCACCAGGGCGGCGCGCGCTACGAGACCGCGGTGTCGGCGCCGACCCTGGCGGCGCCGTTGATCACCCAGGACGCGCGGCCGGTGCTGTTGCTCACCTCGATCGGCGGGCGGCCGATCGTCTCCCTGAGCCAGTTCGTCGCCGACGTGCGCTCCCGCGAGGTCGGCTACCTGCTCACCCGCGGCGTCTGCCCGCGCCGGCGCAACCCGGCGCTCGCGGCCTGCTCGCTGACGGTCGAGTGGGCGGTCGCCCACGGGCGCAACGTCACCAGCGCGGTGACCCGCGGCGGCCTGGGTCAGCTCTACCAGCTCAGCTGAGGACGACGAGCAGCGACAGGCCCACCGGGATGGAGCGCCCGCGGCCGATCAGCCGCGCCTCCATCGAGAGGGGGGCGCTGAGAATTCGGTTAAGGGGTCGGGGGGTCCGTTCCAGGTCCGACCTGGGCGGCCGTCCGGAGCTTCCGATCCGCTGCAGCCCGCGCGCGATCGCCGCCGCGGGGAAGAGCACGGAGTTGAAGTGGGTCAGCCGGTCCATCTCCCAGCCCGCATCGGCGACCACCGTGTCGAGCATGGTCCGCGTGTAGCGGCGCCGGTGGTGGTTGACGTGATCGTGGCTGCTCCACAGCCACGGGTAGGCGGGAACCGTGACCAGCGCACGCCCGCCCGGGCGCACCACGCGTCGCAGCTCGCGCAGCGCGAGCAGGTCGTCATCGAGGTGCTCGATCACGTCCAGGCTCACCGCGAAGTCGATCGAGGCCGTCTCGAACGGCATCTCGTAGACCGATCCGTGGACGACCTCGCCCACCGCGCGCGCCCGCGCTCGGGCGACGCTCGCCTCGGCAAGCTCGATCCCGGTGACCGTGCCGTAGCGGGCGAGCTCGACCATGTTGCGTCCGCTGCCGCAGCCGGCGTCGAGGATGCAGGCGTCGCTCGGCAGCTCGAGCGAGCGCACAACGGCGTCGATCACCTCGCGACGGCCCCGGTACCACCAGTGGAAGTCCTCCAGACGATGCGTCTGGAGCTCGTACTCCTCGTCCATGGTGGTCGGTACGCCGGCCAACGCGGTCGGTTGCATGCCCGCACGCTAGCGGGTGCGGCCCCCGTCCGGTGGTGAGCGATTCCTAGAGGAGGGAGGCGCGGGCGCCGCCGTCGAGCACGTATCCGCAGCCCGTCGCGAAGCGCGAGCGATCGCTGGCGAGGAACACCGCGAGCCGTCCGACCTCCGCCGGCTCGCCGTAGCGGCCCTGCTTCTGAACGATCAGCGCGTCGAAGTCGGGCAGCCCCAGCATTTCCTCGAACACCTTCTTGCGGTCGTTGACCATGTCGGTGCCGATGAAGCCCGGCAGGATCGCGTTTACGCGCACGCCGTGCGAGCGCAGCTCGACCGCCGCGGTCTGGGTGAGCGAGAGCACTCCCGCCTTGGCCGCGGCGTAGTTGGCGATCAGCGGGCAGCCGGCGAGCGCGGTGATCGAGCAGATGTTGACGATCACGCCGCCGCCCGACGCGATCATCGCCGGAGCCGCATAGCGGATCGACAGGAAGACGCCGTCGAGGTTGACCGAGGTCGTCTCGCGCCACTGCTCGTAGCTCATCTGCACGATCGGGGCCATCGTCGCCACGCCGGCGTTCGGAACCATGATGTCCAGTCCGCCGTGCTCGTCGACCGTGCTCTGCACGAGCGCCTCGACCTGTCCGGGCTCGCGTACGTCGCACGCTCGGCTGCCGGCGGCGCCGATCTCGTTGGCCGTCGCCTCGGCAAGGCCGGCGTCGACGTCGGAGATGATGACCTTGGCGCCCTCGGAGATGTACGCCTCCGCGACCGCTCGGCCGAGGCCGCGCGCGGAGCCGGTGATGATTGCGACCTTGTTGGTGAGCAGATCGGGCATAACGATCAGAGCAGGCTGGCCGTCAGGCCGTTGTCGAGGACGTAGGCGGAGCCGGTGGTCCACGAGGCGTCTCGGGACGCGAGGAAGGCAACGGTCTCGGCGACCTCCTCGGCGGTGCCGAGGCGGCCCTGCTTGATGGCGGCGATGTCGCCGAACGGCATCCCGACGACGGCCTCGACCGCGGGGACGAGCCGCTCGACCATCTTGGTGTCGATGAACGCCGGGCAGACCGCGTTCACTCGGATCCCCACCGCTCGCAGCTCGACGGCGGCCACGCGCGTCATGTTGACCACAGCGGCCTTCGAGGCGCAGTAGGAGCCGAACAGCGGAGCTCCGCCGATTCCGGCCACCGAGGACATGTTGATGACGTTGGCGTCTGCGCCTGCGCCGGCGGACGCCGCGAGGTGGGGCAGCGCGTGCTTCATCCCCAGCCACACGCCGCGAACGTTGATGTCCATCAGGCGGCGGAATTCCTCGTCGGTCTGCTCGAAGAGCGGCTTGACGATCTCGATTCCGGCGTTGTTGACCAGGATGTCCAGGCCCCCGAGCTCCTCGGCCGTGGTAGCCATGCAGGCCGCGACGCCGGCCTCATCGGTGACGTCGCAGTGCACGGCACGAGCGGCGCCGATCTCCTTGACGGTGTCGCTGACAAGCGGCTCGTCGACGTCCGAGCAGACCACCTTGGCGCCGCGCTCGATGAACAGCTCCGCGATCGCGCGGCCCAGTCCGCGGCCCGCGCCGGTGACCAGGGCTCGGCATCCCTCCAGCTCTCCCATGACCGGCACCCTATGCGCCGCCCGTTGCCCGCGGCCGGTCGGAATGCCCAATTCGAGCGAGACGCGCTTGGCGGATGCTGACAACGCCGTCGACGGGCCCGAGCCGGCGCCGCTCACGGGCCGGGGTCAAGACGACGGAGCGCCGAGCATTTGCTGTGGGAATCCAACGCTCGGTGCTCCGGAGGGGCGGCATAGACTCGCGCCGCATCCCCGTCACAGGAGAGGAGTGGGTCCGTTGAGCAGCAGCAAGCCCGTCGTGGTCTATGGCGCGAGCGGCTACACCGGCCGGCTGGTGGCCGAGTACCTGCGCGAATACAACCTGCCGTTCGTCGCTGCTGGGCGCAACGCCGACCGGGTGAAGGACGTGATGGCCCACCTTCCCGGCGTGGAGACCGCGCAGTTCGACTGTGTCGGTGTCGAGCACAACGTCGACGCGCTCACCGAGTTGTTCACCGGCGCCAAGGTCGTCATCAACACCGTCGGCCCGTTCGCGA
The DNA here is from genome assembly GCA_036266975.1 of Solirubrobacteraceae bacterium. Taxonomy (GTDB): domain Bacteria; phylum Actinomycetota; class Thermoleophilia; order Solirubrobacterales; family Solirubrobacteraceae; genus DATAWZ01. The sequence continues at coordinate 12,868 of DATAWZ010000007.1, forward strand.
AGCTTGGTCCGGAGTGTGTGCAGGCGTGCCTGAACGCCGGCTGCCACTACACCGACACCACCGGCGAGCAGGACTGGATGATCGTCTGCGACGAGCAGTTCGGCGAGCGCTTCGCCGAGAAGGGCCTGCTGCTCTCGCCCGGGGTCGCGCAGATGTACACGACCGGCGAGATCGCCGCGAACCTCGCGCTGGAGACGCCCGGTCTGGACACGCTCGACATCCTCGTGCTGTGGAAGGGTTTCCCGACCACGGCCTCGACGGCGACGATCTTCGCCAACCTGCTCTCGCCGCGCTACTACCTCGAGCAGAACGAGTACGCGGCGTGGACGCCCCAGACCCATGAGGTCATCGTGCCCGGCCAGCACGCCACCGCGCTCGCCCTGGACTGGGGCGGCACGTCGCACCCGGTGTGGTTCAAGCGCGACCCGCGCGTGGCCAACTGCAAGGCCATCGGCGGCATCTTCGACCGCCAGCTGCTCGAGGGCGTCGTGGCCATGGCGACCGAGGTCGGCGCCAAGGCGGCCGAGATGGAGCCGGCCGAGCAGCAGAAGTTCCTCGCCGAGACCGCGGCGTCGGTGCAGTCCGAGATGCCCCCGCGCGAGAACCAGCGGATCAACATCTCGATGGACTCGGTCCACGCCAGCGGCCCGGGCGGGATGGTGCACGCGGTCCTGCGCGGCACGTGTAACTACAAGCAGACCGGCCTGCTGAACGCGTACGCGGCGCACTGCCTGGTCCGCGGCTCCACCCGCCACGCGGGGTTCGGCTCGGCCTGCCAGGCCTTCGGGCACCGCGAGTTGCTCGCCTGCCTGCAGGCGTTCGGGCTGATGGCGCCGCCGATCATCACCGGCCACGTCGCCTCGGCGCCGGTCGGCTTCTCGCCGGCGAGCCTCGGCCGCCTCTGAGCCGTTCGCCTTCGCGCGAGGTGCGCGGGCGCCCTAGTGGCACCTCCTGTAAATCCGCTCCCGCTTCGCGGCTGCAAATCTTCGCCTGGCGGCGTCCTCGGGAGCCGAAATAGCGCTGCTATTCCGGCTCCCTGCGTCCTGGCCATGCTCGATTTTCGCTCGCGAATCGACGA
>DATAWZ010000008.1:0-34286 GCA_036266975.1 Solirubrobacteraceae bacterium
CCAGGCCGACGCCCATCGCGCCGAGCAGCACGCGCTCGCGCTCGAATGCGTGCATGATCTGATGGAAGCCGCGGCCGACCTCGCCGAGGACGCGCTCGTCGGGGACGAAGACATCGTCCAGGGCGACCTCGCGGGTGTCCGAGGAATGCCAGCCCATCTTCTTCAGCGGCGCCGACAGGGTCATGCCCGGCTCGTCGCGCTCGAGGATGAACGTGGTGATGCCCCGGTGGCCGGCGCCCGGGTCGGTCTTGGCCGCGACGATGATCGTCTCGGCGAAGCCCGCGTTGGTGATGAACATCTTCGTGCCGCTGATCCGCCAGCCGCCGTCGACGCGCTTGGCCGGCGTCTTGATGCCGGCGACGTCCGAGCCCGCGCCGGGCTCGGTCACCGCGATGGCGACGACGTGCTCGCCGCGGATCATCGGCGCCAGGTAGCGGGTGCGCTGCTCGAGCGTGCCGAAGTGCGAGAGATGGGGGGAGGCCATGTAGGCGTTCACGCCGATCGTCACCGCGATGCCGCCGCACGAGCGGCCGAGCTCCTCCATCAGCACGGTGCGGGCGAGCATGCCGCCGCCCACGCCGCCGTCCTCGGCGGGGTGGCCGATCCCGAGCAGGCCCGCGGCGGCGAGCTTGGGCAGCAGCTCGAGCGGGAACGTCCCCTGCTCCTCGGCGTCGCGGATCAGCGGGCGCACCTCGTTGTCGACGAAGCTGCGGCACACCTCGCGGAAGTGGCTCAGGTCATCGTCGAGCTCGAACGAGGGCGGGGTGGCCGGGACGGTGGTGGTGCTCACGACGGGTTCCTCTCTCTCCTCTATTTTCGACCGACCGGTCGGACGCCGGAGGATAGCCCGGCGAGCATGGCGTCCGCAATCTGGGCGCCGAGCTCGCGCGGCGAGAGCGCTCCGGCGGGGTCGTACCACTTGTACACCCAGTTGGCGGCGCCCAGCACGGCGTTGACGAACACCCGCGGGGTGCAGGGCAGCACGAACACGCCCTCCTGCACGCCGCGCGCGACCAGGGCGAGCAACGCGTCCTCGTAGGCGCGCCGGTCGCGCAGCACCGTGCGCAGCATCGGCCGCGGCAGCTCGGCCTCCTCCTCGAAGAAGACCCGCAGCAGGTTGCGCTTCTCACAGGTGTACGCGACCCGCTGGACGATCACCTCGCGCAGCGCGGCGGCGACGTCGAGCTCGCTCGCGGCGATCGCGTGCACCGCGGTGACGCTCTCGTGCAGGACTTCCTCGTAGAGCTCGACCAGCACCCGCTCCTTGCTCTGCACGTAGTGGTACAGCGCCGGTTTGGACAGTCCGACGCGCGCCGCGAGGCCGTGCATCGAGGTCGCGCGATAGCCGCATTCGCTGAATAGCTCCACGGCGGCATCGAGCACCTGACGGCGGCGGGCCTCGGTGCGCTCGGGGGAGGCGGCGGGCATGATCGTGACGATCCTACGTGCGCGGCGCCTTTCGGGCGTGCGCCCGGCCCCGTCCGAGTGCTAGCCTCGCGAGTCGATGGACTCGGCGGACGGGCCGGACGATCTCCTGACGATCACTGCGGCGGCGCGCCTGGGGACCCTTTCCGAGAAGGCGCTTCGTCGCCGCATCGAGCGCGGAACGCTCGAGTCGGTTCGGGTCGGCGGGCAGCGCCTGATACCCCTGCGCGCGTTGCGCGAGGCCCGGCTACTGGACCCGGGCGCGAGCGCCGCACAGGGCGGCGGCCCGGACATGCAGCGGATGGCGATCGAGTTGCTCATGCGCCAGGGGCGCCGGCTGGCCGAGCTCGAGCGGCGCGTGGCCGACCTCGAGCACGAGCGCGAGCGCGCCGAGCACGCTCGGTTCTCGCCGGCCGACGGGGCGCCTTAGCCGTACAGCGCGTCGATCTGCTCGGCGTACTTCTCGGCGATCGGCTTGCGCTTGAGCTTCATCGTCGGCGTCAGCTCATCGCCGCCGGGCATCCACTCCGAGGGCAGCAGCGCGAAGCGCTTGATCTGCTCGACGCGCGAGAGCTGTTCGTTGGCGCGCTCGACCGACGCGGCGACCTCGGCCCTGAGCGCCTCGTGCTCGGTCAGCTGCGCGGGGCCGACGCCCTGCATGCCGCGCTCGCGCGCCCAGGTGCTCGCCGCGTCGGGGTCGAGGACGATCAGCGCGACGTTGTAGGGGCGCCGGTCGCCGACGCACACCGCCTGCCCGATGAGCCCGCCCGCGCTCTTGAGCGCCGACTCGATGTTCGCCGGCGACATGTTCTTGCCGGCGGCGTTGATGATCAGCTCCTTCTTGCGGTCGACGATTCTCAGATAGCCGTCCTGGTCGAACTCTCCGATGTCGCCGGTGTGCAGCCAGCGCTCGGCGTCGATCGTCTCGGCCGTCTTCTCGGGCTCGCCGCGATAGCCGCGCATCACCGTGGGGCCGCGGACGATCACCTCGCCGTCGTCGGCGATCGCGACCTCGACCCCCTCGATCGGCTTGCCCACCGTGCCGAGCCGCACGGCGTCCGTGGTGTTGCTCGTCGTCACGCAGGTCAGCTCGGACATGCCCCATACCTCCAGCGGGGTCAGGCCGAGCGCGGCGAAGAACTCGAGCAGATCGCGCGGAGACGGGGCGGCGCCAACCACGACCCACTCACACTGGTCGAGCCCCAGCCGCGCGCGCAGCGGGGCCAGCACCCGCTCGTCGGCCTGCGCGTGGGCGGCGGCGAGCTCGGCGGGGACCGGCTCACCCGCCTGCTGGAGGCGCACGACCTGCAGGGCCACGTCGATCGCGCCCGCGACCGCGGCCCGGCGCGCCTCGTCGGGGTCGGCGGCGAGCGCCGCCTGCAGCCCGGCGCGCATCTTCTCGAACACGCGCGGGACGCCGCCCCAGGCCGTCGGGTGCACCTCGACGACCGTCGCGGCCATCTTGGTCGCGTCGGCGCAGTAGGTGATGGTCAGGCCGTGGGTGTAGCCGAGGTAGAGGGTCGCCCAGCGGTCGGCGATGTGCGCGGAGGGCAGGTAGGAGACCGTGCGCCCGCCGGCCTTCGTCGGCAACGCGGTCGCCGTGGCGCGCAGCTCGGCGAGCATGTTGTCGTGGGTGATCTCCACGCCCTTGGGAAAGCCGGTCGTCCCCGACGTGTAGATCAGCGTGAGGATGTCCTCACCGTCGAGCGCGCGCCAGGCCGCCTCGTGGTCGTAGTCCTCGCTCGGGCGGGCCTGGAGCTCCTCCAGGGAGATCGTCCCCGGGACGTGGGGCTCGACGCACACCACGTGCTCGATCCCGGGCGCGGCGAGCAGCCGCTCGGCGAACTCGGGCTCGCAGATCGCCACGCGCGCGCCGGCATTGGTCATCAGGTGGCCGATCACCTCGGCCGGGAAGGTGTTGTAGACCGAGAAGGGCGTCGCGCCGAGGTGCATCGCGGCGACGTCGACGAGCGCGAACTCGGGGCGGTTGAACATCATCAGCGCGACGGCGTCGCCGCGGCGCACGCCCAGGCCGTGCAGGCCGGAGGCGATCAGCTCGACGTGCTGGGCGTACTGGCGCCAGGTGAGCTCCTGGGCCCCGCCCGGCGTGCGCAGGGCGATCTCGTCGGCTCGCTCGGCCGCCGTGGCCTGGAAGAGCTCGCACAGCGTGCGCGCGCTCTGCAGGCGCGCGTCGACATCGGGGTGAGTGGCGGCGGTGGCGTCCATGCGGCGACTGTACGCGGTTTTCCGCTTGAATGGGCGCCGTGGCCGACGAGCCGATCCGTCTGATCCCGATCCACGAGCTCGAGGAGCGCGGCGTGGTGCGCATCGATACGCCGCGCGGCCGGCTCGCCGTGGGCATCGCCGATGGCCAGCCGTTCGCGGTCTCCGATCGCTGCCGGCACCTCGGCGCCTCGCTGGGCGAGGGGACGGTGACGTCCAGGGGCTGCCTGCGCTGTCCATGGCACGGCGCCGAGTACGACGTGCGCAGCGGCCGGATGACGCGCGGGCCGCAGGGGATCATGTTCATGGCCGTGCGCGACGTGCTGCGCGCCTCGGTGAACATCGGCTTCACGCTCAGGAGCCACCCCGTCGTCGAGCGCGACGGCGTGCTGTACCTGGCCGACTGAGAACGCCCCTGTTGGAGGGGTTGTGCTGCGTAGACCACAATAACTCGGGTCTACGCAGCACTGCCCCCGCGCGCTGCGCCCGGACGGGCGGCCGGTCAGGGGCCGGTGGCGAGCGCGTCCCGGGCGAGGGCCAGCCAGTCCTCCTGCGCTCCGATCCGCGCCGCGGTGCCCAGCGCGCTGGCCACGCCGCGCAGCGGCCACAGGTCCGCCGGGTTCAGCCGCGCCCGGTCGACCAGCGGCGCGGCCGCCTTCGCCTGCGCGCCGAGTCGCTCCCCGGCGGCCACGACCGCGTCTGCGTCGAGCCGGGAGGACCCCTGCAGGTGCGTGGCCAGGACCGCGCGGGCGAGCGCGAGCACGGCCGGCCCGTCGCCCGGCGGCAGCGCGCCCAGCCGGCCGAGCGCGACACCGAGCGCCTCGCCGTCGCGGGCGCCGACCGCCGCGAGCAGCGCGCGCGCCGCGTCGAGCCGCGCGGGGTCGGCGGCGCGCGCGGCGCCGAAGTCGACGATGGCCAGGCGCCCGTCGTCGGCGACGAGCAGGTTGCCGGGGACGAGGTCGGCGTGGGCGAGGCCGAGCGTCGGCGCGCCGAAGGCGAAGCGCACGACGCGCCGGGCGGCGCGCGCGGCGTCCGCGCCGCTCGCCTCCAGCACGGGGGTGCCGGCGACCCACTCGCTCACCAGCACGTACTCGTGGGTGAGCGCGCCGATCGGCGCGGGGATCAGCAGGTCGGGATGGTCGCGGAAGCTGCGGTGCATCCCGCGCTGCACGTCGCGCTCGTGCTCGAGGTCGAGCTCCTCGGAGAGCCGCTCGCGCACCTCGGCCAGCAGCGCCGGGACCTCGAGCGCCGGCGCCGCGACGGCGAGCGGCAGCGCGAGGACGTCGAGCAGCGCCAGGTCGGCGCGCAGCGAGCGCGGCAGCCCGGGCCGTAGGACCTTGACCGCCACGGGGGCCCCCTCGCGCACGCCGCGGTGCACCTGGGCGATCGGGGTGACCGCGACCGGGGCGGCGAGGTCGAGCTCGTCGAGCTCGGCGCTCGGCTTGGCGTCCCACGCGTCGCGCAGCACCCGCTCGACATCGCGCGCCTTCAGCGGCTGGCAGGCCCGCTCGTGGGCGTCGGCGAGCTCGCGGGCGAGCGCCTGGCCGCGCGAGTCGACGAGCCAGGCGGGGTCGATCGCCTCGTGCAGGCGGGCGAGGACGACTCGGCCGGTGGGCGCGCTTCGCACCAGGCGCATCGCTGCGGTGGCGAGCGCCTCCAGGCGGGCGATGGCGTCAGGCGGCACTCGCGTCGGCGTCCGGCGCGGGCGCCGAGGGATCCTCGCGCAGCCGCCCGCGGCGGCGGAACGGGTGCGTGAGCGTGTCGACGCGCTCGTCGATGCGCTCCAGCCGCTCGTCGAGGCTCTGGAACTCCTCGCGCAGCCCGATGATCTCCTGCTTGAGGTCGTCCAGGTCGCCGCGCAGATCGCGGACTGCGGCGTGCATCCCGGTGACCTCGTCGTCCATGTGCTCGGTGCTCGCGCGCAGCGCCCGCAGGTGCGCGGCGATCTCCGGCAGGGCGCGCAGCAGTCCGACGACGTCACCGGAGACCCCGGTCAGCCGGCGCCCGAGGGCGGCCACGACGCGATCGTCGGCGACGGCCATCAGCGGCCCTTGGACATGCGGGCGAGCTCGCGACCGAAGGCGGTCTCGACCTCCTGGGTCATCTGCTGCTGGTAGACCGAGATGACGGCCTGGGAGGAGATCGGCCGCAGCCGCTCGATCGTCTCGACCATCGTCGGCCATTCCTCGGTCGGATAGCCGCGTTCGGCGAACGGCTTCCACACATCCTCGACGAACAGGCGCACGAACTCGCGTGCGATCGCCGAGCAGTGCTCGCGCACCTTCTCGCCGACCGCCTGGGCGTGGGAGAGGGGGACGCCGTCGGCGACGACCTCGGCGGCCATTTCGATCAGCGAGGGCATCGGCGCCTCGTAGCGCCCGTCGCCCAGGGGCACGAGCGTCTTCATGTGCTCGGCCCGCGCGAGCGCCTGCGGGCCGACCTCCGGCCCGAAGCGGGCGATCAGGTCCTCGGCGGTGAAGATCCGCGGCTGCTCGGTCTCGAACGGCGTCGTGAGCGTCTGCCGGACGGTCAGCAGGTCGAGCGGGCGCCCGCCGGTCTGGTCGATCAGCCGCTTGATCCCGCGCAGGTTGAACCCCTCGGCCTGGAGCTGGAGGATCAGCCGCAGGCGCAGCAGGTGCTCCTGGCCGTAGTAGCCGACGCGGTCGCGCACGATCGGCGCGGGCAGCAGGCCGTTGGTGCGGTGCGAGCGGATGTTGCGCACCGTCATGCCACTCGCGGCGGCGAGCTGCTCGATGGTCAAGAGCTCCTCCTGTGGCGCGGGCGCCTCGTCGGGCACGGCGTGCAGGCGCTCGGGCGCGGGGGCCATGGTGCGCGGATGCTACCAGCGCGAGATGTCGCGCTGTTTGTCGTGACACCATTTGATGTAGACTTCCGGCGGATGGCTGGTCGCACCGTCCTGATCACCGGCGCCGCTCGCGGCATCGGCGCGGCCAGCGCCCGCGAGCTCGCGCGGCGCGGCTGGAACGTCGCCCTCGTGGGCCTGGAGCCCGACGAGCTCGCCGCGGTGAGCGAGTCGATCGGTCCCGCCGCCACCTGGTTCGAGGCCGACGTCACCGACCTGGCGGCGCTCGAGACCGCGGTCGCCGGCGCCGTCGAGCGCTTCGGCGGCCTGGACGCGCTCGTGGCCAACGCGGGCATCGCCTCGTTCGGCACCGTGGCGGTCACCGACCCGCGGGCCTTCGCGCACACCGTCGAGGTCAATCTGATCGGCGCCTTCAACACCGTCCACGCCGCGCTGCCGGCGATCGGCGAGCGCCGCGGCCACATCCTCGTCGTCGCCTCGGTGGCCTCATTCACGCCGTTGGCCGGAATGTCCGCTTACAGCGCGAGCAAGGCAGGCGCCGAGGCGCTCGCGAGCTCGCTCGCCGGTGAGGTCGTCCACCGCGGCGTGACCGTCGGCAGCGTGCACCCCTCGTGGATCGACACCGATCTGGTGCGCGACGCGATGGCCGACCTGGAGGGCTTTCGCCGGCTGCGGCGGCTGCTGCCCTGGCCGGTGCGCTCGACGACCTCGGTGGAGGCCTGCGCCACGGCGATCGCCGACGGCACCGAGCGCCGCGCGCGACGCGTGTACGTCCCGCGCTCGGCCGCGCTGATCTACTGGCTGCGCCCGTGGCTGCAGAACCCGCTGACCCTGCGGCTGAGCGGGCGGTTCAGCCGGCGGATCGTGCCCGGCCTCGAGGCCGAAGTGGTCGCGCTGGGGCGCTCGATGAGCGAGCGCACGAGCGAGCTCAGCGACCGCGTCGCGGCCAGCCGCTGACCTTCGGCGGGCCGGCGGCGCCCGGGGGCGCGCTCGCCGGGGAGGCGTCTGGGGATTGGGGTAAAGGCCCGAGGCGGGGTCGGTCCCGGTCGTGGTGCTGCCGGTCGTTGGCGCGGGCGGCGGCGCCGAGGGCAGGGTCACCGTCTCGGTCGGGGTCGAGAGCGTGCTGAGCGGGACGGCGACGGTCGGCAGGGTGATATCGGGAGGCCCGCTGGGGCCGGTGCGCGTCGTGGGGGCGGTCGGGGTCCAGGCGGGCGCGGCGGCGGTGGTCGGCGCCGGGGTGGCGCTCTGTACGGGCGGGCGCGGCGGCGCGGCGACCGGGGGGCGTGGCGGTCGAGGTCGCCGGACCGGGGATCGTCACGGCCGGGCGGGCGGCGTGAGGGCGCCGCGCGTCGCTCGCGCGCGGGGGCGTGCGCACGACGCCGCACAGGACCCGCGGCCGCGGCCGTGGCTCGGCGGGGTTGGCCGGGCGGTTGACGGCTGCCGTGGGGCCTGGACCCGGGTCGCGGGGGCGCGCAGGTCGTGTCGCACGATCGGGACGGGTCGGTGGTGGCGGTGCACGGTCGGCGCGAGCTCGCTCACGCCCCCGACGGGCAGGCCGGTGGCCGCGGCCGCGCTCACGCCGAGCTCGATCAGCGCGAGCGAGCCCGCGCCGCCGCCGACGCGCTCGGGGATTCCGAGCGCCGCAGTCGGGCCCGCGTCGGCGCCGCCGAGCCGTGATTGCCCCAGCGGCAGCGGCGTGAGTGCGGTCGCCGCGCCCTGCACCGAGCGGCGGGCGCGCTGGACGAGCTGGCGCGCGAAGGCCCGCTCGTGGCCCTCGCGGGCCAGGGCGACGAGCCGCTCGTCGCCCTGCGCGCGCAGGACCGCGCCCCACAGCAGTGGCCGCCTGCGCTCGCCGGACGGGTCGGAGCGGAGACCGCCGCGCGCCTCAGCGGGCGGAGGCGGGCGCGGACAGGCCGCGTGCGGCGAACTTGAGCATCGGCGCCAGGTGGGCCTCGAGCGTGGTGAAGTCGTGCCCGCCCGGGTAGATCGCGCTGCGCGCGTTCGCCCCGGCGGCGCGCAGGGCGGCCCCGAACGGCGCGTCCTCGGCGGGATTGGCGATCGCGTCCTGGGCGCCGCCGTAGACGAAGGCGTGCATCCCGAGCTGGCCGATCGTCGGGGCGTCGCGGCGCAGCAGCGGCCCCAGGCCGTTGAAGAAGCCGAGCCAGCTCTCGACCACCGCGAACCGGCCGGGGTTCTGCAGGGCGATCTTCATCGCGCCGTAGCCGCCCATCGAGAAGCCGGCGATCGCGCGCGCGGAGCGCACCGGGTCGGTCGGGAGCATGCGGTCGACGAGCTGCTGAACCTCGATGACGTAGCTCGCGAGCTTCCCGTCCGTGCCGTTGCTCCACTCGTTGGCGCCCGGTCGCCCGTCGATCATCACCGCGATCAGCGGATGGATCTTGCCGTGGGCGATCAGCCGGTCGAGCGTGCGGGCGACCCCCAGGCGCAGGAACGAGGCGCCGAGCTGGTCCTGGCCGTGGAGCAGGTAGAGGACCGGGTAGTGCAGGTCGGGGCTCATGTGCGCCGGCAGGTAGGCCAGGAACGAGCCGCGCCCGTCGAGCGCCGCCGAGTGGTAGCTGACCGCGTCGATCCGGCTGCCGCTCGCGTTCTCGTCGAGCAGGTGCAGCGTGGGGAGGTGCGCGGCCGGGGCGGCGGTGTGCGTGGTGGCCCGGTGGGGGAGCGTGACCGTCCGGGCGCGGTGGATGGCGGCCTTGGGCTGAGCCGGGGCGTGCGCGACGGTCGGGGTCGTCCCGAGCACCGGGATGAACGGCACCGAGGCCGGCCGCGGAGCGGTCAGCAGCGCGATCGAGACGCCGGCGGCGGCGGCGCCGGCACCGCCGGCGGCGATGACGCGGCGCCGGCGACCGGGACGGGGTCGCGCGCGGGTGCGGCTCGGGCGGGCCGGGGCGGTCGGCCCCACGGGCACCGGCTCGCGGCGCAGCGGCACCGCCGGCACCCATGACGGCGGGCCGAGCGCGGCGGCCGCCAGCGCGCCGCGCGTGCGCGACTGGCCGCTCCAGTCCCAATCGAGCGCGGACTCGATCCAGACGGTGGCGCTTCGGTCAGACCCGGACGGCGAGGGCATGCAGCGCCATTGAATGCGCTCGGCGCCTGCGGACCAATCCCTGCATGGCGTTTCCCAGCGGCGGGGCGCTCAGGAGGCGCGATCGGCCGGGGCGGCCGGCTCGCGTGGCTCGCGCGGCGCGCGCGGGGGCATGCCGGCGAGCGAGCGCAGCGTCAGGCGCTCGCGCTGGGCGAAGCCCGCGGCCGCGGCGAGCATCGCGATCCCGCCGACGACCGTCACGTACAGCCCCCAGGCGGCGCCGAGCGCCGTGTCGAAGTCCGAGGTGATTCCGGGCGCGGTGCGATGCAGGTCGATCAGCTTGTAGATCCCCAGCCCGAAGCAGACCAGCCCGGCGAGCAGCGCATAGCGCACGACCAGGTACGGGCCGCACTGCTCGAGGACGAGCGCCATGCACAGGATGATCAGGAACGCGGCGGCGACGAAGGTGATCTTGCCGAGGTTGTGCGTGCCGGCCAGCGTGATGCCGGTCGCCGTCTCCCACGGCGCGCACGAGCCGACGATCGTCAGCACCGCGGCGACGAGCAGCGCACCGGTCCGGGTGCCCATCCGCCGGGCGACGGCGCGGGGGCCGGGGGCGACGTCGTCCTCGTCCTGGGGGCGCTGCCAGTCGAAAACCTTGCGCTTCATGCCACGTAGGCTACGAGACCGTGGACCTCTACGGGAGACGTCGCGAGTACATGCCCCCTCGCCCGCTGGAAATCGCCCACCTTGACCCGGACCCGCTCGTCACGCTGTCCGGCTGGATCGACGAGGCGTACCGGGCCGGCGAGCCCGAGCCGGGGCAGATGATCCTCGCCACGGTCGACGGCGACGGCCAGCCGCAGGCCCGGGCGGTGCTGCTGCGCGCGATCCACGAGGGGGCGCTGCACTTCTACACCAACCGCGAGAGCGCCAAGGCGCGCGACCTGGCCGCCCGCCCGCGTGCCGCGGCGACGTTCGGTTGGCCGGCGCTGCTGCGTCAGGTGCGCGTCACCGGGCCGGTGAGCGAGCTCTCGGGCGCCGACAGCGACGCCTACTTCGCCTCGCGCCCGCGCGAGAGCCAGCTCGGCGCCTGGGCCTCGCCCCAGAGCGAGGTGATCGTCTCGCGCGAGGCGCTCGACGAGCGCCTCGCGGAGGTCGAGCGGCGCTTCGCCGGCGGGGAGGTGCCGCGCCCGCCGTTCTGGGGCGGCTACGCGGTCCTCGCCGTGAGCGTCGAGTTCTGGCAGGGTCGCCCCGGGCGGCTCCACGACCGCCTGCGCTGGCGCCGGGCCGCGCCGCAGGAGCCGTGGACCCTCGAGCGATTGGCGCCCTGACCACGCGCCGTGGCGTGGCCTTTGCGACTCCGTGGTCGCGCCGTCGGGCTCAGCCCGAATCGACCACGACCGAGCGGCTGGCGATCACCTTGCCGCCGGGGGAGTGCCACGTGATCCGCACGCGTCCGCTGCCGGGTACGGTGACGTGGGTCTCGAAGTAGCCGTCCGCGTTGGTCACCCGCACCGCGCTGAGCATCCGCCATCCCGTGCCGGGCGTTCCCTGCCACTCGATCCGCGCCTGCTGGGGCGTGCCGTGGGGCGCGAGGCGCAGCTGGCCCCAGACCAGCAGCGAGCACGAGCCCGCGCAGATGCTCTGTGGCATCCAGATCGGCAGCCGGTAGGCCGCCAGGGCCGGCTTGGGGTCGCCGTTGGCGTACAGCAGGCCCGACTGGAAGGTGTCCCAATACTCGTAGCTCGACGGCGGGTAGACCGCGTTCGGCGCGGCGTCGTAGAGCAGGAACTGCGAGAGCGCGCGCACGCGCGGATCCCGCCAGGCCATATAGTCGGCCTGGTCCAGGTAGGCGGCCTGCTCGGCCGGGCTGATCACCTGGTAGGGGTCCGGCGGGTTGGTCTCGTAGCCGAACTCGGTCAGGTAGAGCGGGAGCCGGCGGTCCACGCCGTAGGTGGCGAAGATCCGGTCCAGAGCGCCGCTCAGACGCGAGAGCGTGGACATCGTGACCACGTTGGGGTTGCTCGGCAGGTAGCTGGGACCGTGCAGCAGGTCGTAGGGGTGGTGCGCAAAGCCGGTGGCGTCGAACAGGATCGGGTTCTCGCGCCGGAACGAGCCCGGGTCCTGCGGGCAGCCCAGGAGCGTGGCCGCCGTGCCCTGCAGCGGCTGATCGGCGGAGTTCACGCAGTACAGGGCGCGCACGAACTGCATCGGGGTCATCGCGCTGTGCAGCGTCTGCTCGCCGCTGCCGGTCGGCGCGGTCTCGCCGATCAGGATCGTGTCGGTCTTCACCGTGTGCCCGCCGTAGGCCAGGGCGATCGTGGCCGCGTCGACCAGCGCCCTGTAGAGCTTGGCCGACACCGGGAGCGGCTCGCCGTCGACGGGGGTCCACTGGGGGGCCAGCCACGCCGGCTGGTTGGGCTCGTTCCAGATCGACCAGTAGCTCACGCGCGGCAGCGGCGCGCCCCCGTCGGGCCGGTAGCGGCCGCTGTAGCGGACCCCGACCGCGGCCACGAACTGGCCGAAGTCGGTCGCCGAGGGCTCGTACACGTCGGCCACGGGGGCGTAGGGGCTCGGGCGCAGCGCCCACTCCGGGCCCGGCCCGGTGACGTTGAAGTCCACCGCGATCCGGTGCCGGCGGGCCAGGCGCACGATCCGGTCGTAGGGCGCCCAGGCGCCGGTCGGGTAGTCGCCGGGGTCGGCGGCGTTGAAGTGCGGCGGTGGGGCGATCGCCGTGGTCTCGGGGGCGATTGCCGACCACTTGATCGTCAGGCGCACGCGCTGCACGCCGAGCCGCTGGAGCATGGCCAGCGTGTGCTCGACGGTCGGCGTCGAGGCGTACAGCAGGTGGTCGTCGTCCTGGAAGATCGACTGCTGCGCCTTGTTGTAGGGCCGCGGCGAGCCCGAGCTCAGGCCGATGAGCAGCCCGACCACGAGCGCGACCAGCGCGAGTGCGACCACGAGCGTCAGGCGCGCCTGGCCGCGGCGCTGGCGCGAGCGGTGCTCGTACCCGGAGGTCATCGTCGATCGCGAGCCTGCGCCGCCCGGCGGGTGCCGGCTGGCCGGCGCGCTCGCCGGCAGCCAGGTCGCCAGCCGCCGCGAGCGCGCGGCGGCGATCCGGAAGGCGACCAGCGCCACGGCAAGCGCGGCGGCGAGCACCATCAGCAGGGCGACCGGCGCGGGCACGCCGGAGTCGACCAGGGTGATCACCGGGCTCAAGGGGCCCGAGCCCGAGCCCGAGCCCGAGGAGTGGCTCGCGTGCGTGGTGGTCAGGTGCGGGGTCGTCTGGCTGTGGTGGGCGCGACAGCTGCCCGCCGCGCGGGCCTGCAACGCGGCCTGCACGGCATCCGGATAGCTCGTGTATTGAGCGATATCGGGCGGCGTCCCGGCGATCGCCGCCTCCAGCTCGGCGCTGGAGAACTCGCATGCGGGTACCAGTCCACGCTGGGTGTAGGCCCGGAGCGTCGTCTGGAATGGGTTGGCCTGCGCGATCGTGGCGCTGCAGAGAACGAGCAGGACCGCGGCGAGGGCCGCCCGCGCGGGAACGCGGTGACGCAACGGGACCTCCGGGGGAGCGTTGGCCCAGATGGTAGGAGGAGCAGGGGAAATAGCGAAGCGGGCGGGGCCCAGGCTACTTCAGCTGGGTGGACGTCAGCCCCAGCAGCAGGCGCGCGATGATCAGCAGCTGGATCTGCTGGGTGCCCTCGAAGATGTCGAGGATCTTGGCGTCGCGGGCCCACTTCTCCAGCAGCTCGCCCTCGCCGTAGCCGACGCTCCCGCACAGCTCCACGCAGCCCAGCGCGATGTCGACCCCGGCGCGCCCGGCCTTGGCCTTGGCCATCGAGGCCTGGAGCGAGTTGGGCCGGCCGTTGTCGGCCATCCACGCCGCCTGGAGCGTGAGCAGGCGCGCGGCCTCCCAGTCGGCCTCGAGAGTCAGAAAGCGCGAGGCGGCGGCCGGCTGGGTCAGCGCGGGTCGCGCGTAGTCGACCTCCACGCCGGCGGCGGCGAGCTGCTCGCGGGTGAACTCCAAGCACGCCCGGGCGACGCCGACGGCCATCGCGGCGACCAACGGGCGGGTGTTGTCGAAGGTCTGCATCACGCCGCCGAAGCCGCGCTTGGTGTCGATGTCCGGGCTGCCGAGCAGCGCCTCGCGCGGGACGCGGCAGTCCTGCAGGCGCAAGGCGGCGGTGTCCGAGGCGCGGATCCCGAGCTTGTGCTCGACGCGTTCGAGGATCAGCCCGGGGTTCGAGCGCTCGACCACGAAGGACTTGATCGCCGCGCGGCCGACGCTGCGGTCCAGCGTGGCCCACACGACGACCAGCTCGGCTCGCTCGCCGGAGGTGACGTAGATCTTCTCGCCGTTGAGGACGTACTCGTCGCCGTCGAGGACCGCGGTGGTGCGGATCGCGGCCGAGTCCGAGCCCGCCTCGGGCTCGGTGATGGCCATCGCCGCCCAGCGCCCGCCGTAGCGCTCGAGCTGCTCGTCGCTGCCCACCGAGGCGATCGCCGAGTTGCCCAGCCCCTGGCGCGGCATCGACAGCAACAGGCCCACGTCGCCCCAGGAGGTCTCCATCACGCCCAGGACGCTGGCCATGTTGGTGCCGTTGCGGGTTCCGCGGGGCTCGCTGCCGTTGCCGTCCTCGCTGGAGCGGCGCACGCCGGCGGCGCCGGCGCCGGCGCTCGCGCCGCTGGCCTGCATCCCGTCGATCACCGCGGCGAGCATGTCCAGCTCGCGCGGATAGGTGTGCTCGTCGCGGTCGTAGCGGCGCGAGATCGGCCGCAGCACCTCGGTGGCCACCTGGTGGGCCTGGCCCACCAGCGGGCGCAGCTTCTTGGGGATCTCCAGATCGATCATGCCAGCAGCGCTCCTTCCATCACCCCGGCGGCGCGCAGGTCGCGATACCAGCGCTCGACCGGGTGCTCCTTGACGTATCCGTGCCCGCCGAGCAGTTGCACGCCCTGCGAGCCGATCGCCATGCCCTTCTCGGCGCACAGCCGGTGCGCGACGGCGGCCTCGCGGGCGAACGGCGATCCCGCGTCGGCGCGGGCGGCGGCGCGGTAGGTGGTCAGGCGCATCCCCTCGAGCTCGACGGCGACGTCGGCGACCGCGAAGGCGACCGCCTGGCGATGGGAGATCGGCTCGCCGAAGGCCGGGCGCTCGTTGACGTACGGGATGACGTAGTCGAGCACCGCCTTGGCGGTGCCGACGGCCAGCGCGCACCAGGCCAGGCGGGCCCGGATGATGCACTCGCGCATCACCTCGGGATCGGCCCCGCCGAGCAGCGCGCGCTCGGCGAGGGTCACGCCCTCGAGGTGCAGGCGGCCGGTGGTGGCGGCGCGCAGGCCCATCGCCGGCTCGGGGGCGACGCTCACCCCGCCGGTCCCGGACTCGACGATGAACAGCGCCGGGCCCCCTTCGAGCATCGCCGAGACGACGAACAGCTCGCCGTCGCCGGCGCGCGGGACGAGTGACTTCTCGCCGTCCAGGACGTAGCCGCCGTCCTGGCGGCGCGCGGTCGTGCGCGGGGCGAGCGGGTCGCGCAGCGCGCCCGGCTCCAACAGCGCCAGCGCGGCGGCGGGCACGTCATCGCCGACGAAGGCGGGCAGGTAGGTCCCCTGCTGCTCGGCGTCGCCCCAGGCGGCCAGCGCCGTGGCCACCGCGCCCGGTGCGAGGGCGGCGAGGGCGAGGCCCATGTCGCCGTGGGCGAGCGCCTCGCCGACCAGGACCGTGGTCACCGCCGAGCGCTCGCTCACCGCGCCGCCGAGCGCCTCGGGCACGCCGAGCATCGTGACGCCGAGCTCGAGCGCCTGAGCGAGCAGCTCGGGCGGCGCCTGGGCGTCGGTGTCGGCGGCGAGCGCGGCCGGGCGCAGGCGATCGCGGGCGAACTCGCCGAACGCCTCGCGCAGCATCTGCTGCTCCTCGGTCGGGTTCAGGTCGAAGAGCCCGCTCGGCGTGGTCGCCTCCAGGCGCGACGCGCGCTCGCCGATCGAGCCGGCGGCAACGAACGCGCGATTGGCGGCGCCGGCGGCGCGGAAGCCGTTACGGCTGGCCTGGAAGACCACGCGCTCGGCGGGGCCGCGCAGCCCGACGCGGTCGAGCACGTCCAGGCCGGCGACCCGCCGCAGCGCGCGCAGCCCGAGGGCCATGCCCTGCTCGGCGACGGTCATGCGGTGCTCCTCTCGGTCAGGGTTCCGTCGAGGTGGCGCTCCTCGCCCCGGCTGACGGTGAACGCGGTCCGCCCATCCGGGTCGGCGGCCCAGGCGAACCGCACCGTCCCGGGCAGCAGGATCGGCCGGCGAAAGCGAACCTCGAAGACGTGCGCCGGCGGGACGTGGGCGTCCAGGGCGGCCAGGCAGCGCGCGGCGGTCCACATTCCGTGGGCGATCGCCCGCGGAAAGCCGAACGCCTTGGCCGTGAGCGAGTGCAGGTGGATCGGGTTGTGGTCGCCCGAGACCGCGGCGTAGCGGCGACCGAGGTCGCCCGGCAGCGACCAGACCGCGGTCGGCTCGAGTGCCGGCGACGCCTCGCGCGCGGGTCGCTCACCGCTGCCGGCGCCGCGGCGCAGCATCGCCGACTCCTCGCTCCAGACGAGCTCCTCGCCTACGCGGGCCTCGGTGGCGATCGTGAACACCTGCCCCCGCGGGTGTGGCTCGCTGCCCTGCGCGCGGACGTGCAGCGCGAGCGTCTCGCCGGCGAGGATCGGGCGCCGCTGGGTGATCGTGTTGTGCAGGTGCACGAGCCCGATCGGCGCGAACGGGAAGCGCCCGTCGGTCATCAGGGCCAGGTGCAGCGGGAAGGCGAGCACGTGCGGGTAGGTGCTTCCGAGCGCCTCGGTCAGGCGCAGCCCGCAGACGCGGTCGTAGGCGGCGAGCGCGTCGCGGTCGACGCGCACGTCGGTGAGCGTGCGCTGCAGGTCGGCGGGCAGCTCGCCACCGCCGCCGGGCAGGAACGGGAGCCGTCCGGCGCCGGGGATCCCGCCGGCGCCCGCGCGGGCGAGCAGAGCGATCGTGTTCGGCCCGGGCGCCATCAGGCTCCGATCAGGCTCTGGCCGCAGACCCGCACGACGTTGCCGCTCACCCCGGCCGACGCGGGCGCGGCGAGCCAGGCGATCGTCTCGGCGACGTCGACCGGCAGCCCGCCCTGGGAGAGTGAGTTCATGCGCCGCCCGGCTTCGCGCAGGGCGATCGGCATCGCCGCGGTCATCTGGGTCTCGATGAAGCCCGGGGCGACCGCGTTGATGCGCACGCCGCGCTGGCTCATCAGGCGCTCGCCGGCGCGCACGCGGCCGATCAGCGCGGCCTTGGAGGTCGCGTAGCTCGTCTGGCCGGCGTTGCCGGCGATGCCGGCGATCGAGGAGACCGTGACGATCGCCCCGCCCGGCCGCAGCAGGCCCCGCTCGAGCAGGAGCTCGTCGATGCGCTCCTGGCTGCGCAGGTTGATGTCGAGCACGCTCGCCCAGCGCTCGGCGTCCATGCGTCCGAGCGTGCGGTCGCGGGTGACGCCGGCGTTGTGGACGAGGACGTCCAGCCCGTCGGGGAGGTGCTCGGCGATCTGCTGCGGCGCGTCCTCGCCGGAGATGTCAAGGCCGATGTCGCCGACGGAGGACGAGGGCCCCGCGCTCGCTTGTGCCCCGAATGGGGTGCCGGCCTGGCTGTGCCCCGAATGGGCTACGCCACCCTCGTGGCCCGCTCCCGGCACGTCGAGCGCGACCACGCTCGCGCCGTCCTGCGCGAGCACGCGGGCGACCTCGGCGCCGATCCCGCGCGCGGCGCCGGTGACCAGCGCGACGCGGCCGGCGAGCGGGCGCTCCCAGTGGATCTCCCCGGCGCCGTGGACCGCCTCGCCAACCCGGATCACCTGGCCCGAGACGTAGGCCGAGCGCCCGCTGAGCAGGAAGCGCAGCGTCGAGGCGAGCTCATCCTCGGCGCCGGGGCTCACGAGCACGAGCTGGGCGGTGGAGCCGCGGCCGACCTCCTTGCCGACCGAGCGCACGAAGCCCTCGAGCGCCCGCTGGGCGGTGGCCTGGGCGAGCGTGGTGCAGTCGCGCTCGGGGGTGCCGAGCACGATCACGCGCCCGCAGCGCTCCAGCCGGCGGATCACCGGCGTGAAGAACGCCGGCAGCGTGTCCAGGGCCGCGCTCGTCTCGATGCCGCTGGCGTCGAAGATCAGCGCGCGGAAGCGCTGCTCGGTCGGCGCTTGTCCGTTCCAGACGCTCGCATCGACCGCGGCGGCGGCGAGCGCGTCGCGGACCGGCGGGTCCAGCTCGCTGGCCACCGGGGCGCCGACCGCGGCGAGCGTGGAGGCCACGGCGCCCAGGGCGCGCGCGCCGGGCGCGCCGCCGAGCAGGATGGTGCCGGAGAGGACGACCTCGCCGCGGCGCTCGAGCGTCACCGGCTGGGGCAGGCCGACGTTGCCGGCGATGACCCTGCCGAGCGGGGTGCGGATCAGCTGCGCGTAACGGTCGCTGACGCGGGGAGACGCGGGGCCCGGCTCGCCTCCGGCTCGCCACCCGCTCATTTGACGGCCTCCAGGATCGCGGTGACGCCCTGCCCGCCGGCGGCGCAGATCGAGATCACCCCGCGCCCGGCGCCGCGCTCGTGCAGCGCCTTGGCCAGGGAGGCGACGATGCGCCCGCCGGTGGCGGCGAACGGGTGCCCGGCGGCGAGCGAGCCGCCGTTGACGTTGAGCTTGCCGCGGTCGATCGCGCCGAGCGGCCCCTCCAGTCCGAGGCGCTCGCGGCAGAAGACCGCGTCTTCCCATGCCTTCAGCGTGCACAGGACCTGCGAGGCGAACGCCTCGTGGATCTCGTAGAGGTCGAACTCGCCGAGCGAGGCCCCGGCACGGGCGAGCATTTGCGGCATCGCGTAGGCGGGCGCCATCAGCAGTCCCTCCTCGCCGCCGACGTAGTCGACCGCGGCGGTCTCGGCCTCGACGAAGCGCGCGAGGATGGGCAGGCTGCGCGCACGGGCCCACTCCTCGCTGGCCAGCAGCACGACCGCGGCGCCGTCGGTGAGCGGCGTGGAGTTGCCGGCGGTCATCGTCCCGTCGGGCCCGCCGAACGCGGGCTCCAGCGTGGCGAGCTTCTCCACGCTGGTGTCCGCGCGCAGGTTCTCGTCGCGCTCGAGGCCCAGGTAGGGCACGATCAGATCGTCCATGAAGCCGCGCTCGTAGGCGGCGGCGAGGTGATGGTGGCTGGCGACCGCGAGCTCGTCCTGCTCGGCGCGGGTGACGCCCCAGCGGCGGGTGGTGATCGCCTGGTGCTCGCCCATCGACAGGCCGGTGCGCGGCTCCTCGTTGCGGGGGATCGCCGGGATCAGGTGCTGGGGGCGCACGCGGGCCAGCGCACGCACGCGCTCGACGTTGCTGTGCGCCCGGCCTGCGGCGAGCAGGATCTCGCGCAGGTCCTCGCCGAGCGCGATCGGCGCGTCGGAGGTGGTGTCCACGCCGCCGGCGATGCCGACCTCGATCTGCCCGAGCGCGATCTTGTTGGCGACGAGGATCGCGGCCTCCAGGCCCGTCCCGCACGCCTGCTGGACGTCGTAGGCCGGCGTGCGCGCGTCCAGCCGGGTGCCGAGCACCGACTCGCGCGTCAGGTTGAAGTCGCGGCTGTGCTTGAGCACGGCGCCGGCAGCGACCTCGCCGAGGCGCTCGCCCTGCAGCTGATGGCGGTCGACCAGGCCGTCGAGGGCGGCGGTGAGCATGTCCTGGTTGGAGGCCTGTGCGTAGGCGCGATTGGAGCGCGCGAAGGGGATGCGCACGCCGCCGACGATGACGGCACGGCGCGGGGGTTCGGTCATGGCAGCCTTTCCGCCGGGGCGACGGCGGCGATGGCCCCGCGGATTCCCGGCTCGATGGTGGCGATCAGCAGTTCGGCCGCCTCGCCGGCGGGCAGCGCCTCGGTGCGCAGCCACCAGCGGGCGAGCGCCTCGGCGGCGCCGAGTAGGGCGTGGGCGAGGGCCTCGGCGGCCGGCGGCGGCTGCACGACGTCCGGGTCGGCCAGGCGGGCGATCAGGCGGGCCTGTCCGCTGGCCAGGCGCTCGCGATAGTGAGCCACCCGCTCGGCGACCTCGCCGCTGCCCGGGAGGGTCTCGTCGTAGAGCAGCCGCCAGCGGTCGCGGTGGTCCTCCAGGAAGGCGAAGAACGCGCGCAGGGCCCCGCGCAGGGCGGCCGCGGGGTCGCTGCAGGAGCCGCTGAGCGGCTCCTGCAGCGCGGTGTTGAGCGCCTCCCAGGCCCGCGCCAGGCAGGCCAGGTACAGCCGCTCCTTGTTGCCGAAGTAGGCGTACAGCAGCGGCTTGGTCACCCCGACCGCGTCGGCGACCTCCTCCATGGTCACCGCCGCGTAGCCGCGCGAGGCAAAACGCGCGTGCGCGGCGGCGAGGATCTGTCGCTCGCGCTCGGGGCGGGCCATCCGGGGGCGGCGCGGCCCGTCGGCGGAGGGGGTCACGGGGCGCAACTTACCCATATATAAACTTATAGCGCAGTAGTGAGCGTGCGCTGACTGGCTGGCTGGCCAGCCGACCTGCGGTGGAGTCCTATCATTAGAATGGAAATGCACACCGTCGAGACGACTGCGACGACCACAGATACGGCCCACGAGGCGCGCCTGGCCTCGATGGCGGCCGCGTCGAGAAGCTTGCCCCGCCCGGGGTGGGGCGCGACCAGACAGGAGTTTCCCCATGCCTAGCACCGATGCGTTGGTGTTCGACGCAATCCGCACGCCGCGCGGAAAGGGCAAGAGCAACGGCTCGCTGCACACCACCAAGCCGGTCGACCTCATGGTCGGCCTGATTCACGAGACGCTCAGCCGCAACACCAAGCTGGATCCCAAGCGGGTTGACGACGTCGTGCTCGGCTGTGTCTCGCCGATCGGCGACCAGGGCGCCGACATCGCCAAGACCGCCGCGATCAAGTCGGGCCTGCCCGAGACGGTCGCCGGCGTCCAGGTCAACCGCTTCTGCGCCTCGGGCCTGGAGGCGGTCAACCTCGCCGCCCAGAAGGTCGCCTCCGGTTGGGAGGACCTCGTCTTCGCCGGCGGGGTCGAGTCGATGTCGCGTGTCCCGATGGGCTCGGACGGCGGCGCCTGGGGCATGGACCCCCAGACCAACTTCGACACGTACTTCATCCCGCAGGGCGTGAGCGCGGACCTGATCGCCACGATCGAGGAGTTCAGCCGCGAGGACGTCGACGCCTACGCCGCCCGCTCGCAGGAGCTCGCCTCCGCCGCGCAGGCCGACGGGCGCTTCAAGAACTCGGTCATCCCGGTGCTCGACATCAACGAGAACGTGGTGCTCGACTACGACGAGTTCATCCGCCCGGGCACGACCGTGGAGACGCTCTCCTCGCTGAAGCCCTCGTTCGCGATGATGGGCGAGGCCGGCGGCTTCGACGCGGTCGCCCTGCAGAAGTACCACTGGGTCGAGAAGATCAACCACGTCCACACCCCGGGCAATTCCTCGGGGATCGTCGACGGCGCCTCGCTGCTGACGATCGGCAACGAGAAGGTCGGCGACGAGCTCGGGCTCACCCCCCGCGCGCGGATCCTCTCCACCGCGCTGTCGGGCGCTGACCCGACGATCATGCTCACCGGCCCGGCGCCGGCGAGTCGCAAGGCGCTCGAGAAGGCCGGCCTCACGGTCGACGACCTCGATCTGATCGAGATCAACGAGGCGTTCGCGGCCGTCGTGCTGCGGTTCGTCAAGGACATGGGCCTGGACATGGAGAAGGTCAACGTCAACGGCGGGTCGATCGCCATGGGCCACCCGCTGGGCGCGACCGGCGGCATGATCCTGGGCACCCTGATCGACGAGCTCGAGCGCACCGGCGGTCGTTACGGGCTGGCCACGCTCTGCGTCGGCGGCGGCATGGGTATCGCCACCGTCATCGAGCGCATCTGAGGCCGGGGGAGATCGACGACATGAACGACAGCAACACGATTCGCTGGGAGGACGCCGGCGACGGCGTCGTCAACCTCGTCCTCGATGATCCCGCCGCGTCGGCGAACACCATGAACGAGGCGTTCGTCCGCTCGCTGGCGGCGACCGTGGACCGTCTGCAGGCCGAGCGCGAGCAGATCGCCGGGGTCGTCATCACCTCGGCCAAGAAGACCTTCTTCGCCGGTGGCAACCTCAACGACCTCAAGCGGGTCCGGCCCGACCAGGCCGCCGAGTTCGCCGAGCACAGCCGCGCGATCAAGCACCTGCTTCGCCGCCTGGAGACGCTCGGGCGGCCGGTGGTGGCCGGCGTCGGCGGCGCCGCCCTCGGCGGCGGGCTGGAGATCTGCCTGGCCTGCCATCACCGCATCGCGGTCGATGACGCCAAGATCCAGATCGGGCTGCCCGAGGTCACGCTCGGGCTGCTGCCCGGCGCCGGCGGCGTCGCGCGCACCGTGCGCCTGATGGGGATCGTCAACGCGCTGATGCAGGTGCTGCTGCAGGGCACGCGGCACCGGCCCGAGAAAGCCAAGGAGATCGGGCTGATCGACGAGCTCGTCGCGTCGTCCGAGGAGCTGATCCCCGCCGCCAAGACGTGGATCGCCGCCAACCCCGAGGCCGCCCAGCCGTGGGACGTCAAGGGCTACAGGATCCCCGGCGGCACGCCGTCGACGCCCTCGCTGGCGATGAACCTGCCGGCGTTCCCGGCCAACCTGCGCAAGCAGCTCAAAGGCGCCAACTACCCGGCCCCGCACCACATCATGGCCGCGGCCGTCGAGGGGGCGCAGGTCGACTTCGACAGCGCCATCGAGATCGAGACGCGCTACTTCGTCGACCTGGCCACCGGCCAGGTGGCCAAGAACATGATCCAGGCGTTCTTCTTCGACCTGCAGGCGGCAGGCGGCGACCGCGGCCGGCCCGAGGAGATCGACCGCTTCCAGCCCGCCAAGGTCGTGGTGCTCGGCGCCGGCATGATGGGCGCGGCGATCGGCTACGTGTGCGCGAAGTCCGGCATGGAGGTCGTCCTGAAGGACGTCTCGCTCCAGGACGCCGAGCGCGGCAAGGGCTATTCGGAGAAGCTCGTAGCCAAGGACATCGAGCGCGGGCGCTCCACCGCAGAGAAGGGCGATGCGCTGCTCGGGCGGATCACGCCGACGGCCGACCCCGCCGACGCCGCGGGCGCCGACCTGGTCATCGAGGCGGTCTTCGAGGATCCCGAGGTCAAGGCCAAGGTGTTCGCCGAGATCGAGCCGCATCTGGCCGAGGGCGCCCTGCTGGGCTCGAACACCTCGACGCTGCCGATCACCGGCCTGGCCGAGGGCGTCAGCCGGCCGGCCGACTTCATCGGACTGCACTTCTTCAGCCCGGTGGACAAGATGCCGCTGCTGGAGATCATCAAGGGCGAGAAGACCAGCGAGGTCACGCTGTACCGCGCCCTCGACGTCGCCAAGCAGATCAAGAAGACGCCGATCGTCGTCAACGACAGCCGCGGCTTCTTCACCAGCCGGGTGATCGGGACGTTCATCAACGAGGGCATCTCGATGCTCGTGGAGGGCGTCCCGGCGCCGACGATCGAGCAGGCCTCCTCGCAGGCCGGCTACCCGGCGCCCGTGCTCCAGCTCACCGACGAGCTGAACATGAAGCTCATGGCCAAGATCCGTAACGCCACCAAGGCGGCGGTCCAGGCCGAGGGCGGCACCTGGACCGGGCACCCGGCCGAGCAGGTCATCGACCGCATGCTCGAGGAGGGCCGCCCCGGGCGGCTCGAGGGCGCCGGCTTCTACGAGTACGAGGACGGCAAGCGCACGCGGCTGTGGCCGCGGCTGCGTGAGCTGTTCCCGCCCGTGGACGATCCGCGCTCGATCGCGCTGAAGGACCTCGAGGAGCGGATGATGTTCGCCGAGTCGCTCGAGACGGTGAAGTGCCTGGACGAGGGCGTGATCGAGTCGGTCGCCGACGCGAACATCGGCTCGATCCTCGGCATCGGCTTCCCCGGCTGGAGTGGCGGCGTGCTGCAGTACATCAACGGCTACCAGGGCGGCTTGGCCGGGTTCGTAGCCCGCGCCCGCGAGCTCGCGGCCAAGTACGGCGAGCGCTTCGAGCCGCCCGCCTCGCTGGTCGCCAAGGCCGAGCGCGGCGAGATCTACAGCGACGAGCCGGCGCTCGTCCCGACCGCCTAGTCACGTGATCGGACGCCCCGCCACGCTGTACAGGTAACCTGTGCAGCGTGGCCGGGGCGCCGTCATCCAGGGATCCGTTCGAGCGGCTCGCCGCCGAGCTCGCGCACATGACGCGCGTCCTGGAGTCGCTGCGTCAGCTGGTGATCATCGGCGGGATCATCCTGATCGTCCTGATGATCATCGGGGTGGTGCTGGAGATCTCCATGTACAGCACCGTCCAGTCGATCAAGAGCGCCGGGGTCTGAGCGCCCCGCCGCCCGATGCGGCGGTCAGGCGGTCGGAGGGTTCGCGCTCATCTGCTCGCGAACCCACTCGCACGCGCGCTCTAGCCGGTCGGCGCCCAGAGCGGCGCTGAGTGAGACGACCATCCCGTAGTTGAAGAACGTCTCGAGCGACGCAGCCGGGACGCCGGAGAGCTCACTCGCATAGGCGACGAGCGCGTCGTGCTTCTCGCGGGCGTGCTCGCGGACGCCCTCGTCGTCGCACGCGGCGTACATCTGCACCTGCATGAGCAGGAAGTCGCGGTCGCTCTCGAGCAGCTCGACGTAGGCCTTGCCCATCGCCCCCAGCGCGGTCTCGGTGACGCTGCGACCGGCGCGGAACTCCTCGTTGGCGAGGGCGAACAGCTCGCGTGCGACCTCGAAGTTGCGGTCGATCGCCGCCAGGAACAGCTCGCGCTTGCTGCCGAACAGGCTGAACACGTACGGCTGGGCGACCCCGACGCGGCGGGCGATGCGGTCGACCGGGGTGCCGTGCAGGCCGCCGCGGCCGAACTCCACCACGGCGGCCTCCACGAGCGCCTTGCGGCGCTCGGCGGCGGGTACGCGACGGCTGGGCGGACGGGAAGTGGTCGCCATGGGCTCGTCGATCGTAGCCGCCGCCGCGGAGCTCACGCTCCGGCCGGGGCCAGCGTCGGCTGCTGGCGCGGCGCGCGCTCGCGGGCCGGGGCGGTGCCGAACGGCAGCGCCAGGGCGATCAGCGCGCCCGTGGCGAGCACGCCCGCGCCGACCCACAGGGCCGGATGCAGCCCGGCCATGAACGCGGTCGGCGAGCCGTAGCCCCCGGTGCTGGTGAACACGGTCGCGAGGATCGCGATCCCCAGCACGCCGCCGAGCTCGCGGATCGCATTGGTGGCGCCCGAGGCCTGGCCGGCCTGCTCGGCGCGAACCGAGGCGAGCACGGCCGCGGCCGACGGAGCGAACACGAGCGCCATCCCGGCGCCGCCGAGGATGAACGGCCCGATCATCTGGTCGTAGGTCATGCTCGTCGAGGCGGCCAGGGAGATCCAGGCCAGCGCGGCGGCCTGCAAGAACAGCCCGACGACCATGAACGGGCGCGAGCCCAGGCGGGTGGAGAACACGCCGGCCAGGGGGGAGACGATCATCGTCGAGCCGGTCCACACCAGCAGCTTCAGCCCGGCCTGGAGCGGCGAGTTGCCCAGCACGTCCTGCATGAACTGGGTCAGAAAGAAGATCGACCCGAACATGCCGAAGTACATCGACAGGGAGACGACGTTGGTCACCGAGAAGCTGCGCTCGCGGAAGAACTCCAGCGGCAGCATCGGCGAGCTCGCGCCGCGCTCCCAGAGCACGAAGCCGACGAGGACCAGGGCTCCGACGGTGAGGGGGAACAGGCTGGCCGCCGCGGTCCAGCCGTGCGACTGAGCGTTGATCAGCCCGTAGACGACGCCGAGCAGGCCCGAGGAGGCGAGCACGACGCCGGGGCCATCGAGCGGGCGCGCCTCACCGCGGCTCTCGGGCAGCTGGCGGGCGGCCAGCGGTGCGAGGACGGCCCCGATCGGAACGTTGATCCAGAAGATCCAGTGCCAGGAGAGCGACTGCACGACGGCTCCGCCGACGAGCGGGCCGAGCGCGACGGCGACTCCGCTGACCGCCGACCAGACGCCGAGCGCCAGGCCGCGCTGCTCCTGCGGGAAGGCGGTGGCGAGCAGCGTGAGGGTCAGCGGCGTCACGATCGCGGCGCCGATGCCCTGGGCGGCGCGCGCGGCGATCAGCAGCTCATCGCTGCGGGCCAGGCCGGCGAGCGCCGAGGAGGCGGTGAACAGGACGATCCCGGCGACGAACATGCGCCGTCGCCCGAGCCGGTCGCCGAGGGCGGCGCCGGTGAGCAGCAGCACGGCGTAGGAGAGCACGTAGGCGTTGACTGTCCATTCCAGGCTCCCCAGCGAGGCGCCGAGATCACGGTGGATGCTCGGCAGGGCGACGTTCACCACGAGGTTGTCGAGGACGACCATGAACAGGCCGATCGAGACGATGGCCAATGTCCAGGCACGACTGCGATTGGTCACGGCGGGCTCCGTTTCGTCGGTGGAGGGATCGGTCGCGACTTAAATTAGCAGTCACTAATAATTTGTTCAAGCCCCCACGTCCAGCCCGATCGGCCGGGGACGGCGAGGGTTGCTCGCTCATCGGGTTCAGGGGTGGTCGAGGGAGCAGCCTGCGTCCCGCGACGTCCCAGTGCGCTCGAGGGTTGCTCCCTTGTCGGGTTCAGGGGTGGTCGAGGGAGCACGGCTGCAGGCCCGGACGTCAGCCCAGACGCCGGGGGCCAGGACCGGCGGCGACGCGCGGTCAGCCGGTGATGTCGCGACCGATGAGGTGCCGGGCGATGACCCACTGCAGCACCTCGTTTGCGCCCTCGAAGATCTCGAGTATCTTCGCGTCGCGGTAGAGCTCCTCAAGGCGGAAGGTCTCGCCCGTCGCCGCGACCTGGCGCGCGAACCCATAGCCGCCGTAGACCTGCACGGCGTCGTGGGCGACCTCGTTGGCCACGCGGGTGGCGAACACCTTGGCCATCGAGGCCTCCGGCTCGCCGCTGCGATCGCCGAGGTCCATCCGCATCGCGGCCTTCTCGTACATGCCGCGCGCGGCCTCGATGTGCATCGCGTGGTCGGCCAGGCGGTACTGCCAGTGCTGCATCGCCCCGAGCTTGCGACCGAAGAGCTCGCGCTCGCGCAGCCGCTGCACGGCGAGGTCGAGCGCGGCCTGCGCGACCCCGACGCCCGCGGCGGCGATCCCCACCCGCCCGGCGGCCAGCGCGGACAGCGCGACCCGGAGCCCGCGCCCGGGCTCGCCCAGCGCGTGGTCCTCGGGGACGAAGACGTCCTCGAAGACGATGTCGGCGGTGATCTGGCCGCGGTGGCCCATCTTCAGGTCGGGATCGCCGACCGTCACCCCGTCGGCGTGCATGTCGACCAGCAGCTCGGTCATCGCCATCTCGTCGCCGTCGCGGCACAGGATGCACAGCCAGTCGGCGACGATCGAGTTGGTGATCCAGCGCTTGCGCCCGGTCAGCCGGAAGCCGCCCTGCACGCGCCGCGCCACGGTCTTCAGCGCCCCGGGGGAGAGGTCCGAGGACGCGTCGGGCTCGGTCGTGGCGAACGAGAAGACCAACTCGCCCCTGATCAGGCCCGGGAGCACGGCGTCGAGCACGTGCGGCTGGGCGAACGTGAGCGTGCGCCCGTTCAGGATGCACTGCCCGTCGTAGACCCCGGCGAGCGAGGAGCTCTCGTAGGCGATCTCCTCGGTGACGATGCACGTCGCGAGCATGGGGTGCTCGAGGCCCGCGCCGTGCGGGGCCGGGAAGGGGACGGCGAAGCAGCCCTCGGCCGCGAGCCCGCGGAACGCCGACCAGGGGAAGGCGTCGCGGCTCTCCTCCTGCTGGCCGATCGCACGCGCGACCGGGGCCAGGTGCTTGGCCACCGCGGTGCGCGCCATCTCGCGCACCGGCTCGACATCGGCGGGCAGGAAGACGTCGTGCCAGGTGCGGTCCTGGGTCCGGGGGGCGCTCATCGGCGCCATCCTCGCGCATCGAGAGGCGAATACCAGGCCTTCTCGACCTGTAGGCGGAGGGATCTCCGCCCAGCGGAGGATGTGCGCGGCCGGTGGGTACTGGACCCTGGAGGCACACACCGAAGAGGCAGAGGAGATCGCCCGCATGAGCACGACCACCGCCGAGCGCCCGTTCGTCACCGACCCCGACCTCGATCTCGCCGCGCGCACCTTCTGGGCCCGGCCGTACGAGGACCGTGAGAAGGCGTTCGCGCGGCTGCGCACCGAGAACCCGGTCTCCTGGCACCGGCCTTACGAGTCCACGCTGCTGCCCCCCGACGAGGACACCCCGGGCTTCTGGGCGGTGACCAAGTTCGAGGATTGCCGCGAGGTCTCGCGCAACATCGAACGCTTCACCTCGGCCAAGGGCATCGTGATGGAGGACTTCCCGGAGATCGTCCAGATCGCCGCCCACTCCTTCTTGGCCATGGACGGCGATGAGCACCGCCAGCTGCGCGGGATCGTCTCGACCGCGTTCACCCCGCGCAACGTGCGTGAGATCGACGCCTGGATCCACGAGCACGCGGTCGACCTGGTCGGCCGCATGATCGACCACGGCGAGGGCGACTTCTGCGAGCTGTTCGCCAAGCAGCTGCCGGGCCAGATCTTCGCCCACTTCTTCGGCTGTGAGAAGGACGGCGAGGAGCAGCACATCCTCATGGACGCCGCCGAGAAGATGCTCGCCTGGGACGATCCCGAGTGCGCCCAGGGCCGGGACGCGCTCACGACGCACGCCGAGGAGGCCGACCGCATCCAGGATGTCGCGCTCGCCGCCGCCGAGCGCCGCCGCAAGGACCCGGCCGATGACCTGATCACGTGGGTCGTGCAGGCCGAGTTCGAGGGCCGCCAGATGGAGGACTGGGAGATCGCCTCGTTCTTCTCACTGCTGGGCTCGGCGGCGAACGACACGACCCGTCACACCCTCGCCCACTCGGTCCGCCTGCTCAGCGAGAACCCCGACCAGCGCGCGTACCTGCTCGAGGACCTCGAGGGCCGCGCGGCGGGTTGCGTGGAGGAGGCGCTGCGTCACGCCTGCCCGGTGATGCACTTCCGCCGCACCGCGCTCGTCGACACCGAGGTCGGCGGCGTGCCGATCAAGGAAGGCGAGAAGGTCGTCATGTGGTACTGCTCGGGCAACCGCGACGAGGAGGTCTTCCCGGACTCGGCAAAGTTCGACATCAGCCGCGAGCCCAACCGCCACCTCGGTTTCGGCGCCGGCGGGCCGCACTTCTGCATCGGCTCGGCGCTCGGTCGCCAGATGGTCAAATCGGGACTGATCGAGATCTACTCGCGCATGCCCGACTTCGAAATGGCCGGCGAGCCCGTCTTCCAGGTCAACAACTTCATGCACGGCGTCCAGCGCCTGCCCGTGCGCTGGACCCCGCCGAAGGGCTAGACCGGCCGCAGCGCCTCGGCCTGTCCGCCCGCGAACGCCGTGAGGGCGTCGTTGAGCGTCTGGCTGGGGCGCATCGCCGGCACCGTGCGCTGGTCGTCGGGCAGGTAGTAGCCGCCCATGTCGACTGGCGAGCCCTGCACGTCGATGAGCTCGGCGACGATCTTCGCCTCGTCGGCGGCCAGCCGCTCGGCCAGCGGCGCGAAGCGCGCCGCGAGCTCGGCGTCGGCCGACTGCTCGGCCAGCGCGCGCGCCCAGTACCGCGCCAGGTAGTAGTGGCTGCCGCGGTTGTCGATCTCGCCGCACTTGCGCGACGGCGAGCGGTTCTCCTCCAGCACGCTGCCGGTGGCCTGGTCGAGCGTCTCGCCGAGCAGCTTGGCGCGCTCGTTGCCGGTCTTCTCGGCGAGCATCTCCAGCGAGACCGCGAGGGCGAGAAATTCCCCCAGCGAATCCCAGCGCAGATGGTTCTCGCGCTCGAACTGCTGCACGTGCTTGGGGGCCGAGCCGCCGGCGCCGGTCTCGAACAGACCGCCGCCGTCCATCAGCGGGACGATCGAGAGCATCTTGGCGCTCGTGCCCAGCTCGAGGATCGGGAACAGGTCGGTCAGGTAGTCGCGCAGGACGTTGCCGGTGACGGCGATCGTGTCCTGGCCGGCGCAGGCGCGCTCCAGGGTGAACCGCGTCGCCGCGGCGACGTCCATGAACTCGATCTGCAGGCCGTGGGTGTCGAGCGCCGCGAGCGCGGGGCGGACCTTGGCCAGCACCTGCGCGTCGTGGGCGCGGGTCTCATCGAGCCAGAAGACCGTCGGCCAGCCGGTCGCGCGCGCACGTGAGACGGCCAGCCGCACCCAGTCCTGGACCGCGGCGTCCTTGGTCTGGCACATGCGCCAGACGTCGCCGGCCTGGACCTCGTGCTCGAGCAGCGTCGCGCCGTCCTGGTCGACGACGCGCACCGTGCCCGCCGCGGCGATCTCGAAGGTCTTCTCGTGCGAGCCGTACTCCTCGGCCTTCTGCGCCATCAGCCCGACGTTCGGGGTCGTCCCCATCGTCGCCGGGTCGAAGGCGCCGTGCTCGCGGCAATGGTCGATCGTCTCGGCGTAGAGCGGGGCGTAAGAGTGATCGGGGATCACGTACTTGGTGTCCTGCTGGTCGCCGGCCGCGTTCCACATCTGTCCGGAGGCGCGGATCGCCGCGGGCATCGAGGCGTCGATGATCACGTCGCTGGGGACGTGCAGATTGGTGATGCCGCGGTCGGAGTCGACCATGGCCAGCGCCGGCCCGTCGGCGTAGGCGCGCTCGAGCGCCGCGGTCACGTCGTCACCCGCCGGAAGCGCCGCGACGCCGTCGTTCGGGCTCACACCGTGCGCACGGAACACCTCATCGCCGAAGAACGCCGTCACCGCGTGGCCGAAGATGATCGGGTCGGAGACCTTCATCATCGTCGCCTTCAGGTGGATCGAGAACAGCAGGCCCTGGGCCTTGGCCTCGGCGATCTGCTCGGCCAGGAAGGCGTTCAGCGCGCTCGCGCGCATCACGGCGGCGTCGAGGATTTCGGCCTCGAGCACCTCGGTGCGCTCCTTGAGCACGGTGACCGCGCCGTCGGCGCCGACGTGCTCGATCCGCACGGCGCCCGGGGCGGCGAGCGTCACCGACCGCTCGGTGGAGCGGAAGTCGCCGTCGGTCATCGTGGAGACGTGCGAGCGCGACTGCGAGGACCAGGCTCCCATCGAGTGCGGGTGCGAGCGCGCGTAGGCCTTCACCGACGCGGGCGCGCGGCGGTCGGAGTTGCCCTCGCGCAGGACCGGGTTCACCGCGCTGCCCTTGACGCGGTCATAGCGCGCGCGGATCTCGCGCTGCTGCTCGTCGGCCGGATCCTCCGGGTAGTCCGGGATCGCGTAGCCCTGGGACTGCAGCTCGGCCACGGCGGCCTTGAGCTGGGGCACCGACGCGCTGATGTTCGGCAGCTTGATGATGTTCGCGTCGGGCGTCTTGGCCAGCGCGCCGAGCTCGCCGAGGGCATCGGTCACGCGCTGCTCGGCGGTCACCGACTCGGGGAACTGGGCGAGGATGCGCCCCGCGAGCGAGATGTCACGCAGCTCGACCTCGACGCCGGCCTCGGCGGCGAACGCGCGCAGGATCGGAAGCAGCGACCGCGTCGCCAGCGCGGGCGCCTCGTCGGTGTGGGTGTAATGGATCTTCATCGGT
The DNA here is from genome assembly GCA_036266975.1 of Solirubrobacteraceae bacterium. Classification (GTDB taxonomy): domain Bacteria; phylum Actinomycetota; class Thermoleophilia; order Solirubrobacterales; family Solirubrobacteraceae; genus DATAWZ01. The sequence continues at coordinate 31,076 of DATAWZ010000008.1, forward strand.
AGCTGGACCCTAATGCAAGTTCGGGTCCCTTAGGCTGCCGGGCGTGGACTGGGGTCTGGGCCGCTACGAGCGGATCGCCGAGGGGCTGCGGCCGGCGGCCGAGGAGGTCGTCGCGCTCGCGGCGCCGGCCCGCGGCGAGCGACTGCTCGACGTCGGCTGCGGGACCGGCAACGGCTCGCTGCTCGCCGTCCAGCGCGGCGCGCAGGTCACCGGCGTCGATCCCGCCGCGCGGCTGCTGCAGGTCGCCCGCGAGCGCGTCCCGGGCGGCGAGTTCCTGGGCGGCGAGGCGGCGGCGTTGCCGCTGCCAGACGGCGCCGTCGACCTGGTCATCTCGGTCTTCGGCGTGATCTTCGCCCCCGACGCGAGCGAGGCGCTCGGCGAGCTGGCGCGGGTGTGCACGCCGAGCGGGCGGATCGTGCTCTCGGCCTGGCTGCCCGGCGGCGCGGTGGCCGACGTGATGCGCGCCCGCGCGGAGGCCTTGGGGACCGTCCCGGCGCGCCCGCCGTTTCCCTGGCACGACCCGGCCGCGCTCGAGGACCTGCTTGCGCCCCACGGCTTCCCGCACGTGGAGATCCACCAGCGCACCCTGCCGTTCGTCGGTCCCTCGGCCGAGGCGTGGCTCGGCGACCAGCTGCACGACCATCCGATGTGGGTGTCGGCCCGGGCCGAGCTCTCCGACGAGGCGAGCGCGGCGCTGCGCGAGCGCACGCGGGCCATCCTCGCCGCGGCCAATGAGGATCCGTCCGGCTTCCGGGCGACGAGCGGCTACGTCGTCGCCGTCGCTCAGCGAAGGCCGAGCTGAGCCGCGGCCTCGCGCCGGGCCGCCGAGAGGATCTGCTCCTCCGAGACCGCCAGGCGATCGCGCTGGGCGATGTCGAACAGGCGCTGGGCGATCTCGGCCTCGAGCGGCTCGCGCCGACCCTGCTCGAAGGTCTCGCGCTGGCTCTGCAGGTCGCTCTCGTCCAGGGCCGGGAGCCCGTCGCGCTCGCGCTGGGCGTTGATCGTGTCCGGCAGCTCGTGCAGGTCTTCAGCGCGGAGGACCGGGTCGCGCTCTCCGCGGACCACCGGGTCCGCGGGCTCGGGGGGCTCGCGGCGCCACATCCTCGGCCAGAGAGTACGCCCCGCTCAGGTGAGGAAGCGCGCGACGTCCTGCGCCTCGCGCTCCAGCGCCTGCCGGTCTCGGCGCGCGAGCGCCCCGAACGGCGCGAGCGCGACCTTGCCGCCCGGCTGCGTCCAGGTCCCGACCGCGACCCCGCCGACGAGCATCACCGCGCGGATGATCCCGTTGGCCTGCTCGCCGTCGACGACCGGGCCGCGAACGATCAGCCCCCCGACGGGCGGCGAGGAGCAGCAGGTGGATGAAGGCCTGCCCGGCGACCGGGATCGAGGCTCGCTCGAGCCGCCCGCGCAGCGCCGCCCGCGAGAGCGGCCCGTCGACCGCGAGCGCGCTCCGGCCTGGGCGGGCGAGTCCTCGGCCAGGCGCCGCGCGCCGCTGGTCTGCGACCGCGGCGCGGTCACAGCGTGCAGCCACGGGTAGTCCTCGCGGCGCACGAGGTGCAGCGTCCCGCGGCACAGCCACGTGACGACCAGCGCGCCCTGCCCGAGCGCCTCGTCGACGTCGGCGCGCGCAGAGCGCTCGACCGCGCCCGCACGGCGAGGCGAGACCCGCGCGGATCCTGCGCCTGCACCGCCAGCAGCCGCTCGACCGCGAAGCCCACGTCGCCGGCCGGCGGGCCGCTCAGCAGCTGGGCGGCGAAGCGCTCCCTCACGAACCGAACGCCGGGCGCGCGACGGCGGCGCCGCGGGCGGCGGCGTCGGCGAAGCCATACGTCCCGTGCTCGAGCAGCTCGCGGGCGACGTCCGCCGCCGCGCCGAGTGCCGCGAAGGCGAACCCGCTGCCGACCGAGATGCGCGCCACGCCGAGCTCGGCCAGCTCGGCCACGGGCGACACCCCGGCGCGCGCGAGCACGTTGACCGGCCGCCCGACGACGGTGACGAGCTCGCGCAGCACCTCGGCACGATCGGCGAGCGGCGCGAACAGCACGTCGGCGCCGGCGACCTCGTAGGCCTGCAGACGGGCGATGGTCTCGGCCACGTCGGGGCGCCCGCGGGTGAAGGTCTCGGCCCGCGCGGTGATCAGCAGCTCCCCGTCGGCGGCGCCGACCGCCTCCGCGACGCGCGCCGCCGCCTCGTCGATCGGCAGCAGCCGCTCGCCGTCCCAATCCTCGATCGAGCAGCCGGCCAGGCCGGCGTCGACGGCCATCCGCACGGTGCCGGCCGGATCGCCGAAGCAGTCCTCCAGGTCGGCCGAGACCGGCACGTCGACCGCGGCGACGACCGCGGCGGCGTGGGCGATCGCCTCCTCGCGGGTGACCCCGTAGTCGAGCCGCCCGAGCGTGCCGGCGAAGCCGCTGCTCGAGGTGGCCAGCGCCTGGAACCCGATCGCGGCGAGCAGACGCGCCGACCCGGCGTCCCATGGATTGGCGATCAGCAGCGGCCGCCCCGGCTGGTGCAGCGCCCTGAATTGCTCCGCCCGCATGCGCCGGATTGTAGGCTCGGGCCATGGACGGAGGACCACACGAGGTCTCCGCGCGCCACCGGGTGCTGGTGCTGGTCGACGAGGCGCTCTCGGACCGTCCCCGCTTCGCCTGGAGCGGGGGGCGCGCCTCGTGGGATGGGGAAAAGGGTTATCGCGGGTGGTTCTTCGAAGGCGAGGGGATCCTGTGGGGCCCGGGAGAGGGTTCGCCGGCGGCCGAGGTGCCCGACCGCTACCGCGAGCGCATCGACGGCGGGGCGTGCACGTTCTGTGTGTGGTTCGAGGACGGTGAGTGGCGCGGGCAGGCGCCCGAGGGCGTGCTCGACCCGCTGCTCAGCAACGAGGCCGCGGCCGAGTGGGTCGAGCTCGAGCACGGGGAGGCCGAGCTGGTGCTGCCGCTGGCCAACCTGCTCGACGTCGTCGCCAACGAGATCCCGATGACCCCGCACGCGCTCGCCGCGTTCGCGCGCGACCCCGATGAGCTCGCGGGGCTGATGGACCGCGCCGCCGAGCTCGGGCTCGAGGCGCTGCCGGCCTAGTGGCACCTCCTGTAAATCCGCTCCCGCTTCGCGGCTGCAAATCTTCGCCTGGCGGCGTCCTCGGGAGCCGAAATAGCGCTGCTATTCCGGCTCCCTGCGTCCTGGCCATGCTCGATTTTCGCTCGCGAATCGACGA
>DATAWZ010000009.1:0-3258 GCA_036266975.1 Solirubrobacteraceae bacterium
CATGCAGATCCTGAACGTGGCGCTCGGCGGCACGCTCGACCAGGACACCGCGACCCCGGACGGAGCCAATCCGCATCGCAAGAACCAGGGCACCTTCGACGGCAACGAGCACACGGTCGCGGTCGAACCCGGGTCGCTCGCCGCCCAGGCGATCGGCGAGAAGCTCCACATCGCGCACTGCCACCACCATCAATCCGTGGCCGCGCTCGGCGACGGGCTGGTGATCAGCGCCCGCGCCGACGACGGCCTGCCCGAGGCGATCGAGAGCGCCGACGGCGACTGGGTGCTCGGCGTGCAGTGGCACCCCGAGGCGGCCGAGAAGAGCCGGCTGTTCCAGGCCCTGCGCGATGCCGCCGCCGCGTACGCCCAGGCCGGGCTCAGCGGATCTCGAACCCGCTGACCCCTTCGGGCTCCTCCTCGCGCACGTCGACGCGCTGGACGCTCGCCTGCGGCGGGCCGGTCTCGAAGAACCTGAGCACGCGCTCGACGTCGTCGGATGGGCCCTCGAGCACGCCCTCGATCGCGCCGTCGGAGCGGTTGCACACCCACCCGCTCACACCGTGCGCGCGGGCGCGCTGGCGCACCGAGTCGCGGAAGAACACCCCCTGAACACGGCCGGTCACGGTCACCCTCCGGCGGATCCGGTCGTCTGGCACGGGACGATTCTTGCAACCGATCGTGGTTCCGTCCGGGCCGCCCGCGATCCTCGGTGGTCGGATGAACGCGTTGTGGCTGCTAATCGGCGTGATCGCGGGTGCCGGTGCGGTCGCGCTGGCGCTCCGGGCACGGCTGAGGTCGCTGTCGCGCGAGGCGGATCGGGCCGGGGAGCTCGAGCGCGATCTCGTCCGGGCGCACTCCGATCTCGAGCACGAGCGGGAGAAGGCGCAGGAGCGTCTGGCCACGATCAGCGACGCGCAGGAACGGCTGTCGGCGTCGTTCAAGGCGCTGAGCCAGGATGCCCTGCAATCGACGATGGCCCAGCTGTCCGAGCTCAACCGCGCGCAGCTGCGCGCGGTCCAGGCCGAGGCCAAGGGCGACCTGGACCAGCGCCGGCAGGCGGTCGAGCAGCTCGTCGCGCCGCTCAAGGAGCAGCTCGGCCGCGTGGACTCCCAGCTGCTGCGTCTGGATCAGGAGCGACGCGAGTCCCGGGGCCGGCTCGAGTCGCAGCTGAAGTCGCTGGCCGAGACCAACGACCGGCTCCGGACCGAGACCGGCGCGCTCGTGACCGCCCTGCGCAAGCCGAACGCTCGCGGGCAGTGGGGTCAGATGCAACTGCGTAACGTGGTCGAGCTCGCGGGTATGGTCCGCTACTGCGACTTCGCCGAGCAGTCCTCGGTCGCCGGCGACGAGACCACGCTGCGACCAGACCTGATCGTCAACCTCCCTGGTGGCAAGCACGTCGTGGTCGACGCCAAGGCGCCGCTCCAGGGTTTGCTCGACGCCTACCAGGCCCGCGACGAGGAGGAGCGCCAGCGGCACCTCCGCGACCACGGGCGGCTGCTGCGCCGGCACGTGAAGTCGCTCGCGGACAAGGCCTACTGGGCCGGCCTTGACTCCGCGCCCGACGTCGTCGTGATGTTCCTGCCGGGCGAGCATCTGTACGGCGCGGCGCTCGAGGCCGACCCCGCGCTGATCGAGGACGCGATGGCCCGCCGCGTGCTGGTCGCCACGCCGACCACGCTGCTGGCGATGCTGCACGCGATCGCCTACGGCTGGCAGCAGGAGCGCGTGGCCGAGTCCGCCCAGGCCGTGTCCGAGCTCGGGCGCGAGCTGCACGGGCGGCTGGTCAAGCTCTCGACGCTGCTGGCCACGCTCGGCACGCGCCTGAACAGCACGGTCCGCGCCTACAACGACGCCGTCGGCTCCTACGAGGCGCGCGTGCTCCCGGCCGCGCGGCGGTTCGAGGACCACGGGTCGGTGGCGGCCGGCCGCGAGCTGCCAGAGCTCGACCAGGTCACGGTCAGCGCGCGCAGCGTCCACGCGGCCGAGCTCGGCCCGGGACCGGCCGGGCGCGCCGGCGCTGGTGCGATCGACCCCGACCAGCCCGGCGAGCAGCTGACGATGCGCCGGCTGCGAGCCGCCGAGTAGGTCGGGTCAGGCCGGGCGGTCGGCGTCCAGCGCGGGCGTGCCGCTGGGCGCCTCCGCGCCGCTGCGCGAGTCCCACCACCGCCTTAGGTCCTCTCGCTGATGCGGCAGCGGGTCGGCCGACGGCTTTCGTCCCTGGACGTAGGCCAGCGCTTCGTCGATCCCGATCCCGTCCCGGTGGGCCACCACGCCGGAGGCGACCGCGGCCGACCGCTGCCACCCGGCGCGGCAGTGCAGGTACGTGCGCACGCCCTCGTCCAGCCAGCGGCTGACCTCCTGCACCGCGCGCTCGAGGTTCTCCGGCGGAAGGCCGCCGTAGTCCCGCAGGCTCACGCGATGCTCCTCGATCCCGGCGTCGGCCAGCGCGCGCGCCACCGCGTCGCGTTCTCCGGGCCGGTACTCCTCGTCCTCGCTCAGGTTCAGCACTCGCTGGATCCGCAGCCGGGCCAGCATCTCGACGTCGTCGGCGTCGAGCGGATACGCGCCGACGACCAAGTCGTCGAGCACGTCGGCAAAACCGTAAGTCCGGAACCAGCGGGACACGCGACGAATGATCGCGGCTCTGACGTTAGGGAGCCAAGGCGCCGCCGTTAGGCGCCCCCAACAATTCGACTAAGGCGCCGCAGTAGGCGCCGCCGACAATTCGACTCATACGTGACGCTAAGCTCGACCGCATGTCACTCCGAACGGACGCGTTCGATCTCGGGGGGCTGCGCCTCACCTCGGGCGAGGGACGTCGTCTCGAGCTCGCGACGGCGATCGAGCCGCTGTCGCTGGCCGGTCACACCTACCAGGTGGAGCCCGAGCTCGTGCCGATCCGCCTCGACATCTCGCGCACCACCGGGAACGGCTACGCGCTGCGGCTACGGTTCGAGGCCACGCTCACCGGCCCGTGTATGCGCTGCCTGGACGACGCGGCATCGACGTTCGCGATCGACGCCCGGGAGATCTCGCAGCCGGACGAGCGCCGCGAGCGCGAGGCCGGGCGCGGGCGCAGCAAGCGGGAGATCGAGCGCGATGACCTGGTCTCGCCCTACATCGAGGACGGGGTGCTCGACCTGAAGTCGTGGGCGCGCGACGCCCTGGCCCTGGCGCTCCCGGCCCAGCTCGTGTGCCGGGAGGACTGCGCCGGCCTGTGCCCGGAGTGCGGGGCCAACCTGAACAAGGCCGGGC
>DATAWZ010000010.1:0-35210 GCA_036266975.1 Solirubrobacteraceae bacterium
TTGCCGAAGATGACGACCTTGGTGTCGCGCAGCTCCAGGCCGGCCGCGCGCGCCTCGCCGCTGTGATCGATCACCGCGAAGCACTTCAGCCCCCTGGCGTCGAGCACGTCCTGCAGCCGCTGCACGGTCTCGTCGACCGAGTACGGGCTGAGCTTGCTGACCAGGCCGTCAGCCATACCGCTCGCCACCGGGGGTGGCGCGCAGCTTGGCCCGATCGTGGGTGGCGCGGATCCAGCGCACGGTGCCCGAGCGCGAGCGCGTCACAAGCGACTCGGTCGTGGCGCCGCCCGCCGACGGATAGCGCACGCCCTGGAGCACGTCGCCGTCGGTGACACCGGTGGCCGAGAAGAAGATGTCGTCGCCGCGCACGAGGTCGTCCTTGGTGAGCACGCGGCCGAGGTCGTAGCCGGCGGCCAGGGCGGCCGAGCGCTCGTCCTCGTTGCGCGGCCACAGCCGGCCGAGCAGCTGCCCGCCGATGCACTTGATCGCCGACGCGGAGATGACGCCCTCGGGCGTGCCGCCGATGCCCCACAGCAGATCGACCGGCGAGTTGTCGGTGACGGCCAGCAGCGAGGCCGAGACGTCACCGTGGGAGATCAGCCGCACGCGCGCGCCCGCCTCGCGGATCGCGCGAATGCCCTCCTCGTGGCGCGGGCGGTCGAGCACCACGACGATCACGTCGCGCACGTCGGTGCCCTTGCGCTCGGCGATCAGCTGGACGGTCTCGCCGAGCGGGCGGTCCAGGTCGAGCAGGTCGGCGATCCGCGAGTGCCCGGCCATCTTCACCATGTACACGCACGGCCCCGGGTCGAACATCGTCCCGCGCGGCGCGAGCGCGATCACCGCGAGCGCGCTCGGCATCCCGTGGGCGGCGAGCGTGGTGCCCTCGAGCGGGTCGACGGCGATGTCGACCGCGGGCGGCGTGCCGTCGCCGATCTGCTCGCCGTTGTAGAGCATCGGCGCCTCGTCCTTCTCGCCCTCGCCGATCACCACCACGCCGTCCATGTGCACCGACTGCAGCGCGTGACGCATGCCGTCGACGGCGGCCTGGTCGGCCCCCTCCTTATCGCCCATCCCGATCAGCCGGGCCGCGGCCATCGCCGCAGCCTCGGTCACGCGCACGAGCTCGAGCGCGGTGTTGCGGTCCGGACGTGTGGTCGGGTCAGGGCTCATCTCGGCGACTGCCCCCCACGCCCACCGCCCCTGGTCGGCACAAACACGCGGTCAGCCTACAGGGTCCCAGCGCTCGGGGTCGGGCAGCCCGCGCCGGCGAGCGCCGTACGCCATGATGCGCGCGTGAGCGCGCAGCTCAGCGAGGCCGCGACCGCCGGCGTGCCGATGGCGACGGTCGTCGGAGTCGACGTCGGAGGGACGAAGGTCGCCACGGCGCTGATGCGCGAGGGGCGGCTGGCCGAGCCCGTTCTGCAGCCCACCGAGCTGCACAGCGCCGACGCGCTGATCGATCAGCTCGTGCGCCAGGTCGACGCGGTGCGCGAGCGCGCGGGGGACGAGGTCCAAGCCGTCGGGCTCGGCATCCCCTCGGTGATCGAGTGGTCGACCGGCCGCGTCCGCGCGAGCGTGAACGTCCCGCTCACGGACGTCCCGCTGCGCGAGGTCCTGCGCGAGCGGCTCGGCGTGCCGGTCTACGTCGATAACGACGCGACGTGCGCCGCGCTCGCCGAGGCCCACGACGACGAGGGCAGGCTCACGGCCCACGATCTGGTGATGATCACCGTCGGCACCGGCGTCGGCGGCGGCATCGTCGTCGACGGCCACGTCTACCGCGGCACGACCGGCGCCGCGGCCGAGATCGGGCACATGCTGATCGCCGCCGATCTCGACGCCGACGAGCCGGCCTTGGACGGCTTCCCGCGCCCGGGCTCGTTGGAGGCGCTGGCCTCCGGGCGCGCCCTGGACGCGCTCGCGCGCCGGGCGGCCTCCGATCACCCGGACTCGCCGCTCGGAAGGGCGCACGCCGCCGGCGAGACCGTCGCCGGTCCGCACTGCGTCCTGGCCGCCCAGGACGGCGACGAGGTCGCCTGCGCGGCGTTGGCGGTGCTCGGCCGGCGCCTGGGCATCGGGATCGCCAACCTCGTGAACATCTTCGACCCCGACGTCGTGGCCGTCGGCGGGGGCGCGAGCGCGGCCGGCGAGCTCCTGCTCGGCCCCGCCCGCGAGATGGCGGCGCGGTTCATACTGCCGGGGGTGGGTACCCGCACGGAGATCAGGCTCGCTCGTTCCGGTGCCGGAGCGGGCGTTCGGGGGGCAGCGCTGCTCGCGAGCCTGGAGCAGCAACGGCAGGGCGGACGCGGACTGCGGCGCGGCTGAGCCGCGCACGGCACTCGCGGCGCACGACTTCACCCAGCACAACCGAAAGGAAGCAGCCATGCAGATCGGGTTCGTCGGCCTGGGCCGCATGGGCGGCAACATGGTGCACCGCATTCGTCGCGACTCCGAGCACGAGGTCGTGGCCTTCGACTTCAGCAAGGAGGCGGTGGCGCAGGCCAAGGCCAACGGCGCGACCGGCGCCCGTACGCTCGCCGACCTCGTCAAGCGCCTGGAGCCGCCGCGCACGGTCTGGATCATGGTCCCCGCCGGCGATCCCACCCAGCAGACCGTCGACAAGCTCGCCAGCCTGATGGACAGGGACGACACGATCGTCGACGGCGGCAACTCGAAGTGGACCGACGACAAGGTGCGCTCGGCGGCGCTGCGCAAGCTCGGCATCAACTACGTCGACGTCGGCGTCAGCGGCGGCGTGTGGGGCCTGGAGGTCGGCTACTGCATGATGGTCGGCGGCCCGGCCAAGGCGGTCAAGCGGCTCGCTCCGATCCTCGACGTGCTCGCCCCGACCACCGACGACGAGAGCCGCCACGCGATCGGCGATCGGGGCTGGATGCACTTCGGCCCGTCGGGTGCCGGGCACTACGTGAAGATGGTCCACAACGGCATCGAGTACGGGCTGATGCAGGCCTACGGCGAGGGCTTCGACGTGCTCGACAAGTGCGAGTACGAGATCGACCACGCCAAGGTCGCCCACCTCTGGCAGCAGGGCTCGGTCGTGCGCTCATGGCTGAACGGCCTGGCCGCACGCGCGTTCGAGCAGGACGGTAACGACCTGGGCGCGCTGCAGGGGTACACCGAGGACTCCGGAGAGGGACGCTGGACGATCGAGGACGCCACGCGACACGACGTGCCCACCCCTGTGATCACGGCCGCGCTGTATGCGCGCTTCTACTCGCGCGGCAACGGCGACTTCACCCACCGGGTGCTCGCCGCGCTGCGCAACCAGTTCGGCGGCCACGCGGTACGGTCGGGGAAGAAGAGCTGATGGCCCTCACCGAGGCCGACAATCCGCTCACGCTCGGCCTCGAGCGGCTGCCGGTCCACCCGACGACGCTGACGATCTTCGGCGCCACCGGGGATCTCTCACGGCGCAAGCTCCTGCCCGCGCTCTACAACCTCGCCCACGAGGGCGGCCTGCCCGAGCGCTTCCACCTGATCGGCGTCTCGCGCCGGGACATGCCCCACGGCGACTTTCGCGAGATGGCCGCCGAGGCGATCCGCAGCTTCTCGCGGCGGGCCCCCGACGAGGAGGTGCTCGATCGGCTGCTCGCCGACGCTCGCTACATCCCGGGGACGTTCGACAACCCGTGGGTCTACGAGGAGCTGTGCCGCACGCTGATGGAGCTCGACAACATCGACGGCCGGCCGCTGAACCGGTGCTTCTACGTCTCGACCGCGCCGAGCTTCTTCCCGGTCATCATCAAGGCGCTCGGCGAGAACGAGCTGCACCACCATCCCGAGTGCGACGTGCGGGTGGTGATCGAGAAGCCGTTCGGGACGACCCTGGCCGAGGCGCAGCAGCTCAACGCCGAGGTCCTGTCGGTCTTCGAGGAGCAGCAGGTGTTCCGCATCGACCACTACCTGGGCAAGGAGACGGTCCAGAACATGCTCGCGTTCCGCTTCGCGAACACGATGTTCGAGCCGCTCTGGAACCGCAACTACGTCGACTCGGTGCAGATCACCGCCGCCGAGGACCTCGGGATCGGCACGCGCGCGGGCTACTACGACACCGCGGGCGCGCTGCGCGACCTGATCCAGAACCACATGCTCCAGCTGCTGACGCTGCTGTGCATGGAGCCGCCGGTCGGTTTCACCGCCGACGAGGTCCGCGACGAGAAGGTCAAGGTCCTGCACGCGATCCACGCGCCGACCCCCGAGGAGGTCCCCCGGATGGCGGTCCGGGCCCAGTACGGCCCCGGCGTCTCCGGCGGCGAGGAGGTCGTCGGCTACCTGCAGGAGGACGGCGTGCCCTCGGACTCGATCACCGAGACCTACGCGGCGCTCCGTCTGCACGTGCAGAACTGGCGCTGGGCGGACGTGCCCTTCTACCTGCGCACGGCCAAGCGCCTGGCCCGCAAGGTCACCGAGATCGCGATCACGCTGAAGCCCGTGCCGCACCTGGCCTTCCGGCACGACGCCGCTGCCGGCGTGCGCGCGAACCAGCTCGTGCTCACGCTGCAGCCCAATGAGGGCGTCTCGGTCCAGCTGGGGGCGAAGGTACCGGGCACGCGCATGACGATCCGGCCCGTGAACATGGAGTTCCTCTACGGGACGGCCTTCATCTCCCAGTCCCCGGAAGCCTACGAGCGGCTGATCACCGACGCGATGCGCGGCGACGCCACGCTGTTCACCCGCAACGACGAGGTCGAGGCCCAGTGGCGCGTCTGCGACCCGATCGTCGGCACCTGGGCCGCGACCCCCGGGCCGCTGCCCCAGTACGCGGCCGGCAGCCAGGGCCCGGTTGAGGGCGCGTCGCTGCTGCTCCCCGGCCACCACTGGCGCGCGATCTAGCGCTTGACCCGATGCCCGCCGTCGCCGACAGCGTCTGGACCGCTCGCGACACCACTCCGGCGGAGATCGAGAGCGCGCTGCGCGATCTGCGCGGCGAGCGCTTCGCCGAGGACCAAAGCTTTGTCCCGGCGCGCGTGCTGAACCTGATCTCGATCGTCGATCGCGAATGGAGCGGGGAGATCGCCAACCGCATGCGCGGCGTCGGGCGCTTTCACCCCTCGCGCACGGTCGTGTGCGCGGTCGAGCCCCGGCGTACGGCTTTGGACGCGACGGTCATCGTCGCCTCGGACACGCGGCCGGCCCCGGGCGAGATCGCGCTCACCCGTGAGACGGTGATCATCACGATGGGCACCGGGCACCTGCCGCACGTGGACTCGATCGTCGACGCGCTGGTCATCACCGACCTGCCGACGATGGCCTGGTCGCCGCATGGGCATCGCGTCGCGATCGACGCGCTGCGCGAGCTCATCCAGATCGTCCTGCTCGACTCGCTCGATGACCCCGAGCTCGACGAGGGACTCGCGCGTGCCCACGAGCTCGCCACGGCCGACCTGAAGGTCGTCGACCTCGCCTGGCTGCGCAGCCTGCCCTGGCGAGAGCGGCTGGCGGCGACCTTCGATCCGCCGGCGCTGCGCCACGAGCTGCGCCGCATCACCGCGGTCAACGTGCGCCACAACCCCGATTCGGCCGCCGCCGCGCTGTTGCTCGTGGGCTGGCTCGCCTCGCGCCTGGGCTGGAAGCCGACCAAGCTGATCGAACGTCGCGAGTCGCTGACCGGCCACCTGCGCGCGCGCTCGGGCGAGGTGTCGGTGACGCTCGACCCGGTCCCCCAGGAGGTTCGCGGCCTCGCCGGCGTGACGCTCGAGACCGCCTCCGGCGCCTCGGTCGCCTTCGACCGCGGCCCCGGCGGGCTGAAGGCCGTCCGGCGCGATCGCCGCGGCGTCGAGCAGCACTGGACGATCCTCGGCGCCTCGCGCGGGGAGGGCGGGATCCTCGGCGAGGGCATCCGTCAGGCGCTCAACTTCGACCCGACCTACGCCGACACGCTCGAGGCCGCGATGACGATGGCGCCATGAGCCTTGAGCTCCACGTGCTCGCCGACGCCGACGGCGCGGCGGCGCGAACCGCCGAGGTTCTCGCCGCCGCCGCCCGCGACGCGCTCGCGGCCCGCGGCGTCGCGCACCTCTCGCTCGCCGGGGGCTCGACACCGCGCCGCGCCTACGAGCAGCTCGGCGCGCTGATCGACGACTGGAGCGCGGTGCACCTGTGGTTCGGCGACGAGCGCTGCGTCGGGGCCGATGACCCCGAGTCCAACTACCGCATGGTCGCCGAGACCCTGCACGCGACGGGCGCGCACATCCACCGCATCGCGGGCGAGCTCGGCGCCGAGGCGGCGGCGAGCGCCTACGCCGCTGAGCTGAGCGAGGTGCTCGGCCCAGCCCCGCTCGACCTCGCGCTGCTTGGCCTGGGCGAGGACGGCCACACCGCATCGCTGTTCCCCGGGCACGCCGAGGTGCTCGACCGCGAGGCGATCTGCCTGCCCGTCCACGACGCGCCCAAACCGCCGCCCGACCGCGTCACGCTGTCGATGGGCGTGCTGCTGCGGGCCCGGCAGATCGTGCTGCTCGCCGCCGGCGAGGGCAAGCGCGAGCCGCTGGACGCGGTGCTCGCCGGCCCGAACCCCGCCACCCCGGCGAGCCTGCTCGCCGAGGGCGCGCTGGAGCTGATCGTCGACGAGGCCGCCCATCCCTCCGGATGAGCGGCGTGCTGTACCTCATTCGCCACGCCCAGACCGAGTGGACGGTCTCCGGTCAGCACACGGGCCACACCGACATCCCCCTGACCGACCGCGGCCGCGAGGCGGCCACCGCGCTGGGACGGGCGCTCGCCGGGCGGACGTTCTCGCTCGTGCTCACCAGCCCTCTCTCCCGCGCCCGCGAGACGTGCACGCGCGCCGGCTACGGCGAGCAGGCGCAGGTCCGCGAGGCGCTGCGCGAGTGGGACTACGGGGCCTACGAGGGCCTCACGACCAACCAGATCCGCCGCGAGCGGCCGGGCTGGGACGTCTTCCGCGACGGCTGCCCGCAGGGCGAGACCGCCGCGCAGGTGGGAGCCCGGGTCGACGCGATGATCGCCGAGGCGACGGGCGCGGGCGGCGATGTCGCCGTGTTCGCCCACGGCCACTGCCTGCGCGTGCTCGGCGCGCGCTGGGTGGGGCTCGACGCCGCCCAGGGCGCGCTGATCGCGCTGTCGCCGGGCTCGATCTCGGTGCTCGGCCACGAACGGGAGCGGCCGGTGATCCGGCTTTGGAATCAGGTCGTAGGCACGGCTTGACCTCAACTCGTACGCATGGCGTAACGTCTCAGCGGGCAAGGAGACGAGACGACTGCCGATGAGCACCACAAGCTCCCTCCCCACGGCCCTGATCGACTCCCTGGTGTGCGCGCGAGCGCGCACGCTGGCGCTGACGGGGGCGATTTCCGGCGCCGACCTCGAGCGCTCGCATTCGGCGATCATGAGCCCGCTCGTGTGGGATCTCGCGCATATCGCCGCCTACGAGGACCTCTGGCTGGTCCACCGCCACGGCGAGCGCGAGCTGCTGCACCCCGAGCTGGCCGAGCTCTATGACGCCTTCGAGACGCCACGCGCGGTGCGGGCCGACCTGCCGCTGCTCTCGCACGAGCAGTCGCTGGACTACATGCAGCAGGTCCGCCAGCGCACGTTCGGGGTGATCGACGAATGCGGCGTCGACGACGGGGTCCTGCACGAGATGGTCGCCTGCCATGAGCGCCAGCACCTCGAGACGATGCTCCAGACGATCGAGCTGGCCGAGCTGACCGGCTGGGCCCCCGGAGAGGACCTCGGCCCGGGCGCGGTGGCCGCGCACACGGGCCTTGAGACCGTCGAGGTCCCCGCGGGCCCCGGTCTGCTCGGCGCACCGCGCGGGCGCTTCTGCTTCGACAACGAGCTCCCGCGCCGGGAGATCGAGCTGCCCTCGTTCCGGATCGGCCGCACGCCGGTCACCAACGCGACCTGGCTCACCTTCGCCGAGGGCGGGGGCTACGAGCGCCGCGAGTGGTGGTCGGACGAGGGCTGGGCCTGGAAGGAGGAGTACGACATCGAGCGACCGGCTGGCTGGCGCCTTGACCCTGATGGGGGCTCGGTGCAGGAATGGCGGCGAGGCGCGTGGGAAGCGCTTCGCGGCGACCGCCCGGTGATCCACATCAGCTGGTTCGAGGCCGACGCCTTCGCTCGGGCCCACGGCGTGCGACTGCCGACCGAGGCTCAGTGGGAGAAGGCGGCGACCTGGGATCAGCAGGCCGGCACCGCGCGGGCGTGGCCGTGGGGGCCGCAGGCGCCGGACCCGACGCGCGCGAACCTGATCGACGAGGGCCCGCTCGGCACCCTGCCGGTCGGGGTGCTGCCGGCGAGCGCGTCGCCGTGTGGCGCGCTGGGGATGATCGGCGACGTCTGGGAGTGGACCTCGAGCGAGTTCGGCGGCTACCCGGGCTTCCGCTCCCACCCCTACCGGGAGTATTCAGAGGTGTTCTTCGACCGGGGCTACCGCGTGCTGCGCGGTGGGTCCTGGGCGACGTCGGCGGCGGTCGGGACGGCGACCTTCCGCAACTGGGATCTGCCCCAGCGCCGCCAGATCTTCGCCGGGTTGAGGATCGCGAGCGCATGAGCCTGATGCAGATCGACACGCACCTGGAGCAGGGCGAGGGGCGCACACTCGCCGAGGACGTCCTGGACGGTCTGACCAAGCCCTTCAAGGAGCTGCCGCCGAAGCACTTCTACGACACCGACGGTGCCCTGCTGTTCGACCGCATCTGCGAGCTGCCCGAGTACTACCCGACCCGCACCGAGCGGGCGATCCTGCAGGACCGCGCCGGCGATATCGTCGCCGCCACCGGCGCCCGCGAGCTCGTCGAGCTCGGCTCGGGCACCGCGGCCAAGACGCGCGTGCTGCTCGACGCGATGCGCGACGCGGGCACGCTCGAGCGCTACGTGCCGATCGACGTCACCGAGTCGATGGTGCGCGACTGTGCCGCCGAGCTCGTGCACGAGTACCCCGGGCTCGACGTGCACGGCGTCGTCGGCGACTTCGAGCGCCACCTGGACCTCGTGCCGGCGAGCGCGGGCGGGCGCGTGGTCGCCTTCCTGGGCGGGACGATCGGCAACTTCCCGCCCGGCTCGCGCCGGCGCTTCCTGCGCCAGATCAGCGAGCTGCTCGGCGAGGGCGACCATCTGCTGCTCGGCACCGACCTGGTCAAGGATCCGCAGGTGCTCGTCGCCGCCTACGACGACTCGCAGGGGGTCACGGCGCAGTTCAACCGCAACGTGCTGCGGGTGGTCAACCGCGAGCTCGACGCCGACTTCGACCCGGACGCCTTCGAGCACGTAGCGCTGTTCGACACCCGCCACGAGTGGATCGAGATGCGCCTGCGCTCGCAGGTCGAGCAGGACGTGACCGTGCGCGCGCTCGGGCTCGAGGTGCACTTCGAGGCCGGCGAGGAGCTGCGCACCGAGATCAGCGCCAAGTTCACTCGCGAGCGGGTCGCCGAGGACCTGCAGGCGGCCGGCATGCGCCTGCTCGACTGGCACACCGACGCGCAGGACCACTTCGCCCTCTCCGTCGCCTGCCTGGGCGACTGAGTCGACGCCGTGAGCGACATCAACATCTACGACGTCGGCTGGGACATGGAGCTCCCGCACGCGGCGGTGCGGCTGCGCCTCAAGCGGCTGGGCCCGAAGGCGGGGGCGCGCGAGCTCGGCGTCAGCCTGTACGAGATCGATCCCGGCGGCGCGGTCTCGCCTTACCACGTCCAGCACGGCAACGAGGAGCTGCTGCTCGTCCTCGACGGGACGCCACAGCTGCGCACGCCCGCCGGCACACGCACGCTGCGCGCCGGCGACCTGGTCGTCTTTCCGCGCGGCCAGGACGGCGCCCACCGGATCGCCAACGCCGGTCCCGAGCTCGCGCGCGTGCTCGTCTTCTCCACGATGAACTTCCCGGAGGTCGCCGAGTACGTGGACGCCGGCACGGTGCTGGCGATTCGTGGCCGGCGCGACGGGTTGACCTTCCCGGCCCACAGCGACACCGACTTCCAGGACGCCTGGCTGTCGGCCATGGAGGCCGAGGCGTCGGGCGATGAGAGCTAGGCGCCCGACTCGTCCGACGCTTCTCCAGCCGCCCCCTCCGGGTCCTCTCCCGCATCGTCCTCGGTCGCGTCGTCGAGGCCAGGCTGGAGCTTAGCCTCGCGCTTGCGCGCGTCTTTCTTGGCCTGCTTTTCGACGCGACGCTCGCGGACTTTGCCCTCGCGGGCGAGCTTCGCGAACGTCGTCTTCTTCTTGCCGCGTGAGCCCATGCTCACCGTCCTCAGATTGTTCCGAGCGTCATCGTGATCGTTGCGCTTAGCTGGACCCTAAAGGGCTCCGCTCGGTGTCGTCACCCCCGGGCGTCGACCTCAAGGCGCCGCCCTGGACTCGCGCGCGGTCACGTGCGCCCGCTGTGGCCGGGTGCGGGCTTGGGCGAATGTCACGAGCCGGCCTGTCTCCTCATCACAGCGCTTCAACCTGACGGCCCGAAGACCGTCTCGGCTCGAGCGCGTCGGAACCGCGGCGAACATCGGTTGGCGTCGTGCGCCCGCTGCAGCTTGTAGTCGGAATCCGTGCGTCGAGGTGGTGGACAAGATGCAGGCCGACGCTGCCCGCGAAGCACCGCAAGAGCCTCGCCAGCTTCAGATGGGAGCTCCCGCGCAGCGCCGCGTCGGCATGGCTCCACCTCGCCCCGGCCCTCCCGGTAGGCGTCCTCGAACCGGCGCTGACCGTAGAACAGCCAGGTACCGACGGACCCGGCAAGCAGCGTCGCCGGCGCCCCCACGATCAGAACGTCCTTCCAGCCGATCATCCACCACAACGCTCCGGCGATGACCACCAGCGCGGCGTCGGTGCCGAGCACGCTGTTGCGCATCCGAGGCCGTAGGCCGCGCCGGACGAGCCGCGGCTCGATGACCAACGCGAACACCGGCCCGAACCCGAACAACACGACGGGATGACGAGACAGCCGATAGACGAGACCCGCCCTTCCACGGGCGAGCTTGATCCTCCGGCGACCGTCAGCGTCAGGACGTCGCCGGCGCCCCGGCGGTCGAGATCTCCAGAGGTGGCGTGGTGCCCAGCGTGCTCGTGGCGCCAGGGCCGGAACGGCGTGAGCACCGACAGGCCCAGGACCCTGCCCGTCCAGGCGTTCGCGCGCCTGGACGGAAGCGACGAACCGTGCGCGCAGTCGTGGGACACGACAAAGACGCTCACCAGGAGCCCAGCCCTGGGAATCACCAGCGCCACGGCGATCAACGGGGAGATGCGCGAGGTCAGGTACATGGCCACGCACAGGGCCAGGTACGGCACCGTCGCGATCGCCAGCGATCCGCGTCTGGCACAGGCTGAGCGTAGGCGCCCAGCACTTCCTGCCAGCGCGGAACGGCTGCCTCGGGGCGCGACGAGCGCTCGCATCGTTCAGGGCCGAGGGTCGTGGTGCCCATGGCGTAAAGCGGGCGTGCGGCCGCCCCGACCGCCTGCGTCACTCCCACCTGAGGTCGTCACGCGTGCCGCCCGGGGCAGCGCGAGTAACGCGTCACACCCCCGGCCGAGCCCACGCCAGCTCGGCGTTTTCGCGGGTCCGGCTACGCGGCCCGCGGGACCGCCTCGTGGGTCACCAGCGCCGCCGTACCGAGCGCGAGCGCCGCGGCGATCAGCAGCAGGATCGGGTAGCTGACTGAGCCGGCGGCCGTCGAGATCAGGTAGGGCGCCGCGAAGCCCAGGTAGCTGACCGCGTAGAAGATCGCCGTGACCCCGGCGAGCGACTGGTGGTCGGCGAGGCGCTGCACCTCGACGAGCCCGGCGACCAGGCACAGCCCGTAGGCGGCGCCGAGGACGACCGCGCTCGGGGCGAGCAGCCAGCTCTCGTGCTCGTGCGCGGTGAAGGCGCCGAGTCCCAGGCCGACGACGGTGACCAGCAGCCCGGCCTGGGCGGCGCGGCTTCGGGTCGCGCCGACGTCGAGCCTCCGGGCGAGCGGCTGGACGACGACGCCGGCCAGCGCGCAGAGCATGGTGATCGTCGCGGTGAGCGCGACCCCGTCGACGGCGTGCTGGGCGCCGACGACGCTCGGCAGCAGCGCGAACGCGATCGCCGGCGCGGCGAACACCCAAGGGGCCATCGGCGCCACCGACTGGCGAAAGCGCCGGCTGCGCACGGTCGGCAGCGCGCGGCGCAGGGCGCCGGCGGAGCGCTCGCTGAGCGTCTCCGGCGCGCGCCGGACGAGCACGAGCGCAAGCGCCATCGCGGCGAGGTGCGGCGCGTAGGGCAGGACCCGCGGCGCGGGCGCCCACTGGGCGAGCAGCCCGGAAAGCAGCGGGCCGACGGCGAAGCCCGCGGTGATCGCCCCGGCGACCCGGCGCGCCACGGCGTGCTCGGAGGCCGTGCCGAACGGCGGGCGCGAGATCTCGCGCAGCCAGGCCGTACCGGCGCTGAAGGCCGCCCCGCTGCCGATCCCGGCCAGCGCCCGCCCGAGGAACAGCAGCGCGACGTCGTGGCCGGCGAGCACGAGCGAAAGCGTGGCCGCCGTCGAGAACCAAGCCGCGGCGATGACGACCGGGCGGCGGCCATGGACGTCGGCCAGCGACCCGGCGGTCAGCAGCCCGGGGATCAGCCCGAGCGCGTAGGCGCCGAACATCGCCTCCAGCGTGCCCGTGCCCAGGCCCAGCGTCCGGTGATAGACGAGCAGCATCGGCGTGAACTGGTTCGAGCCCCAGGCGGCGGCCAGCAGGACGGCGGCAATCCCCATCCAGGGCGGGACCCTTCGCTTTCCCATCACCACGACCCTCCCTACGGACGAGTTCAATGACCGAACCCGAGACAGCCTAGCACACAGGTTCAATGATCAGACCCATCTCGCTACACTTGGCCGATGCTCGGCAGCGCCTACCCTCAGCAGGACTGCTCGCTGGCCGGCGCGCTCGAGATCGTCGGCGAGCGCTGGACCCTGCTGATCGTGCGCGACGCCTTCTACGGCGTGCAGCGCTTCTCCGAGCTGCAGGCCCACCTGGACATCCCCAAGGCGGTGCTCGCGGACCGCCTCGAGGGACTGGTCGGGCACGGGATCCTCGCGCGCCGGCCCGACCCCGAGCATGGCGGGCGCCACCTCTACGAGCTCACCGCCGCGGGCCGCGATCTGTGGCCGGTGATCCACTCGCTGGTCACGTGGGGCAACCGCCACGGCCGCGCCAACAGCCGCCTCTTCCGCCACGCCGCCTGCGATACCGAGCTCGCCGCCGACGGCTCGTGCCCGGCGTGCGCGCTGACCCCGCCGCCGCAGGACGTCATCACCGCGCCGCGCCCGCGCCACCGCGGCGCACGACGCGAGGACCCGGTGGCGGTGGCGCTGCGCGAGCCCCACCGCCTGCTCACGCGGCTCTGAGTCTCACGTTCGACGCGCGCGCGCCGTCGTACAGGGCAACCGCGTAGTCGAGCCAGGAGCCAGGGAGACCACTTCGTGCATGTCGCCAGCGAGTCGCCGATCCTCTTCTTCGGTACCCCCGTCGTCCCTGATCAGCACCGGCAACGAGGACGGCACCTACAACCTCGGTCCGATGTCCTCGGCCACGAGCTCGAAGTGGTGGCTGGGGTGGAACTGCCTGGGCCGACCAGGCCGGCGCGGTGGACGCGAATCGCCCGCACCACCGCCTCGGACCCGATCCCCGAGGGCAAGCAGATGCGCGGCTACCGGACGCTGCGCGAGAGGTTCGCCCGCGCCGGACTGACCCCCGTGGGCTCGCAGATCGTCGCCGCCCCGCGCGCGGCCGAGTGCCCGGTGCAGATGGAGGCGCGCGTGCTCGAGCCCGCAAGATCGCCTCCGACGCGCCGATGTCCGCCGGGTTCGCCCAGGCGATCGAGGTGAGCATCGAGAAGCTGTGGCGAGGAGATCCTCATGGACGGGGAGGCGAACCGGATCGACCCCGACCGGTGGCGGGCGCTGATCATGAGCTTCGCCCAGTACTACGGGCTTGTCGACGGCCGGGTGCGCGACTCCGAGCTCGGCCGCATCCCCGAGGAGACGTATCCCCGGGTCGGCGCCGAGACGGCCCGCGGCGGCGTCCTCATCGAGCTGCCATGAGCGCCCACGACTGGATCTGCGAGAACCTGGACGGCCAGGGCGTCGAGCATGAGGACCTCGACCCGCGCGACGCACTGCACCTGTGCCTGGCCATCGGCGGGGGTTGCGCGTCCGGCCCGACACGCCGGCGGGCGCGCCGCCGATCGTCGTTCGGGTGTGGCTCGCCGCGGCGGCGTAACGACGGTCGCTATCGGACGCCCGCGCAGGACGACCTGCAGGACGGCGGCGACCCCGTCGAGGCGGTGGTCCTGATGGCGGTCGTCCAGCGACGCTTCCTGCCCGCGGAAGAGCCGGCCTGGGAGGACGGGGCGATCGCCGCGCGGCTCGGCGTCCCGGCAACCGACGTGACCCGCGCGCAGCGCGCGCTCGAGGCGGCGTGGCGCCTGCTCACAGCCAGCCCCTCTCTTCTGCCATCCGCACCGCCTCGGCCCGGTTCGCCACCCCGAGCTTCCCGATGATCGAGGAGAGGTGGTTGCGCGTCGTCCCCGGACTCAGGTGTAGGCGCGCGGCCAGGTCGGCGATCGTGCCCGACTCGCGCGCGCTGACCAGCACCTCGTGCTCGCGCGCGGTGAGCGGGCTGACCCCGTCGCGCAGCGCGGCGACCGCGAGGCCCGGGTCGACGACCTGCTCGCCGGCGTGGGCGCGGCGGATCGCGGCGGCAAGCTCGCTCGCGGGCGCGTCCTTGAGCAGGAAGCCGCAGGCGCCGGCGTCGATCGCCCGGCGCAGGTAGCCGGGTCGCCCGAACGTGGTGACGATGAGCACGCGGGTGCCGGGCAGCTCGCGGCGCAGGTCCTCGGCCGCCTCCAGACCGCTGCGGCCCGGCATCTCGATGTCGAGCACGACGACATCGGGCTCGGCGGCGCGAGCCGCCGTGAGCACCTCGTCGCCGCGGGCCACCTCGGCCACCACCTCCAGGTCGCCCTCGAGCGCGAGCAGGCTCGCGAGCGCGCCGCGCACCATCGCCTGATCCTCGGCAAGCAGGACCGAGATCATCGCCGCGCGAGCGCGCTCGCGGCCGGCAGCGGCCCGGCGCGGGGCACGCTCACGCGCAGGCGAAACCCGCCGCCCGGGCGCATGCCGCTCTCGATGCGCCCACCGAGCGCCGCCGCGCGCTCGCCGAGCCCGTGCAGCCCGCTGCCGCCTGACGCGCCCGATGACCCGCGGCCGTCGTCGGCGATCTCGACGACGACGTCCTCGCCGTCGGGACGCACGCTGATCCAGGCGTGCCGCGCGCCGCTGTGGCGGATCGCGTTGGTCGTCGCCTCACGCACGGCCCAGGCGAGGGTCGCGTCGACCTCGACGTCGAGCGCGACCTCGGCGTGGTCGACCGCGTCGTCGATCCCGGCGGCGGCAAACGCGCGGCGGGCGCCGGCGAGCTCGCCCGCGAGCGTGGGGCGACGGTAGCCGCCGACCGCGTCGCGCACCTCGCCGAGCGCTTGGCGGGCGACGCCCTCGAGCTCGCGCACGTGCACGAGCGCCTGCTCGGGCTGGTCGGGCAGCAGCCGGCGACTCAGCTCGGCCTTGAGCGCCACGAGCGAGAGGCTGTGCCCGAGCAGGTCGTGCAGGTCGCGCGCGAAACGGACCCGCTCCTCGGCCACGGCAACGCGCGCCAGCTCGGTGCGCGCCGCGTACAGCGCCTCGTTGCTGCGGCGCAGGGAGCCGATGCCGATCATCATGAAGCCGACTCCGCCGGTGACCGCCGCCGCCGTGATGACGATCGAGCCCGAGTCCCCGCCGATCGCCGAGCAGCCCGCGGCCGCCGCGGTGCACGCGACCAGCCCCCAGGGCGCGAGCCGCCCGGGCAGCCCGGCGCCGGCGAGCGCGGCCACGTAGGTGAACAGGAAGCCCCAACCCGAGTCGTCGGCAACCGAGAGCACGACGGCGAGCGCGCCGAGCAGCGCCACGCGGTGCGCGCTCACCCGGCCGGTGCTCACCCGGTGGGGCATCAGCTCGGCCCCGTAGAGCAGGCAGAAGGCCACGGCGAGGCCGAGCATCGCGACGTCGTGGCCGACCGAGTGGCGGCTGGCGAGCATCGCGACCGCGGGCAGGGCCACGAACGCGAGCCACACGATCCCGCCGAACGGCCCGAACATCCGCCGGCGGGCGGGATTGACGTCGATCTCAGTCACGCGCCGAGAGCGCGCCCAGCGAGCGGACCATCATCACCCCTCCGATGATGCACCAGATCGCCAGCGTCCGCAGGTCAGCCCCCTGCAGCCCGGCGCCGTGGGTGCGCGGGTCGAACGCCGCGGCCAGGCCGTCGGCGAGCGGACGCAGGGGCAGCGAGCGCGCGACGTCGGTGAGCCAGTGCGGCGCGCCGGTGAGCGGGAAGAACACGTCGGAGATGAACGACATCGGCAGCGTGACGATCGCGAGCAGCGGGGCGGCGCTGTCGGGCGAGGATATGCGGGCGGAGATCCCGATGGCCAGGGTGGCGAAGGCGACGGTGCCGAGCACGGCGGTGAGCAGCAGCCCGGGAAGGGTCGCCAGGCGCAGGTGCGCGCCGTAGCCGGCCACGCCGATCGCGAGCAGCAGCGCCGAGGCGATCGCCACGGCCAGGAGCGTCGAGCCGACGATCCCGACCACGTAGGCCCAGTCGGGCAGCGGCGTGGGGCGCAGGCGCTTGAGCAACCCGTTGGTCCGCGCCGCCGCAACCGCGATCGCGAGGTTGCCGAACGCGAGCACCATGATCGAGTAGGCGACGATCCCCGGGACGTAGAAGTCGATGAACGGCAGATCGTGACGCGCGCCGATGCGCTCGCCGTGCTGGAGCCCGCCGAACACGACCAGGAACATGAGCGGGAAGGCGATGTTCGAGATCGACCGCCGGCGGTTACGCCAGAAGCTGCGCTGCTCGTAGCGCACCTGGTGGGCGGCGAGCGCGACGTCGCGGCGCCAGGCGAGCGTCGCCGCGCTCACCACACGCCCCCGGTGAGCGCGAGGTAGACGTCCTCGAGCGTCGGCTGGGCGACCGTGAACCCGGCCAGCGACACGCCACGCTCGAGCGCCCAGGCGGTGAGCGCCTGGGTCGCGAGCACCCCCTGGCCGGTCGTGACGAGCACCGCCGCGCCCTCACGGCTGAGCGCCGCGCCGGGCAGCGCCGGAAGGGAGCCGAGGCCGACGCCGTCGGGCAACCGGAAGCGGATCTCGGTCGGCAGCGCGTCGCGCCCGCCGAGCGTCTGGGGCGATCCGCAGGCAACGACCCGGCCGGCGACCATGACCGCGACCTGGTCGGCGAGTGACTGCGCCTCGTCCATGAAGTGGGTGGTGAGGAACACGGTCTTGCCGAGCGAGCACAGCGAGCGGATCGTCGACCACGCCTGGCGGCGCGCGTGCGGGTCGAAACCGGTCGTCGGCTCGTCGAGGAACAGCAGATCGGGGTCGCCGACCAGCGCGAGCGCCAGGTCGAGCCGGCGGCGCTGGCCGCCCGACAGTGCGGCGGCCCGCGTGGCCAGCGACGCCCGGAGCTCGACGAGCTCGACCACCTCGGCCGCCGGGCGGGGGCGGCGGTAGTAGCGCCCGTACATCTCCAGCAGCTCGCCGACGGTCAGGTCGTCCTGGATCCCGCACGACTGCAGCACGACGCCGACGCGCTCGCGCAGGGCGCGCTGGCCACGCGCGGGGTCGTGGCCGAGCACCCGCACGCGCCCGCGCGTGGGCAGGCGGTGGCCTTCGAGGATCTCGGTGGTGGTCGTCTTGCCCGCGCCGTTGGGCCCGAGCAGGCAGAACACGGCTCCCGGCGGGACGGCGAAGCTCACGCCGCGCACCGCCTCGACGGTGCCGTACGACTTGTGCAGATCGCAGACGTCGATCGCGTGGTCCATGCGCCGCACGCTATGCGTCGGCGCGCGCGTGCGAAAGTGCCGAGGCTCCTGACCTGCCCGTGACATTCGTCATGACATAGGCTGGCGCCATGAGAATCCACGATGCCGGCGCCCTGGTCGTTGGCGGCGCCTCAGGACTCGGCGAGGCGACCGCCCGCGCGTTGGTCGCGCGCGGCGCCAACGTCGTCATCGCCGACGTCAACGCCCAACGGGGTGCCTCCCTCGCCGAGGAGATCGGCGGCCAGTTCGTCCAGGCCGACGTCACCGACCCCGCGACGGTCGAGGCCGCCGTCAGCAGCGCGGCCCAGGCGACCGGCGGACTGCGGATCAGCGTGCACTGCGCCGGGATCGGCAGCGCCGAGAAGGTCGTCTCGCGCGACGGCCCGGCCAAGCTCGAGCCCTACGAGCGCGTGATCGCCGTCAACCTGATCGGCACGTTCAACGCGCTGCGCCTCGCCGGCGCCGCGATGGCCGGCAACGCCCCCGACGAGGGGGGCGAGCGCGGGGTGATGATCAACACGGCCTCGATCGCCGCCTTCGACGGGCAGATCGGCCAGATCGCCTATTCGGCGTCCAAGGGCGGCGTCGTCGGCATGACCCTCCCCGCCGCGCGCGACCTCGCCCAGCTCGGGATCCGCGTGTGCACGATCGCCCCGGGGCTCTTCGATACGCCGCTGCTCGCCGGCCTGCCCGAAGAGGCGCGGCTCAAGCTCGGGGCGGCCGTCCCGTTCCCGCCCCGCCTCGGACAGCCCGCCGAGTACGGCGAGCTCGCCTGCCACATCGTCGAGAACACGATGCTCAACGGCGAGGTCATCCGGCTCGACGGCGCCCTGCGCATGGCGCCGCGCTAGCACCCAGGACAGCACCGATGGCCGAGGCCCTCTCCCCCGCGGACCGCTCCTCGCTTGCGGCCGAGCAGGGCGCGGTCAACATGACGGTCGCCGGGGTGCTGACCTTCGACCGCCACCCGGCCATCACGCGCGAGGCGATCGCCGCCCGGGTGGCCGAGCGCATCCACCTCGTGCCGCGGCTGCGCCAGCGGATCGCCGAGCCGGCGATGGGACTCGCCAACCCGGTGTGGGTCGACGACGATCACTTCGACATCGACCTGCACCTGCGCTCGACCGTCCTGCCCGCGCCGGGCGGTCCGGAGGAGCTCGGCGCGCTCGTCGGCCGCGAGCTCTCCGGCCGGCTGGACCGTACGCGGCCGCTGTGGGACATGCTCGTGATCGACGGCCTTCAGGGCGATCGCACCGCGCTGCTGTTCCGGGTGCACCACGCGCTCGTCGACGGTGTCGCGGCGATCGCGCTCGCGGTCGTCGCGCTCGACGTCACCCCCGAGCCGGCCTCCGTGCCGCCGGCCGAGGGCTGGGACCCGCGCCCCTACGCCGTGCGCCGTCACCTGGCGACGCTCGCCCGTGGCCCGTTCACGCAGGCCCAGCGGATGCTGTTCGACGCCACCGGGCGGATGCTCGACCCCCAGCCGCTGCGCGCCGCCGGCGAATTGCGCCGGGCGACCGAGCTGCTCGCCGAGCTCGCCCGCAACCGGCCGCAGGCCCCGCCGACCCCGCTCAACGACCCGCTTGGGCGCACGCGCCGGTTCGCGCTCGCCGAGGCGCCGCTCGGCGACATCAAGCGCGCGGCCAAGGCCGCCGGCGGCACGGTCAACGACGTGATCCTCGCCGCGGTCGCCGGGATGCTGCGGCTCTACCTCGACGACGCGCGCGGGCGCGAGCCGGTCGCGCTCGTCCCGGTCAACGTCCGCCGCGCGGGCGAGGAGGGCGGCAACCGGATCTCGACCGTGCTCGTCGACCTGCCCGCCGAGATCACCGACCCGGTCCAGCGCATCCGCGTGGTCGGCGAACGCACCCGGGCGCTGAAGGACTCGGCCGCGGTCCGGGCCGGCACCCTGATGGTGGGCGCCGCCGGCCTCGCGCCGCCGCTCGTCTCGTCGATGCTCGCCCGCGCGCTCAGCGGCGTGCGCGCGTTCAACATCGTCGTCTCGAACCTCCCCGGCCCCCAGCAGCCGCTCTACCTCAACGGTGCCGAGGTTCGCTCGATCCACCCGGTCGTGCCGCTGAACCCGGCCAACCAGCGGCTCTCGCTCGGCGTGCTCTCCTACAACGGCGGCGTCTACTTCGGCCTGCTCGGCGACCGCGCGCTGCAGCCGGCGGTCGCCGAGGCCCAGCACGCGCTGCAGGTCGCGCTCGACGAGCTCGTCGGCTGACCCCGACACAGCGGTCAGGCGGTCCGCAGCGCCTCGGTCGGGCTCAGGCGCGCGGCCTTCATCGCCGGGTACAGCCCGGCGATCGCGCCGATCAGGAGCCCGGCGGCGGGTGCGGCGATCAGCGCGTAGACGGGCACGACGAACGGCTCGTGCCGGGCCGCGGCATAGATCTCGGTCGCACCGGCGCCGAGCGCCAGGCCGGCGAGGCCGCCGATCGCCGCCAGCAGCGCCGACTCGGCGAGGAACTGCACGGAGATGTGGCCGCGGGTCGCGCCGAGCGCGCGTCGCAGGCCGATCTCGCCGCGGCGCTCGAGCACCGAGATGACCATGATGTTGGCGATCCCGATCGCCCCGACGAGCAGCGCGACGGCGCCGAGCCCCAGCAGCAGCGTCGTGAACTGACCCTTGGCCGCGGCGCGGGCCTCGAGCACGTCGGAGGGGCGATCGGTCGAGACGCCACTGGGGTCCTGCGGGTCGGCGGTCGGGGGCAGCAGGTTGGCAACGCCGTTGACGTCGTTCTGGCTCGAGCGGACGTAGATCTCCGTGGCGTTCGGCGCGGTCGCGAAGCGCCGCTCGGCGACGGGCAGCGAGACGAACACCTCGGAGTCGAGCGTGTTGTCGAGCGCGAACGAATTGAGGATCCCGATCACCGTGAACCAGCGGTTGCCGATGTAGAGCAGCTCGTCGCCAGCGACCTTCGGGATCTGCAGGGTCGCCGCGGCCTGCGCTCCGAGCACGACCTCGGGGTAGCGGTTCGCGACCGCGCCCAGGAAGTGACCCGAGGCCATCGTGGTGCCCACGATCTGGGGCAGGGCATCGTCGGCGGCGTCGAGGCCGAGGCCTCCGGTCTGATCGGCGGGCACGTACGGCGAGCGGTAGACGTTGACGTTGCCGACCTGGTAGATCCCCGCCTCGCTCTCGACGCCCTGCATGTGGGCGATCATCGCCCCGGCGCTGGTCGGGAGCGCTGTGGTGTTGCCGAGCACGTCGTTGCCGGGCGAGACGGTCAGCAGGTTGGTGCCGAGGCGGTCGATCTCGGCGATCAGGTTGGCCTGGGCCGAGGAGGACACGCCGACGACGGCGACCATCGCGCCGATGCCGATCGCGATCCCCAGCGCGCTCAGCGCCGCGCGCAGGGTCCGGGTCCGCAGGCCGGCGAGCGCGACCCCGAACAGCTCGTGCGGCGGGAGCCGGGCGCGGTCGGTCACGGGGCTCCGATGTCGGAGACGATCTCGCCGTCGCGCATCTGCAGCCGGCGCGGAAAGCCCGACGCGATCCGCTCGTCGTGGGTGATCAGCACGAGCGTCGACCCGTCCTGGGCGAGCTCGTGCAGCAGCTCGAGGACACCGCCGCCGGACCGCGAGTCCAGGTTGCCGGTGGGCTCGTCGGCGAGGATGATCGCCGGACGCTTGGCCAGCGCCCGGGCGATCGCGACCCGCTGGCGCTCACCGCCCGAGAGCTGCTTGGGGCGGAACTGGATCCGATGACCGAGCCCCACCCGCTCCAGGGCGGTCCGGGCGGCATCGCGGCGCTCGCGCAGCGGCACGCCGGCGTAGAGCATGCCGTTGGCGACGTTGTCGAGCACCGACATCGACTCCTGCAGGTGGAAGGCCTGGAAGACGAAGCCGATCCGGTGGGCCCGCAGGCCGGCCAAGGCCCGGTCCGAGACCGCTCCGACGTCGACGCCCTCGACGGTGATCTTCCCCTCGCTCGGCCGTTCTAGCGTTCCGAGGATGGTCAGCATCGTCGTCTTGCCCGACCCCGACGGGCCGACCACCGCCACCTGGTCGCCATCGGCCACGTCGACCGAGACGCCCCGAAGCGCCGTGACCCCGCCCGGGTAGTGCTTCACGACCCGCTCGAGCTGGATGCTCATCCCTGCGAGTCCGTGACCTGAAGGCCTGAACCGATGCCCGGGCCGGAGATCTGGACGTATCCGGCGGCGAACAGGCCGGTGCTCACTGCGATCAGCCGGTACGGCGGGCTGGCCTGCTGCACCGCGTAGCTCTGACCGGAGGTCGCGATCAGCGCGGTGACCGGCACCGACAGGACGTGGCGGGCCTTGGCCTGGGTGAAGTTGACCGACACGGCCGCCTGGTCGAGCCCGGCGCCCGCGACCCGCCGGTCAAGCGCGATCGTCACCGGGACCGTCGCCGAGGACCCGCCGCTACCAGCTCCACCCCCGCTCCCGCCGGGACTGCTGCTCTGGTTGCCGCCACTGCTGGACGAGCTCTGCGCGACCGCGCTGACCGCGGTGATCGTGCCTGCGACCGTCGAGCCGTTGGGCATCTCGACCGTCACGCGGGAGCCGACGACGGCCTCGCTCTGCGAGCTCGCGGACAGGTCGACCGTGACCACGAGCCGGGTCGACGTCGTCTGCAGGATCGCCACGGCGCTGCCTGCGTCACCGCCCGCGGCCGACCCGCTGGACGGCTTGCCGGCGCGCGGGCTCGACGCGCTGGCCGAGCTCTTCTTGCTGCCCGACGCCTTCGCGGCGGCGCCCTTGTCCGAGCTGCCGTGCTTGTGTGGGGAGGGTGGCTTGGCGGCCGGCGGCGCGGTGGTTGCGGTCGTCGTGGTCGTCGATGTGGGGGTCGTCGTCGTAGTCGGCGGCGTCGTGGTCGCCGGGGTCGTCGGCGTCGTGAAGGTCGTGGTGGTCGTGTAGTCGATGTCCTCCACGTGCCACGTCGGCGTGGTCGCGCTCGCCTCCCAGACGCCGCAGCCGTTGGCCGGGCCCGCGCCGCTGGCGGCGCCGGCTCCCTCGCCGGCCGCACCGCACGTCGTCTCGAGCTGCGTCACCCGCTGCGGGCCGGGGAGGAACACGATCTGGCCGAGCGCGATCGTGCCGGACTGCTTCTCGTCGAGCGCGGCCTGCCAGCGCTTCACGGCGGCGGTGGTGCCGGCCTGCCACGCGTCCGTCACCGTGACCTGTTCGTCGGCGAACCCCATCTGCACCAGATCGCGGTTGAGCTGCAGGATGTCCCGGCCGGCACCATCGGTGGCGGTGAGCGCCCGATACGCCGGCAGGGCCCCGTCGAGCAGCACCACCGGGCGCCCGCTGACGCTGTAGAGCGTCTGTCCCGGGTAGATCACCCGCCCGACGCCCGGCAGCCACGTGATCGTTCCGCTGAGACGGTCGTACGCGGTCTGGGGATCGGCGTAGCCGAGCGTGCCCGACTCGGTGTCGGTCACGACCAGGTCGCGGCGCTGCACGATCGCGGCGCCGCTCACGCCGCCCGTCCCGTCAGCCGCCCGCGGCGAGGAGGAGCGGGTGGCGAGCACGACCGCCACCACCGCCGCCGCGAGCAGCAGGCCCAGCGCGACCGCGAGCCGTCGTCCCATCAGTGCGGGAGCCCGAGCGGCGGCGCGCCGCAGGCGTCCAAGGCCTGCCGGTACGCCGGCGCCTGCAGGTTGAGCGTGCGCGGGAACACGAGGATCGCCCCGTCGAAGTCGGTGATCTCGGTGACCTCGTCGGGGTCGAGGTTGGCCGGGCGCGTCGCGCTGGGGTCGGGGAACTGCGGGACGCCGTGCTGGCGCATGCACCGCGCGATCCGCAGCAGCTTGGCCAGCGTCTGCGGGGAGGCCGCGGGCCCCGTGCCGGGAGCCGCCGAGCCCCCGCCGGGCAGCAGCTTCTGGCAGGTCGTCTGCGCCGCGCGGAACGCGGGCGCAGCGGGACTGGCGCCGGCGGGCACGGTGAACGCCGCTCCGCCTCCGGCGGTCGGGTCGGGGAAGCCGGACACGCCGTTCGCCCGCATGCACCGCGCGAAGGCGAGCAGCCCCGAGCGCAGTTCGTCGGGTGTGGCGGGAGCGCCCAAACCCGAACCGTCACCCGCACCCGAACCGGCGGCAGCGCGGGCGGGCGCAGTGATCGACACCGACGCGGTCGTCGGGCGGTGCGAGCTTCCCCCGCATCCGGCGAGCAACACTCCGATCACCAGCGTGGCGATGGCGACTGGGCGCGCTCGGCACGTGCGCACGGGCGGCGTTGAAGTGATGCGGTCGCGCATCTGGTCTCTCCTCGTGACGTCCTCAGGGGTCTGCGCATCGCTTCTACGCCAGGGGCGGTTTCCGCCTGGTTTCCCCGAGTCCCCGTCACCCTCCGGCTTCGGCCAGCGCCTCCCGCACCTTCGCGGCGGTCAGCTCGCCGTGTGACGCGGGCAGGCACGCCTGCGCCGCCTGGAGCACCGCCGGGTCGTGGAGGTCGATGCCCTGGGCCTGGACCATCTGGACGGTCAGCTCACCCTGCGCGGTGGGATCGGGAAAGCGGGTCACGCCGCGGCTGCGCATGCAGCGGGCGAACGACAGCCCGTCGGCCAGCCGGGTGCGCGCCTGCTCGGGCGTCTGGGACGGCCCGAGGCTGCCGCCCGGCATCACCTGCCGGCAGGCCCGCTCGGCCACCGAGAACTGGGGACTGCCGACCAGCGGGACCACTTCGGCCTTGGGGATCTCGCCGCCGCTGGTGGGGTCGGGGAAGCCCGGCACCCCGTGGACGTGCATGCACTGCGAGTAGGCGAGCAGTCCGGTCTGCGTCGTGGTGGCGGTGGTCTTCGAGGAGCCACCGCCACAGCCGGCCGCGAGCAGCGAGACCGCGGCCACCGCGGCGGCGGAGGTGGGGAGAGGTGTGCGCTTGGTCATGACGCAAGCTCACCAGCGCAACCTGAGCGGATCGCGGCTCGGGATGAGAGGTTGCTGAGAGGTTGCTGAGAGCTCGAGAGCGCGGCTAGCGGCCGTCGCCGTTGAAGCGGAGGGTCAGAAGCGCTCCTCCGCCCTCCGCGTTGGCGGCAGCCACGCTGCCGGCGTGGTCGTCGACGGTCTGCTTGACGATCGCGAGCCCCAGCCCGGAGCCGGGCAGCGCGCGAGCCGCCGCGGCTCGGTAGAAGCGGTCGAAGACGTGCGGCAGGTCGGCCTCGTCGATGCCCGGCCCGCGGTCGCGCACGGTGAGCGTGCCGTCGGCGAGGCGCACCTCGACGGTGCCGCCGGGCGGGCTCCACTTGATCGCGTTGTCGAGCACGTTGTCGACCGCGCGCTCCAGGCGCGAGCGGGCCCCGACGAACCGGTAGGGCCCGAGCTGGCTCTCGAAGCGCAGCTTCGAGGCCCGGTGCTGCGCCCGCTCGACCGCCGCCGCCACGAGCTCGTCGAGCGCGAGCGGCTCGCGCGCGTCGACCGATCGTCCGTCGCGGGCGGCGAGGATGAGATCGCCGACCAGCGCCGAGAGCCTCTCCATCGCCCGGACGGCGGCACCGAGCACGCGCTGGCGCTGTTCGGCCGGCAGGTCCGGCCGCGCGAGCAGTTCGAGGTTCGCGCGATGCGCGGTCAGCGGGGTCCGCAACTCGTGCGAGGCGTCCGCGATCAGCTGCTGCTGCGCCTGCTGGGACTCGGCCAGCGCGGCAAGCATCGCGTTGAAGTCGCGGGCCAGGCTCGCGAGCTCGTCCCGGCCGCTCACCGGGATCCGCTGGCCCAGGTCGCGCGTCGCGCTGACCTTCCGCACCGTGACGGCGAGCGCCCGCACGGGGCGCAGCACCGCATTCGCGGCCAGCCGTCCGAGCAGGCCCGCCGCGAGCGCCCCACCGAACGTCAGGCCGAACAGCAGCCAGCGGACACGCGCGATCGTCGAGTCTGCGTCGGTCAGCGGGCGTGCCGTGCGCACCAGCCCCTCGCCGGACGACGAGAGCGGCATCGTGTACAGGCGCATCGCCACGCCGCGATAGCGAACGTCCCGGAAATACGGCGGCGCCAGTCCCCTCGCCACGAACGCGTCGAGGCCGATCGCGGGTACGAAACCGTCGAGGCTGTGCGTGAGAGGAGTCTTCAGCCCCGTGACCGCCGAGCGCTCCCGCATCAGCGAGCCGACGTTCGGGATCACCTGAACGTCGCCGGACGGGTTGGGGGCGAAGAGGGGGCTCTCCGACGCGGGTTGGCCCTTCCTCGCGTACGTCGCCGGCTTCGGGCCGTTCGCGACGAGCCACTTCGTGGCGGCGCTCTGGGCCGACTGAATCAATGCGGCGTCGGTCTGCCCGTTCAAGTTCGAGCGCACGGAGAAATACATCACCAAGGAGGCGATGGCGAGCGCGAGGAACACCGCGCCGCCCCCGGCGACCGTCAACCGCGTGCGGAGGCTCACGGCTCTCGCAGCACGTAGCCGACCCCGCGGACCGTCTGGATCAGGCGCGGCTCGCCGTCTGCCTCGGTCTTGCGTCGCAGATAGCTGATGTAGACCTCGAGCGGGTTCGACGTCGGGCCGAAGTCGTAGTTCCAGACCCGCTCCATGATCAGCTCCCGGGTCAGCACCTGACGCGGATGGCGCAGGAACAGCTCCAGCAGCGCGTACTCGGTCCGCGTCAACTCGAGCCTGCGCCCGCCGCGGGAGGCCTCTCGCGTCTGCCGATCGAGCGACAGCCCGGCAAACCAGAGCGGCGCATCCTCGCCCGCCGGCCGCGTCCGCCGCAGCAGCGCCCGCATGCGCGCCAGCAGCTCCCCCAGCCCGAACGGCTTGACCAGGTAATCGTCCGCGCCGAGGTCCAGGCCGCGGATCGTGTCCTCCTCGGAGTCGCGCGCGGTCAGGATCAGGATCGGCGTGCGGTTCCCCGAGGCGCGCAGGCGCCGGCACACCTCGAAGCCGTCCAGGTTCGGCATGAGCACGTCGAGCACCACCGCGTCGAACTCGCCCTGGCCCATCCGCTTGAGCGCCGCGAGACCGTCGGTCGCGGTCGTGACCCGGTGGCCCTCCAGCTCGAGCGCGGTCTCGACCGCCTCGCGCACGTCCGGATCGTCGTCCACGACCAGCACGCGCCCGCCGCGAACCTCGCTCGCCTCCATCGCCACAAGCCTATGCCGACGCCGAGTGGGCCAGGTGAACCGCCACGGCAGAAGTGGAGCAGCGCAGCCTGAGCGAGCCGCCCGCGAAGCTGAGAGATTGCTTAAGGCTTCGTGAGACGCCCCGACCGCCCCACGCGACCGATCTGCAATCGATGTGTGTTGCTCTGGGCGCCTACAGGTTGTCTGGAGCAACACACGGGGGTCGCGCGGGAACGGGTGTGTTGCTCTGGGCGCCTCAGGGTGTTCCCGAGCAACACACCTCAAGGCGGCGCGCGCCTGCGGCGCTGCGCTCAAGGGCCCTTGGGGCCGCCCCCGCAAGCCTTCGCGCCGGCCTGGAACGCCGGCGACTGCGGGTTGATCCCCGGCAGGTACACCTGTTGGCTGCCGCCGTGGCTGCTGACCACCTTCGGGTCGGGGAAGTTCGGCACGCCGTGGCTGCGCATGCAGCGCGCGAAGCGAAGCCCCCGCTGCGTTTGCTGGGCACTCTGCGCCGGCGTCGCCTGCGTGTGCGGCAGGTACTTGCCGCACTTTTCCCGGGCCGTGAAGAACGCCGGGGCGTTGACCGAGACGCCGTTGACCGCGATCGTCTGCGCGTTCCCCTCGATCCGCATCCCATCGCCGCTCAAGTCGGGGAAGTTCGGCACGCCGCTGCCGCGCATGCACGTGGAGAACGCCAGCGCTGAACTGGTCGAGCGGGAGGGGCCGCCGGTCGCGGGGCTCGGCCCGTTCGGAGAGCTCGAGCCGCAGGCGGCGATCGCCGTCGCGGCGGCAGCGAGCGTGGCGACGGCACACAGAAGCCGAGCCGGTCGTGATGGTCGTGTGGCGTGGCCGTGCATCTCGTCCTCTTCCGATGTCCTGTGGGGTGGGTGCCTGCGTTCTACGCGCCGGGCGGTTTCCGCCCGGTTTCCCTCCCGTTGAAACCGCCGCGAAACCTCCAGGCGGCTACCTTGACCAGGAGCGGCCGATGCGGGTGCTTGTGATCGAGGACGACGAGGAACTGGCCGAGACGGTCGCCGCCGGCCTGCGCGAGGCGCGGATGGCGGTCGATGTCGCGCTGGACGGCGAGGCGGGCCTGGCGCGCGCGCTCGTCCACGACTACGAGGTGATCGTGCTCGACCGGGACCTTCCGGCCGTCCACGGCGATGAGGTGTGCGCACGGCTCGTCGCCGCGGGCGCTCGAAGCCGGGTGCTGATGCTGACCGGCGCCGCGCAGGAGGCCGATCTCATCGAGGGGCTCGGGCTCGGCGCGGACGACTACCTGACCAAGCCGTTCGCGTTCGCCGTGCTCGTGGCCCGGATCGCCGCGCTGGCGCGCCGAGCGCAGCCGAGCATCCCGCCGGTGCTCGAGCACGGCGACGTCGTGCTCGACACGGCCAAGCGCTGCGCGCAGCGGGCGGGCCGGCCGCTCGCGCTGCGGCCCAAGGAGTTCGGCGTGCTCGAGCTGCTGCTCGCGGCCCAGGGCCGGGTCGTGTCCGCCGAGGAGCTGCTCGAGCGCGTCTGGGACGAGGCCGCCGACCCGTTCACCGGCGCGGTCAAGATCACGATCAGCCGGCTGCGAGCCAAGCTCGGCGACCCGCCCGTGATCCAGACCGTCGCCAGGGCCGGTTACCGGATATGAGCGCGACGGCGCGGCTGAACCGCCGGTTCACCCAGCTCGCGGTCGGGCGGCACCTCCCGCACCGGACCGTCCGCCGGCGCCTGACGCTCCTGTACGGCGGCCTGTTCCTGCTCTCCGGCGCGGCGCTGATGGCGATCGCCTACGCGCTGCTGGTCAACGCCGGGTTCGTGTTCAGCCTCCAGAGCGGGACGAACAACGCGATCCTCAGGCGCCCTCCCGCCTCCGCCCTCCCGGGTACCGGCCCGTCGGCGCCCGCTTCCGCGCAGACGATGGCGCACTGGACCACGGTCGCGCGGTGCATGCGCGCGCACGGTGTCTCCGAGTTCCCCAACCCGACGAGCTCGGCCCCACCCGGCCTCCCCCTGATCCACAAGGTGAGCGAGGTCAGTGATCGCGACGGAGCGTTCTTCGCGATCCCATCCACGATCGACATGCAGTCGCCCGCGTTCGCGCACGCGACAACCGCATGCGGCTTCATGGCCGACTACACCAGGGCAGCCGCCGTGGACCGCCGCCGGCGCACGCACGTGCTCCAGGAGCTGCTGATCCAGTCCGGGATCGCGCTCGCGGGGATGTCGCTGCTGTCGATCCTGCTCGGGTGGTTCGTCGCCGGGCGGGTGCTGCAACCGCTCGAGGACGCCTACGAGGCCCAGCGGCAGTTCGTGGCCAACGCCTCGCACGAGCTGCGGGCACCGCTCACGCGCCAGCGAGCGCTGATCGAGGTCGCGCTCGCCAGCTCGCAAGCGGACGTCGACTCGCTGCGCACCGCCCACGAGCGCGTGCTCGCCTCCGAGCAGCACCTCGAGCAGCTGATCGACGCCCTGCTCGCGCTCAGCCGCGGCGAGGCCGGGCTCGAGCGGCGCGAGCCGCTCGACCTCGCGGTGCTGGCCTCGCAGGCGATGCTCGCGCGCGACCCACCGACCGGCGAGCTCGACATTCGCGCCACGCTGGCCGCCGCGCCGACCGACGGCGATCCACGGCTGCTCGAGCGCCTCATCGCCAACCTGCTCGACAACGCGATCCGCCACAACGTGCCCGGCGGACACGTCGAGGTCAGCACGGGGACCCGCGACCAAAAGCACGCGTTCGTCTCGGTCGCGAACACGGGCCCGACCGTCCCGCCCGAGCAGCTCCAGCGCCTGTTCGAGCCCTTCGAGCGCCTCGGCGGCGCCCGCACCCGCCACGACGGCGGCCACGGGCTGGGACTCTCGATCGTCCAGGCGATCGCGGGCGCGCATGGGGCCGAGCTCAGCACGCGCGCGCGGCCGCAGGGCGGCCTGCACATCGAGGTCTCATTCCCGCCGCCGGCGGGCGCCGGCTCCGGGCCGACCCTCACCGCCGCTCCCACGAAACGCGCCCGCCCGCGCGCGGTCCCGGAGACCGATGCGCTCGCGGGACCGTGAGCCGCCGCAAAGCGGTGCCATCATCGAGCAGTGCCCGACGGCGATCTGCAGCACCAGCTCACCGAGCTCCGCGCCGAGCTGCAGCGCAACATCGACGCCCGCGCCGACCTGACCCGCGAGAACGCGGCGCTGCGGGCGCGACTACGCGAGCTGGAGGAGCTCTTCCTGCCCGGCTGGAAGGTCAGCGACCCGCCCAGCAAGCGACGGGTCGTTTAGGCCCCATCCCAACAGGGTCCGCACGCCCGGATGCGGGGCCGAGCCATGCGCGTGCTGCGTCACCCGTGCGCCGAATGGGGTGTCGCCCCTGACGTGGCTCTGCCCGGTCTCCCGCCCCCACCCACCGCGTCCTTCGCCCGCTTGACCCTGGAACACCCCGGTCGCACGCCCCCCACCGGGACTTACAGATCCAGCCGGCTGACGCCGAGCTCGTCGAAGCCCACGTGGTGGGCGAGCTCGTGGCGCACGGTGCGCGTGACCTGCTCGCGCAGCAGGTCGGGGTCGTGGCCGAAGTCGCGCCGCAGCGTGTCGCGGAAGATGACGATCCGATCGTGGGCGCGGCCGTTGCCGTTGTCGCCCTGATAGAGGCCGTAGGCGCCGACGCCGCGGCCCTGGTCGGAGACGACGACCGCGACGTGCTGCAGCGCGTTGACCAGCAGGTCGGGCAGATCGTCGAGCGCGTCGCGCACGAGGTCGTCGAACTCCTCGTCCGAGAGCGGGTCTCCGATCAGGAACTCGCCCTCGTCGGGGTCGACGAACAGCCCGGAGGCGGCGAGCTCCTCCGCGTGGACGACCAGGCGCTCGAAGTCCTCTTCGGAGGCCGGCTCGCGCCAATCAGCCATGTGCGAGATGACCAGCGCGGCGAGCATGCCGAGCGCGGCGACGGCCATCACGAACAGCGCGGCCTCCTCGAGCGTGCGCACCGCGCCCGAGCGGCTGGTTCCCTCGGTGAGCACGACGACGACGAGCCCGGCGGCGAGCGCCACGAGCGCCGCCAGCATCACACCCCGGAGTGTGGGTCCTCCGAGCGGCGCGGGCGGCCTGCGTGACGGCATCGTCGCCTAGGTCAGCGTCCGCGCGATCACGAGGCGCTGAATCTCGTTGGTGCCCTCGTAGATCTGCGTGATCTTTGCATCGCGCATCATGCGCTCGACCGGGTACTCCTTGACGTAGCCGTACCCGCCCAGGACCTGGATCGCGTCGACGGTCACGGCCATCGCCGTGTCCGAGCAGAACAGCTTGGCCATCGAGGAGTACTTGGCCGCGCCCGGCTCCCTGCGGTCGGCCATCGCGCACGCCTTGTAGAGCAGCTCACGCGCCGCCGCGGTGCGGGTCTCCATGTCGGCGAGCTTGAACGAGATCCCCTGGAACTGGTTGATCGACTTGCCGAACTGGCGACGCTCCTTGGCGTACTCGACCGCATAGTCGGTGGCGCCCTGGGCGATGCCGAGCGCCTGCGCGCCGGCGCCCAGACGCGAGACCTCGAGCGTGCCGAGCGCGACCGGCAGGCCGCGGCCGACCTCGCCGACGATGTTCTCGGCCGGGACGCGGACGTCCTCGAAGACCGGCGCGCCGGTCGGGGAGCCGTGGATGCCGAGCTTGTGCTCGAGCTTGCCGACGCTCACGCCGGGCAGGTTGGACTCGACCACGAAGGCGGTGATGCGGCGCTTCTCGCGGTCGGTGACCGCGAAGACGAGGTAGTAGTCGCAGATGCTGGCGTTGGTGATCCAGTTCTTGGCGCCGTTGATGATCCAGTCGCTGCCGTCCTGACGGGCGGTGGTGCGCATCCCGGCGGGATCCGAGCCGGCGTCGGGCTCGGACAGCGCGAACGCGGGCGACCACTCGCCGCTGGCCAGTCGCGGCAGGATGCGCGCCTTGAGCTCATCGCTGCCCGCCTGCTTGACCGGCAGCGAGCCGAGCTCCTGAATCATCAGGATCAGCGCGCTGGAGGCGCAGGCCTTGGCGATCTCCTCGACCGCCATGTTGAGCATCAGCGTGCCGGTGCCGGTGCCCCCGTACTCGGTGCCGAAGGGCAGGCCGAGGATGTCCTGCTCGCCGAACAGGCGCCGGATGTCCCACGGGTACTCGCCGGTCTCATCGATCTCGGCGGCACGCGGAGCGACCTTCTCCTGAACGAGCTGGCGGATCATCCCGAGGAAATCGAGATGCTCGGCCGGAATCGTGTAAGCGTCGTTGACGGTCTCCATCGCGCGGTGCATCGTAGTTGGTTCCGCGCGGCGGCAGAGTGTCGAGACCCGCGCGGTCTCGTGTCACGACACAACAGGCCCCGAAGGGGCGCGGTGGCTCAGGTGTGGATGTCCGTCGGGCAGCCGACGTCCATGATCGTGCAGCCGCGGCCGTCGACCTCCTTGACCACGTGTCCGCCGCGCGATTGCGAGCAGAAGTAGAAGCCCATCTGGCCGCCGCACGTCCATCCCTCGTACAGGGACTCGTTGCCGTTGTCGACGGGCTTGGTTCCCGGGTACTGCGCCCGCCCGGCGAAGCCGTTCTGCATCTGGTGGATCCCGGTCGCGCAGCTCACCTGGCCCTTGACGACGTATACGCCGATCGGGCCGTAGGTCGAGCTGAAGCGCCCGCACCGCCTCGCGGTGTGGGCAGCGGTGAGCGGGCGCGCGGCCGCGACCCCGCCCCCCGCGAGGGCCATGACAACCACCGCCAACAGCAGCGCGCGCCGACCCATCGACGCCAGAGTACACGAGACCTATCCTGCGCGGGATGAACTGGGAGGCCGAGCTACGCGAACTGCGTCACCGCGAGGCACTCGCGCGCGAGCTCGGCGGCCCCGAGCGGGTGCAGCGCCAGCACGAGAACGGCCGGCTCACCGTGCGCGAGCGGATCGACCGGCTCCTGGACCCCGGCACGTTCCACGAGACCGGCGCGCTCGCCGGCACCGGCGAATACGACGAGGC
Organism: Solirubrobacteraceae bacterium; assembly: GCA_036266975.1. GTDB lineage: Bacteria > Actinomycetota > Thermoleophilia > Solirubrobacterales > Solirubrobacteraceae > DATAWZ01. Next base: position 32,846 of record DATAWZ010000010.1, read on the forward strand.
CGGCGAGCTGGAGAGGTTCACCCCCGCGAACATGCTTATCGGCCGCGGGCGCATCCGCCGGCGGCCGGTCGTCGTGCAGGCCGACGACTTCACCGTGCGCGGCGGCGCGGCCGACGCGGCGATCTGGGCCAAGAACGTATACGGCGAGCGGCTCGCGCACGACCTGCGCCTGCCGCTCATCCGCCTCGTTGACGGCAGCGGCGGCGGGGGCTCGGTCAAGTCGCTGGAGGACTGGGGCTACACCTACGTCCCGCCGCTGCCCGGGTTCGACCTGGTGGCCGCCAACCTGTCGATCGTCCCGGTGGTCGGCGCCGCGCTCGGCCCGGTCGCCGGCCTCGGCTCCGCGCGCGTGGTCATGTCGCACTTCTCGGTGATCGTCCGCGGCAGCGCCCAGATGTTCATCGCCGGGCCGCCGGTCGTCGCCGCGGCGATGGGCGAGTCGCCCGACAAGGAGGAGCTCGGTGGGGCGCGGGCGCAGACCCGCGCCGGCGCGATCGACAACGAGGCCGACGACGAGGACGACGCCCTCGAGCAGATCCGCCGCTTCCTGTCCTACCTGCCCGACAACGTCTGGGAGGCGCCGCCGATCGCCCCCGGCGTCGACCCCGCCCACCGCCGCGAGGAGTCGCTGCTCTCGCTCGTCCCGCGCGACCGCCGCCAGGTCTACAAGGTACGCGACCTGCTCGCCGCGGTCCTCGACCGCGGCTCGGTCTTCGAGCTGGGCCCCACCTACGGGCGCTCGCTGGTCACCGCGCTGGCGCGGCTCGACGGGCGCCCGGTCGGCGTCCTGGCCAGCGACCCGCGCTTCCTGGGCGGCTCGATGAGCGGCGACGGCTCGGACAAGTTCACCCGCTTCGTGGACATGTGCGACCAGTTCCGCCTGCCGGTGGTCAACTTCGTCGACCAGCCGGGCTTTCGCATCGGCACCGAGGCCGAGCGTCAGAACACGCTGCGCCGCGGCGCCCGCGCCCTGTGCGCCGTCTACCAGGCGCAGGTGCCGTGGGTCTCGATCCTCGTGCGCAAGGTGTTCGGCGTCGCCGGCGCCGCCCACGGCGACGGCTCGCGGCTGAACCTGCGCTTCGCCTGGCCATCGGGCGACTGGGGCTCGCTGCCGGTCGAGGGGGGCCTGGAGGCGGCCTACCGGCGCGAGCTGGAGGCGGCGCCCGACCCGCAGGCACGCCGGGCGGAGATCCTCGCCCGCCTGGACGCCGTCCGCTCGCCGTTCCGCACCGCGGAGAAGTTCTCGGTCGAGGAGATCATCGACCCGCGCGACACGCGGCCGATCCTGTGCGACTGGGCCGAGCGCGCCCACGCGCTGATCCGCCACGACCTGCCCGCGGGCCCGCGCGCCCGCGGGCTGCGGCCCTGACCGTCCCAAGCCGCTCGACTACCATTGCGCCCGTGCCGTTTGCCGCGCCCGAGCTCGAGGTGACGCCCGAGCAGCTCGCCGCCTGGGTGGCCGAGGACCCCGCCGCGATCCAGGTCGTCGACGTGCGCGAGCCCTACGAGCGCCAGGCAGGCTACATGGAGGCCTCGCGCCACATCGAGCTCGAGCGCCTTGCCTCGCAGGCCGACACGCTCGACCGCGAGCGGCCGGTCGTGTTCTACTGCCGCCTGGGCGCCCGCTCGGCGATGGCCGCGCAGGCCTTCCAGGCCGCCGGCTACCAGGCGCACACGATGGTCGGGGGGCTGATGCGCTGGGCCCAGGAGGGTCGCCCGCTCGTCCCCGACGGCGGCCACGTCGCCGATCACTGACGCGGACAGCGCCCCACTCCTTGGCGGCCGGAGGCCCCCGCCGGAGCGTCGGCCACGCCCGCAGGCCGCCCCCAAATCATTAGCATCCATCACATGAGCGTGACCGAAGGCGACGGCTGGGCCCTGGCCCATCTGGACGACCTCGGCGAGGGCTATGGCTTTCGCAAGATCCGCGGCCCGCTCGGCGTGCAGGCCTTCGGGATCAACGCGATCGTGCTGCCGCCCGGCCATACCAGCGGCCGCCACAGCCACGAGCGCCAGGAGGAGACGTACTTCGTGCACCAGGGCACGGTCGAGTTCCGCTTCGGCGACGGCAGCGCCCACCTCGTCCCGGCCGGCGGCGTGGTGCGGATCGACGCGGCGACGATCCGCTCGCTGCGCAACGCCGGCGACGGCGACGCGATCTTCATCTGCGCCGGCGGCGAGGGCGGCTACGTCGGCCGCGACGGCGTGATGCACGCCGACGACGCCTAGTGGCACCTCCTGTAAATCCGCTCCCGCTTCGCGGCTGCAAATCTTCGCCTGGCGGCGTCCTCGGGAGCCGAAATAGCGCTGCTGTTCCGGCTCCCTGCGTCCTGGCCATGCTCGATTTTCGCTCGCGAATCGACGA
>DATAWZ010000011.1:0-30764 GCA_036266975.1 Solirubrobacteraceae bacterium
CTCGTCGGCCGCCTTGATGCTCTTCGGCAGCGGGACGAAGTCGAGCGCAGGACCGAACGCCTGCCCTGGGCCGAGCGCGTATTGAACGAACGACTTGAGCAGGGCCCCATTGCCAAGCGCGTCGGTGGGCCTCAGGATGCAGTACGTGAACGTCGAGATGGGATATGCGATCTTGGCGCGCTTCGGAGGATCGACGATGTGAATCTCGCCGTTGGCCGCCTCGTGTCCGACGCTCGCAGCGTTCGCGATGTTCCGCAGGTTCGGGACCTCGTAGTTGCCGGCATTGTTCCTGATCGCTGCGGCCGGAAGATGGTGGGCAATCAGGTAGGAGACCGCGATGTACGCGATCGCACCAGGAGTGCTCTGCAACACGGTCACCATGCCGCTGTTGCCCTCACCACCCGGACCGGATGGGAAGGTCGGCAGAACCGCACGCCCGACCTTGCTGGAGAAGGTGCTGCTGACGGCGGCGAGGTAATCCGTGAACGCGTACGAATCGCCTGAGCCGTCCTCCCGATGCACCGGCGTGATCGCCAGGTTCGGGAAGTGCTCGTGCTTGTTCAACGAGGTGATCGCCTTGTTGTCCCAGTTGGTGATCTGCCCGAGGTAGATCTCGGCGAGCACCGGGCCGGTGAGGTGCAGGCTCTTGACGCCGGGCACATTCCAGCTCACGCCCGTCCCCGACAGGGCCCACGGGATCTGGAAGCAGCCCGCGCACGGCGTCGTCGATGCCGACAGCGGGGCGTCAGAACCACCGAAGTCGACCAAGCCCTGGCCGATGTCCTTCAGCCCGGTGCCGGATCCGACCGCCTGGTAGGTCGGCGTCGCGTTAGTGGTGCTCTGCGACCACGCGGCCGCCCATTCTGCCTCGATCGGGGCCACCAGGGTCGACCCGGCCCCGGCCAGCGTCGCCGCCGAAGCCGAGGCGACAGAGGCCAAGCCGGAGACTGCCCCCGCGAGCAGAGTCACGCCAATCAGGCTGGCCAATCTCTTCGGAGCCAAAGCGAACGTCCTTTCCGTAGTGCCTGCAAGAGTGAAGACAGCTGGGCTGGCCGAACTCGGCCGCCATCGCGAACCCGCGGAAGAATCGCCGTCCGCGCTCGGTCAACTTGTTGCCAATTTGTCACCGGGATTGATTTTTTCTGTGAACGCGGTGACGCCGACCGGGAGACCGGGAAGATTTCTCTACCCTCCGCGCGGTGTCTTCAAGGGCGGTGACGTCGTTCGGCGCGGGCGCGCGCCGAATAAGCAGCAGGCTGCGTGCCGGGGGCGGGGGCGACCGCGTGCTGCTCGGCCTCTGTGTGGCCGCCGGCTTGCTCGCCACGGGGCTGTTGATCGAGGTCGTCTACCAGGTGATCAACGGCGCCCGGCCGTCGATCGCGCACTTCGGGCTGGGGTTCCTCGTGCACTCGAGATGGGAGCCGGTGTTCAACCGCTTCGGTGCCGCGGGCGCGATCTACGGCACCGTCTTAAGCTCGTTGATCGCGCTGATCATCGCCACGCCGCTTGGAATCGCGATCGGCTTGTACCTGAGCATGATGGCGCCCGTGACCGTGCGTGCGGTGGTCGGCCCGATGGTCGAGATGCTTGCCGCCATCCCGAGCGTGATCGTCGGCTTCTGGGGTGTGGCCGTGTTGGCGCCGTTCATCTCAAAGCACGTCGAGCCGGCTCTGCACAGCGTATTGGGCTTCATCCCGATCTTCGGCGCCCCGCAGGAGAGCGGTCTGAGCACCTTCACGGCGGGCGTCGGACTGACGTTGATGGTGCTGCCGATCGTCGCCGCCCTCAGCCGCGATCTGTTCCTGACCGTACCGCCGGAGCTCACGGACGGGGCGGCGGCGCTCGGGGCGACGCGCTGGGAGATCATCCGCGGGGTCGTGCTCCCGTCAACCGCCTCCGGCGTCGCCGCAGCAACCGTACTGGGGCTCGGGCGAGCACTCGGAGAGGCAATCGCCGTGACCCAGATGATCGGCGACGGCACCGGAATCCACAAGCTGTTCTCCCCCGGCAACAGCCTCGCGAGCAGGATCGCCAGCGAGTTTCCGACGCCCAGCAGCACCCTGGACATCCCGTCGCTGTTCTATCTGGCGCTCATCCTGCTTGCCATCGGCCTCGCAAGCAGCGTGGTCGCGCGGGCGATCGCCGGTCGCTTCGACGTCCACCGGGCAACGGGGACGTGAACGTGGTCGCAGGGCTCGAAGCCCGTGACCCGTCACTTCCGGATCCGACGGCGCCGCTGACGGCGTCCGGCAACCTTCGCCGCCGGCAGGCCGTCAGCCGGGCCGTGGACGTCGGCGCGTCGGCCGCGGCGGTGATCGCGATCCTCATGCTTTGCGAGGTCGTCTACACCGTCGCGCGGAAGGGGGCACCCGCGCTGAGCTTCACCTTCCTGACCAGGAACGGTGCCGGTCTTGCGAGCGGCGGCGGGATCGCCAATGCCTTGATTGGCACGGCGGCGATCGTCGCGTTCGCGGCGGTAATCGCGGTGCCGATCGGCATCTTCACCGGCCTGTACCTGACCGAGTTCGCCGGCCGGCGGTCACCGTCGGCGCGCGTGCTCAAGCTCGTACTCGACATGCTCCAGGGCCTGCCGACAATCGTCGTCGGGATCGTCGTCTACGGGCTGATCGTGGTCCCCGAGCACCGAGAGAGCGGCTTCGCCGGGGCGGTCGCGCTGTCGATCATCATGCTGCCGATCATCGCGCGATCCAGCCAGGAGGTCCTGCTGCTGGTGCCGAACAGCCTGCGCGAGGGGGCGGATGCGCTCGGCGTGCAGCGCTGGCGCACCGTCGTAGGCGTGATCCTGCCCGCCGCGGCGGGCGGCATCGCGACCGGTGCGATCCTGTCGATCGCGCGTGCTTCCGGCGAAACGGCCCCGCTGCTGATCGTCAACAGCATCTTCAATCCCACCTCGACGCAGCTCATGATCTTCGGTCACGGCGTCCCGAGCATCCCGATGTACATCTGGAGCACCTATGACCTGCCATCGACGACGGCCATCGCCCAGACCTGGGGCGCGGCCTTCGTTCTGCTGCTGTTCATCCTGTTGGCGAACGTCGGGGCGCGTGTGCTGCTCGCACGCACCCGTAGGATCCCGACATGAGTTTCACGAAGGAGACCCCGAACCAGGCGCTGACAGCGGCGCCGGAGCGGGTGCGAATCACCAGCGGCGCCCTGAGCCAGCGGCGGCCGGTGGAGCACGGCGACCAGCCGGAGATCGCGCGCGGCGCCGTGTTCGACATCTGCGACATGACTGTCCACTACGGCGCGAGCCAAGCGCTCGGGTGGACGACAATGAAGATCTACCCTCGCTTGGTCACGGCCGTGATCGGTCCGTCGGGGTGCGGTAAGTCGACGTTCCTCCGCAGCCTGAACCGCATGAACGACTCGATCCCAGGGTTCCGGCTCACGGGCCAGGTGCTCTACCACGGGCACGACGTCTACGCGCCGGCGACCAACCGTGTGGAGGTCCGCCGCCGAATCGGGATGGTGTTCCAGAAGCCCAACCCGTTCCCGAAGTCGATCTACGACAACGTTGCCTGGGCGCCGCGCAACCTCGGCATGCGCAGCGATCTCGACGCGCGGGTGGAGCGCGCGCTCCGCCACGCGGCACTCTGGGACGAGGTGAAGGACCGCCTGCGCGAAAGCGCACTCGGACTCTCGGGCGGGCAGCAGCAGCGGCTGTGCATCGCGCGCGCCATCGCGATCGAGCCCGACGTGCTGCTGCTCGACGAGCCCGCCTCCGCGTTGGACCCGATCGCAACCGCGTCGATCGAGGAGCTGCTGCACACGCTGAAGAGGCGTTACACGATCGTGATCGTCACCCACAACATGCAGCAGGCCGCGCGCGTCGCCGACCGGACTGCGTTCTTCGGCCTGGACACGACCGGCGGGCAGCGCACCGGCACGCTGATCGAGTACGACGACACCGAGGTGATCTTCCGCAGCCCGGCCGACTCCCGGACCCGCGACTACGTCACCGGCCAGTTCGGCTGAGCGAACGCGTGCCCCGGCCGGCGGCTACGGGGTCGCGATGGCGTCGTGCGAGACCTGCGTCAGCAGCGGCAGCCCGCACTGCCAGCAGTAGCTCGCTCCGGTCGAGTGCGGCGCACCGCAGGAAGCACACTCACCGGCAGTGGCGGTTTCCTCGAGCCGGAGGATTCGCTGCACTTCGCTCAGCTCCGCGTCGGCGTCCTGCAGCGCCGCCGCGCGTTTGACGATCACCTCGACGTTGATCCGGTTGCGGATGGCCATCTCGTACACCATCCCGCCGAGGTCGAACGTGAGCTCGGCGACGCGCGCGGTGAGCTGGTCGCGCCGGCGGCGAAGATCGATGCTCTGCTCCTGCTCCTGCGGCAGGCCGGACACGAGCGCTGGTGGGCCGGCGCCGGCCGGCGCCAACCCCGAACGCACGCTCGGTACGCGCCTCAGGCGCACACCGATGACCGGGTTTCGCCTCGCCATCGCCAGCTAGCCTCCGAAGAAGCTGCCGGTGAACTTGCCGCCCTGGCATCCCGAGCTGCCCGAGGCGCACGACTGGCCAGTCGTCACCGTGTTGTTCTGTTGACCGGCTCCGCTGGTCCCCAGCACGCTCGAGGCCGCCTTCTTGGCGCTGGCGGCGGCCTTGACGGTGGGCGTCGTCTTCGACGCGACCCTGGCGGTGGCCTTGGCCGATGCGGCCTTCGGCGGCGGCGCGCTCGTCGCGACCGTTGCCGGGGTGGTGGTGGCCGCCGTCGTGGCGCCTTCACCGCCCGGTACCACGACGGTGACCGGCTGAGCAGTGGCACGCTGGTCGGGGCCGGCGTTGCTCTTGGTGGCAACGTGGCCGATCTCGACGCCGACGCCGAGGGCAAGCACCAGCGTCGCCAACCCGGCGAGCACCGTCGCACCGGAGGAGCCCCGGCGTGGGGGCGGCTCGGGCGACACCGGCGGGCTCGGCGCGCCCGCCGACATCAGCTCATCGGTCCCGAAGCGGCTCGTGCCGCGTCGCTCTCCGCAGGTGACGCAGTAGCGCTGGTCACTCGCGAGCGAAGCTCCGCAGGCCCGGCAGAGATCGCCTCCCGCGGCGCTGAGCGATGGACCGACCGGCCGGTCTTCCACCGGCGCGTCTTCGGCGATCGCGCCGCCCGCGGACGGCTGGTCCCCCTCATCGTGGGTTCTGGTCAGCGCGGCTCCCATTCGACCCAGATCAGCGTACCGGCCGACCGGAGGCAAGTGTGAACGAGCTGTGACCCGCGGCGGCGGCGTGCTGCGCCGCAATCCCACGAGAGCGAGATCCGGCTCCGCCCCCGGGCAAGCGGCGCCGATCGCCGCAGCCCACGAACAGGCCGTGGACTGTTGGCCGATCGTCTGAGAGCACGGGGCACGGCTACCACCCGTGTCACGATCGCGGTCCGCAACGGTCGCACACCGCTGGCGGTAGGCGATGCCCGGGTGTGGCCGGCCTCGCCCCTCGCTCCCACCCGAGGGCGGGCTACGGCCAGAGGGGCTCTCGGCGCACCCGCTCGGAGTAACTCCAAACCGGAACGTGAAGAACGCCCACGTCACGCGGCGAGGGCGGCACGGCAGCTGCGCCCGGATCGGCCGCAGCGGGGACGACCGGGTCCGCACGGGCCGTCGTCGTGCGCCCGCAGCCGCAGGCGCCGAGCACGAGCCCGGCCCCGAGCAGCGGCAGCGCGCTACGCAAGGAGACCGCTCGCGGCCACTGGATGCGCGCGAACCAGGCGAGCCCGATGAGGACCCCCAGGCACGCGACCCAGAAGTTCAGGCGCTCGCCCAGGATGTAGTGCGAGGGGTCCACGCGCAGGGTCTCCTCGAAGATGCGATAGCCCGAGTAGCCGGCGACGTAGAGCGCGAACAGCCCCGGCGCCCGGATGCGGCGCCGGCGTCCGAGCCAGACGAGCGCGCACGCGAGCAGCAGGTCGAAGATCAGCTCGTACAGGAACGACGGCTGGAAGGTGCGGTCGCCGAGGTACTGCGCCGGGCGGTGTGCAGGGGAGATCTCCAGTCCCCACGGCAGCGTCGTCGGTCCGCCGAACAGCTCCTGGTTGAAGTAGTTGCCCACGCGCCCGATGGCCTGGGCGACGAGCAGCGCCGGCGCGGCGGCGTCCAGGAACGCGCGCACGTCGACCTTGTGGCGGCGCAGGACGTAGATGCCGGCCGCGGCGCCTCCGGCGATCCCGCCCCAGATCCCCAGGCCGCCCTGCCAGACCGCCAGCCAGCCCCACGCGTTGTGGGGCACGGTGTTCCAGCTCGTCACGTCGTGGTACAGGCGCCCGCCGAAGACGCCGGCGGGGACGCCCCACAGCGCGACGGTGTAGACGAGGTCCGGATCGCCGCCCTGGGCCCTCCAGCGCCGCCGCGCGATGCCGATCGCGGCGGTGATGCCCACGACGTAGCACATGCCGTAGAAGTGCAGGAACAGCGGCCCGATATGCACGCCGTTGCTCGAGGGGCTGGGGATGTAGGCGAGCGGGCCCACGCCCCCCGAGCCTAGCGTCCGCGCTTGAGCGAGATGCCCTCGAGCACGTGGGCGACGGTCTCGCACGCGTCGACCGCCGCCTCGAGCGATTCGAAGATGTCCTTCCAGCGGATGACCACCATCGGGTCGATGCCGCCGACGAACAGGCAGGCCATCCCGTCGCGGTAGATGCGGTCGCCCTCGTTCTCGAGCCGGTGGATCTCGACCAGATGCGGCGCGATGTCGGTACGGGTGCGCAGGCAGCGCAGCGCACGAGCGATCTGCTCGCCCGCGCCCACGAGCACCTCGGCGAACTCGACGGCCTGCTCCATCGGGGCCTCGATGCCGTACAGCCCCAGGCAGGCCCCGGCCTGCTCGATGTAGTCGACCACGTCGTCCAGGGAGGTCGCCAGCACGTAGCCGTCGCTGGCCCCGAAGGGGGCGTTGACGCGCCGCCTCCCGGTCAGGTGATGGATGATGTCGTGGGTGATGCGGTCGCCCTCCTGCTCGGAGACGAGCAGGTCGCCGGCGAGCGTCGCCCGCTCGGGGAACCCGGCGAGCAACTCGCGCAAGAGCAGCCCGGCGCGCTGAAGGTTGCGCCCGGATTCCTCGACGAGGCCCATCAGCGTCGCGTCGTCGCGGCCGCGCAGCAGGAGCACCATGGTCAGCGAGGATATTGTCGAGCCGGCCGATATCGGCCGATTTACGGGGCGTTCACGAATCGATCACGTCTTGATCACGACTTGTTAACGCGAACGGCGCCCGCGCGCGCGAGCCTGAGCCGCCGTGGACACCCCGTCGGCCAACGGCATCCTGCACTCGGGTGAGCTCGAGATCCATCTCGGCGAGGGCCTCGTGCTCGCCGGTGGACGCGCGCTGACGCTGTCGGTGCGGGAATTCCAGCTGCTCGCTGCGCTCGTGCGCCGCAGCGGCGGCATCGTCTCGCGCAAGGAACTGTACCGCGCCGTCTGGGGCTCCGAGCTGCGCGCGGGCGATCGCTCCGTCGACGTGTACGTCAGCAAGCTGCGCGGCAAGCTCGAGGCCGCGATGCCCGACCGCCGCTTCATCCACACCCACCCGGGCTTCGGTTACCGATTCCAAGGCCAGCCTTCACGAGATTTTCACACCGAGGCGGTCGGCGGTTAACAGACTGCCCTCCGCACTGCGGCGACCTGACAGGCCCTGCCCGTAGACGGGCGCTGCGACCCGATCGAAGGAGACGCTAGTGACCAAGAACAAGATCGGCCTTTTGCTCGGCGTGGCCTCGCTCTCCGTGACGCTCGCCGCGTGCGGTTCGAGCAGCTCGAGCAGCAATACGACTTCAAGCAGCCCGTCGACGCCGGCGACCACGGCCGCGACGACGTCGGCGGCGACCACCGCCCCCACCGCGGCCACCCCGAGCGCGACCGGCACGATCACCGCCGCCGGCTCGACCTTCGCGGCCCCCGTCTACACGGAGTGGGGCTCGCTGCTGAAGGGCATCACGCTCAACTACCAGGCGGTCGGCTCGGGCGCCGGCATCACCGCGATGGAGGGCAAGACCGTCGAGTTCGGCGCGTCTGACCCACCGCTGAAGGCCGCCGACGTCGCCACCTTCGCGAAGGTCGGCCCCGTGCAGCAACTGCCGATGTTCTTCGGCGCGATCACGCTGTCCTACAACCTGCCGGGCGTCGCGGCCGGCCTGAAGCTCGACGGCACGACGATCGCCAACATCTTCCTGGGCAAGATCACCAAGTGGAACGACTCGGCGATCGCGGCCCTGAACCCGGGGGTCAACCTCCCGTCCACCCCGATCACCGTCATCCATCGCTCGGACTCCTCGGGCACGACCCAGGGCTTCACGAACTTCCTGTCGGCGTACAGCCCGACGTGGGCGGGGCAGGTCGGCTCCGGCAAGGACGTGAACTGGCCGACCGGCACCGGCGCCAAGGGCAACCCGGGCGTCGCCGGCGCGATCCAGGCCACGACCGGCTCGATCGGCTACGTCGAGCAGGCCTACGCGCTGCAGCACAAGTTCACGTACGCGTCGGTCAAGAACGCCGCGGGCGACTACGTCGCTCCGACGCTCGCCTCGACGAGCGCCGCCGCGCCGAGCTCGATCCCGGCCAACCTGTCCTTCTCGACGGATCCGATGGACTCGAACCCGGCCGCGTACCCGATCGTCTCGCAGACCTTCCTGATCGTCTGGAAGGACATGTGCAAGGCGGGCATCCCGCAGACCACGGCCAAGGCGATCGGCGCGTTCCTGAGCTACGGCCTGGGGGCCGGTCAGAGCATCCTCAGCGAGGCCGACTACGCCGCGCTGCCGGCGAGCATCGACGCCAAGGACAAGGCGGCCCTCGCCACGCTGACCTGCAACGGCGCCCCGCTGACCTAGCAGCAGCACTCGGACAGGCGCCAGGAGAGATCACCCAATGGCCGTCGCCTCCGCACCCGCCGGCGCTCGCTCGATTCTCGAGCGACCGCCGGCGGCGCGCCTGCCCGACCGGATCCTGCGCTACGGCCTGCTCGGCCTGTCGTCGCTGATCCTCGTCCTCATCGTCTTCTTCTTCGTCCGGCTGATCAGCGAGGCCCATCCGGCGTTCTCGCACTTCGGCCTGTTCGGCTTCACGTTCGGCCAGAACTGGAACGTCGAGGCCAGCCAGTTCCACGCGCTGCCGCTCGTCGAGGGCACGATCGTCACCTCGGCGGTCGCGCTCATCATCGGCGTGCCGGTCGCCGTCGCCGCGGCGCTGTTCATCGTCGAGCTGTGCCCGCGTCGCCTCTCCCAGCCGCTGGCCATCCTCGTCGACCTGCTCGCGGCCGTCCCCTCGGTCGTCTACGGGCTGTGGGGCTTCTTCTTCCTGGTGCCCAAGCTGCACGGGATCGAGACCGACGTCGCCAGGGCGCTGAAATGGATCCCCTTCATCGGCGGCTCCTCGATCACCACGACGGGCCCCAACCTGTTCATCACCGGCCTGGTGCTGGCGATCATGATCCTGCCGATCGTCTGCGCGATCTCGCGCGAGGTGATCTCCAGAGTACCGACCGACCACAAGGAGGCGGCGCTCGGCCTCGGCGCGACGCGCTGGGAGATGATCCGCCTGGCCGTGCTCCCCTACTCGCGCGTCGGCATCGTCAGCGGTGCGATGCTCGGCCTCGGCCGCGCGATCGGCGAGACGATCGCCGCGGTGTTCCTGCTCGGCGACGCCTCGCGCATCCCCCAACACCTGTTCGGACAGGGCTACAGCCTGGCCGCGGTGATCGCCAATGAGTTCGGCGAGGCCCAGGGGCTGCACCGCTCGGCGCTGTTCGCAGCGGGCCTGGTCCTGTTCGTCTTCACCCTGCTGGTCAACGGCGCCGCCCGCGGGATCGTCGCCCGCTCGAGCCGGACGAGCCGCGTGCCGGCCGGCGGCGCCGGCGGCGGCGGGGCGTCGGCCGCCGCGGCGGTGGGGGCCTGATGAGCGCGGCGGCTCCCGCGGCGGGCGGCATCAACGCCCGCTACGGCGTGAGCGCGCGCCGTCGGCGCACCGATGTGGCCATGCGCGGCGTGCTCCTGGCGGGCACCGCGATCGCGCTCGTCCCGCTGCTGCTGATCATCTACTACCTGCTCCACAAGGGGCTCTCGTCGATGACCTCGGGCGGCTTCTTCACCAGCGACCCGACCGGGGCCAGCGCCGGCTTCTTCGGCGGGGCGCAGAAGATCGGCGGCATCAAGAGCGCGCTGCTCGGCACGGTCGAGATCGTCCTGATCGCCTCCGCGATCGCCGTCCCGATCGGCATCGGCGTGGCGCTGTGGCTCGTGGAGTACGGCCGCAACAGCGTCTACGCGAACATCATCCGCTTCTTCGTGGACGTGCTCACCGGCGTGCCGTCGATCGTCTTCGGCCTGTTCATCTACATCGTGCTGATCGTCGGCACAGGCAGCACCTACGCGGGCTGGAAGGGCTCGGTCACCCTCTCGCTGCTGATGCTCCCGATCGTCATACGCTCGGCCGAGGTCGTGCTCTCGCTCGTCCCCGGGGCGCTGCGAGAGTCAGCCCTCGCACTTGGTGCGCCGCGCTGGCGGGTCATCTTCAAGGTCGTGCTGCCGACCGCCGCCTCCGGGATGGTCACCGGCGTCCTGCTCGCCGTGGCGCGCGCCGCGGGCGAGACCGCCCCCCTTCTGTTCACCGCCGGGGTCACGAATGTCACTACGCTGAACCCGACCCATTACCAGAACTCGCTCCCCCTTCAGATCTACAACGACTTCATCGCCGGCACGACCCAGAACTTCAATCGCGCCTGGGGCGCCGCGCTGACGCTCGTGCTGCTGATCCTGATCGTCAACCTCTCCGCCCGATTCATCTCGTCAAGGAGTCGCCTTGGATGACCGCCGACCGCACGACCCCCTCGAGCGTTGACGTGAGCCCCGACGACACTGCCGATGGCACCGAGCGGACGCGCGCGGCCCAGCCGGTGCCGAGCGCCGGGCCCGCTCCCGCGCCGGCGCCGGTCAGCTCGTCCGCCGGCCATGCGTTGCGGCTGGAGCAGCTGCGCGCCTTCTACGGCGACGCCGAGCAGGTCAAGGGCATCGATCTCGACTTCAACGCGGGCGAGGTGACGGCGATCATCGGCCCGTCGGGCTGCGGGAAGTCGACGATGGTCCGGTGCATCAACCGCATGCACGAGGAGATCCCCGGCGCCCACGCCGAGGGCCGCGTGCTGCTCGACGGCGAGAACCTCTACGGGCCCACCGTCGACCTGGTCGCCGTGCGCCGAGCGATCGGCATGGTCTTCCAGAAGCCCAACCCGTTCCCGACCATGTCGATCTTCGACAACGTCGCCGCCGGCCTGAAGCTCAGCGGGGCTCGCGGCGGCGGACTGCGGGAGAAGGTCGAGGGGGCCTTGCGCGGGGCGAGCCTGTGGGAGGAGGTCAAGGACCGCCTCAGCGAGCCGGGGATCGGCCTCTCCGGCGGCCAGCAGCAGCGACTGTGCATCGCGCGCAGCCTGGCCGTCGAGCCCGAGGTGCTGCTCATGGACGAGCCCTGCTCGGCGCTGGACCCGATCGCGACGCTGAAGATCGAGGAGCTGATCGAAGAGCTCAAGCAGCGCGTGACGATCGTCATCGTCACCCACAACATGCAGCAGGCCGCGCGCGTCGCCGACCGCACGGCGTTCATGCTCACCGGCGATCTCGTCGAGGTCGGCCAGACCAGCGACATCTTCACCAACCCTCGAGACTCGAGGACGGAGGAGTATGTCACCGGCAAGTTCGGCTAGCGGTAGGGCGTGAGAGGAGCGGGTCGATGAACTCGGTACCGACCAGCAGCACGCGCGTGCACTTCCAGGAGGAGCTCGCCGAGCTGGAGAAGCGGACGCTCGAGGGCCTGGACATGGTCGTCGAGCAGCTCGACCGCACGATGGAGTCGCTCGAGCACCAGAACATCGAGGTCGCCGAGCTGGTGATCGCCGACGACGACCGCATCGACGGCCGGTTCCTGGAGATCCACCAGGGCATCCTCTCGCTCCTGGCCCGTCAGGCGCCGGTCGCCGGCGACCTGCGCCTGGTCGCCTCGCTGCTGCACGTGATCAAGCACGTCGAGCGCATGGGCGACCAGTGCGTGAACATCTGCAAGCTCGTTCCGCTGTCCGGGCACGAGCCGCCGGTGCGCGCCGAGCTGCTCGACAAGCTCCTGCACATGGGGGCGCTCGCGCGGACCGAGGTGGTCCAGAGCAAGACGGCCTTCGCCTCGCGCGACGTCGCGCTGGCCGAGGACCTGGCCCACAAGGACCGCGAGATCAACCGCGCCAACCGCGACATCTTCAACATCGCGCTGGAGATCGGCGACGACGCCGACACCCGCGAATGGGCGATGCACATGATCCTCGTCGCCCGCTGTCTGGAGCGAATCGGCGACAACGCCGTCGACATCGGCGAGCAGGTCGCCTTCGTGGTCACCGGGCTCTTCCAGGAGTTCGGCGACACGCAGCCCTGACCCTCGACCCGTCAGCGAGAAACCCCGCTGCGTGCGCGGTCTTCGCGCGCCAGACGTGAAGATCCTGTGACCGCGCGTCCGCCCGAGAAACTCTGACCCCTGGCGGCGGTATGCTCTTCGCGATGACGGACTACGTTCCCGCTCGGGAGCCAGGGCGCTCTCCGGAGGCGGCCTCCGCCAGCAGCTCACCCGTCCGAGTGGCCATCCTGGACTGCGACTCGGGGTTTATCCAGGTCGTCTCCAAGCGCCTGGATCGCCTGGGCTGGGAGTACCGCGTCCTCGCCGGCGCGGTACCGACCGAGGCGGTCGTCTCGATGCGCCTGACCGCGCTGATCGTCGACCTTGCGGTGCTGGGCCCGTCGGCCTGGGAGTGGCTCGAGCGGCTCTCGGCGGCTCTGCCCGAGCTCGCCGTCATGGTCTGCACCGGTCAGTCGACCGTCGCCTCGCGGGTGCGCGGGCTGCGCCTCGGGGCCGACGACTGGGTCACCAAGCCCTGTCACCCCGAGGAGGTCATCGCCCGGGTGCAGGCCGTCACGCGCCGGCGCCGCCGCGCCGAGGCGCGCACCGCCGCGGTGCCGCTCGTCGCCGGCGAAGTGGAGATCCGCTCCGACCAGTTCCAGGCCTTCGTCGGTGGGCGCAGCATCGACCTCACCCGCCGCGAGTTCGAGCTCATCGAGCTGCTCGCCGGCGCGCAGGGTCGCGTGCTCGAGCGCGAGGACATCTACTCGCGCCTGTGGGGCTACGCGATGGTGCGCGGCGACCGCTCGGTGGACGTGTTCGTGCGCAAGCTGCGTCAGAAGCTCGAGAAGGCCTCGCCCGCCTGGCGCTACATCCACACCCACTTCGGGATCGGGTACCGCTTCGCGCCCGAGCCGGCCGAGCCCGTCGAGGACGAGCTCGCCACGCCCGCCGTCGCCGCGGGCGGCCATCGCGACGACGACGCCGTCCTCGTCTGACCGCGCCCGGCGCCGCGGATCAGGTGGCGGCGGTGGCGATCAGCTCCAGCTCGTGGGGGCGCAGCAGCGTGAGCAGCTCGCCCGCGCCGCCCTCGAGCCGCACGACGGCCAGGCCGCCCTTCTTCATCACGATGCGCGCGCCGGTGAGGCCGCGCACCGTGTGGGAGAAGTCGGGCTCGTGACCGACGATCAGCGCCCTTGCGCCCGCGCCGGCGATCGCCATCACGTCGATGACGTCGGACACGTCGAATCCGCTTCCGCTGGCCAGCGGCGGGTGCACGGTCGGCTCGGCGCCCCACGCGGCCGCCGCCAGGCGCGCGGTGTCGAGCGCGCGCACGCGCGGGCTCGCGAGCACCGCCGCGAACTTGACGCCGAGCGCCACGAG
The DNA here is from genome assembly GCA_036266975.1 of Solirubrobacteraceae bacterium. Taxonomy (GTDB): domain Bacteria; phylum Actinomycetota; class Thermoleophilia; order Solirubrobacterales; family Solirubrobacteraceae; genus DATAWZ01. The sequence continues at coordinate 13,759 of DATAWZ010000011.1, forward strand.
TGCCCGGCCGGCGAGGGTCGACTGCTGCTCCCCGCGCGCCGTCAGGCGCCGCTCCTCGTCCGCACGCATACCGTGAGGCTCGGCCTCGCCGTGCCTAAGCAGCCACAGCTGGCCGTTCATCTCACGCTGCACGCTAACGCACGCGTCGGAGAGACGTCTGTCGAGCGCGCGCGTCCTACCATCCCTCAGAGGCGTCCGGCCGCGCGCCGGCGCTCGTCCACTCCCGGAGGTATCCCGTCCATGGACGTGAGTCTGGACACCGAGCAGGCCCCGATGGCGTCGCCCGAGCCGGCGACGATCGACCTGCACGCCCCCGAGCTCTACTTCAACCGCGAGCTCTCCTGGCTGGACTTCAACGACCGCGTGCTGCAGGTCGCCGAGGACCGGCGCGTGCCGCTGCTCGAGCGCGTGAAGTTCTGCGCCATCTACGGCTCGAACCTCGATGAGTACTTCATGGTGCGCGTCGCCGGCCTGCACGATCAGATCGAGGCCGGCGTGGACGCGCGCTCGGAGGACGGGCTCAGCCCACGCCAGACGATCGCCGGCGTCCACGAGCGCGTGCTCGAGCTCTCCAACCGGCTGACCCGCTGCTGGGAGGGCGAGCTGCGCGGCGCCCTGGCCGAGCAGGGCATCCGCATCGTCGGCTTCGACGAGCTCGACCCGGCCCAGCGCGCCGAGCTGCGCTCGCGCCACGAGCGCGAGATCTTCCCGGCGCTCACTCCGCTCGCGGTCGCCCCCGGCCGGCCCTTCCCGTACATCTCCAACCTCTCGCTGAGCCTGGCCGTGCTCGTCCGCGACCCCGAGACCGACCAGCAGGTGTTCGCGCGCGTGAAGGTGCCGACCGAGATCCTGAACCGGTTCGTCAAGGTGAGCGGCGCCGAGGGGCAGGCGCACGTGCTCGTCCCGCTCGAGGACGTGATCGCCCATCACCTGGACTCGCTGTTCCCGGGCATGGAGATCCTCGAGACCAACGTCTTCCGCGTCACCCGCAACGCCGACCTGGAGATCTCCGACGAGGCCGACGACCTGCTGCAGGCCGTCGAGGACGAGCTGCGCCGCCGGCGCTTCGGCGAGGTCGTGCGGGTCGAGGTCGGCGCGGGGATGTCGGCCGCGCTGCGCGGCGAGCTGGTCTCGGCGATGGGGCTGGAGAACTACGAGGTCTACAACGTCGATGGGCTGCTCGACCTGACCGCGCTGTGGAGCGTGGTCGGCCTGCCGGGCCTGGATGAGCTGCGCGACCCGCCGTGGACGCCGGTGGTGCCGGCTGCGTTCCGCAGCGAGGGCGGCCGCGCCGACGTGCTCGCCGCGATGCGCGAGGGCGACCTGCTCGTGCACCACCCCTACGACTCCTTCTCGGCCACCGTCGAGCGCTTCGTCCAGCAGGCGGTCAGCGACCCCGACGTGCTCGCGATCAAGCAGACCGTCTACCGCACCAGCAACGACTCGGCGCTCGTGCCGGCGCTGATCGACGCCACCGAGCGCGGCAAGCAGGCGGTGGCGCTGGTCGAGCTCAAGGCCCGCTTCGACGAGAGCACGAACATCCACTGGGCCCGCGCGATGGAGGAAGCGGGCGTGCACGTCGTCTACGGCATGCCCCAGCTCAAGACCCACGCCAAGTGCGTGCTGGTCGTACGCCGCGAGGGCGACGGCGTACGCAACTACGTGCACATCGGCACCGGCAACTACCACTCCTCGACCGCGCGGCTGTATACCGACTTCGGGCTGTTCACCACCGACCGGGACATCGGCGCCGACGTCGCCGACATGTTCAACTATCTCACCGGGTTCGGCCGGCCGCTCGGCTACCGGCGCGTGCTCGTCGCCCCGCCCTACCTGCGCGACAAGCTCATCGAGCAGATCGACGAGACGATCGCCGCGCACACGCCCGAGCGGCCCGCGCGCATCGCCTGCAAGATGAACTCGCTGGTCGACGGGCGCTGCATCCGCGCCTTCTACCGCGCCTCGCAGGCGGGGGTGACCGTCGACCTCAACGTGCGCGGCATCTGCTGCCTGCGGCCGGGCGTGCCCGGGGTCTCAGACCACATCCGCGTCGTATCGATCGTCGGGCGCTTCCTCGAGCACTCGCGGATCTACTCCTTCGAGCGCGCGGGCGAGACGACCGTGATCATCGGCTCGGCCGACATGATGGAGCGCAATCTCGACCACCGCGTCGAGCTCGCCGTGCCCGTGCAGGCGCCCGGTCCGCGCGCCGAGCTGATGGACAACCTCGAGCGCTGCTTCGCCGACAACGAGAACGCCTGGGACCTCGACGCGGACGGCCGCTGGAGCCGGCGCCAACCCGATCCCGAGCACCCGCGCAACGTGCACCGCGAGCTCATGCAGCTGCACCTCAGCCGCAGCGAGGCCGCGAGCGCCGAGGCGGCGCCCCCGGCGCGCGGCTAGCTCGCCGGGGGCATCGACAGCCCGAGCTGGCGCAGGTGGTGCCGCGCCGGGCCGACGGCCAGGCTGTCGACGTACTCGCCGGCGAGCGCCGGGTCCGGGGTGCCTCTGACCACGGCCGCGGAGCAGCTGACCTCGGGCTGCAGGCTCGCCGGCAGCGCGATCGCGCGCAGCGCGCCGCCCGAGCTGGCGACCTCGGTCCCGTAGACGAACACCTGCGGGCGCGATCCGTGGCGGATGTCCCCGGCCAGCGTCTGCGAGGCGGCGAACGAGGCCCGCGCGCTCGCGCCGGGGAACACCGTGGAGTACGCCTGCGGCGGCTGCGCCAGCGAGCTGGCGGCCGACACGGTGAGGGTCGGCGGGCGATGGGAGCTCGACCCGCGCCCGGCGAGAGCCAGCGTGCCGGCGAGGAGGACCGCGGCGGTCGGGCGTCTCGTCGCGCGGGATTGGAGGGATCGATCAGCCGCGACGGTCGCGCCACTGGAGCAGCTCTCGCAGGCGGCCCAGATCGTAGCCGCGGCCGTCGCCGCCGATCCCCACCGTGATCTCGTGGACGCCCGCGTCGGCGAGCCCGTCGGCGACGTGCTCGGTGCGGTCGCCCGCGCCGAACACGCGCTCGATCGTCGCCGGATCGCGCCCCACCTTGGCGCAGTGCTCGGCGAGGATCGCCGCCTTGTGCTCGTAGACCTCGCGGTCGCCGAAGCTGTGCCAGAGCTGGGCGTGCTCGGCCACGAGGCGCAGCGTGACCTTCTCCCCCGCGCCGCCGATCAGGAACGGCATCGGGCCCTTCGGCGGCGGGTTGAGCTTGGCCAGGCGCGCCTTCATCAGCGGCAGGTCGCGCGCGAGCGCGCGCAGGCGGTCCGGCGCCGTCCCGAACTCGTAGCCGTACTCGTCGTAGTCGCGCTGAAACCAGCCGGCGCCGATGCCAATGATCACCCGCCCGCCTGAGAGGTGATCGATCGTCGAGTGCACGTTGGCCAGCAGCTGCGGGTTGCGGTAGGAGTTGCAGAACACCAGCGCGCCGATCCGCGCCCGCTCGGTGCTCGCCGCCAGCGCGGTGAGCGCGGCGACGCCCTCGAAGTGCTTGCCGTCGGCCTCGCCGTAGAGCGGATAGAAGTGATCCCAGGTGTAGATCGTGTCGGCGCCGAGCTCCTCGGCCTCGCGCCAGGCCCGGCGCATCGCGTCGAAGTCCGCGTGCTGGGGCTGGACCTGGACCCCGACGCGGACCGCCATCAGCTGACGTCCTTCAGCGCGGTGGCGATCTCCTGCGCGTTCTGGAAGTCGAGCCCCAGGCGGTGGTCGTGGCGGTGGCGCACGACGCCGCCGGAGTCGATGACGATGACCGCCCGCTTGGTCATCCGCAGCGGCCCCGTCCAGGCGCCGTACTGGCGCGCGACCGTGCCGCCGACGTCGGCGAGCAGGGGGACGTTCAGGCCGTGCTTGGCGGTGAACTGCTTGTGCGAGTCGACGTCCTGCGCGGAGATGCCCACCACGGTCGCCTCCAGCGAGGAGAAGTCCTCGGCGTGATCGCGGTAGGAGCAGAACTGCTTGGTGCACACCGGCGTGTTGTCGCCTGGGTAGAAGAGCAGCACGACGCGCGCGCCGCGGTGCTCGGACAGCCGGAACGGACCCTCGGTCCCGCTCAGCTCGAAGTCCGGCGCCGGCTCGCCGACCTGAGGTCCCTTGGCCACACCGGCAGCATATTGCGATCGTGCCGTGGCCCCCGAGCTCGGCACGTGCGTCGGAGCGCTCTGGCCGCACCGAGCATCACATTCTCAACCCCAATTCCTATCGACGCCCGCCCGGCTGCACGACCGGGGCCTGCGCGCGCGGCAGCGGGCGCTTGCCCCAGTACGTCGCGGTCGCGTAGCCGAGCATCGCCGGGAAGTACTCCTCGATCAGCGGCGCCCGCAGCGGCGCGAGCGCCTCACGGGCCCGCCGATCGTCGAAGACGGTGTGGACGTCGAAGTAGGGCAGGTACACCGAGGCCTGGGCGATCGTCTGCGCGTCGGTCACCCCCAGCCGCGGCGGCGGGCGGTCGAGCTCGACGCTCGCCATGGCCATGACGCGCTCGTTGCTCGGCGCGCTCGCCCCGGCCACCAGCGCGTAGGTGCCCGTCGCGTCCTTGCGGTCGTGCAGGGCGAGGATCCCGTCCGCGACATAGTCGACCGGCACGATGTCCACGAGCCCGTCCGGGTCGGCCGGGATGTCGTCGAGCAGCCCGCGCGCGTACGCCCGCAGCGGCCAGTAGACGACGTTGAACGCCGGGGTCCAGCCCGTGCGGCTGTCGCCCACGACGATGCTCGGCCGCGCGATCACCAGCGGCAGCTCCTCGGCGTGGCGCGCCGCGGCGAGCTCGGCCTCGTGCTTGGACTGCTCGTAGCTGTTGCGAAACTCCTGGCCGACCGCGAGCTCGTGCTCGTGGAAGGGCCCGGGGCGCCGCCCGGAGACGTACGCGGTGGACACCTGCACGACGCGCCGCAACGAGAGCGCGCGACACAGCCCGAGCACGCGCTCGGCCCCCCGCGTGTTGATCGCGCGGGCCTCCTCGAGCGGCAGGTCGAAGGAGACCGACGCGGCGCAGTGGATGACGCTGTCCACCCGCCTGCGCAGCTCGGCGCGCTCGCGGGCGCCGAGGCCGAGGTCGGGCCGCTGCAGGTCGGCGGCGAGCGCGGTCACCGCGCCGATGGGCACGCCCAGACGCTCGGCGACCGACCGCAGCCGCTCGGCGGCGCCGCCGCGGTCGGGCGCTCGCACGAGCGCGATCACCTCGCGGTCCTCGCGCTCGGCCAGCCGGACGAGCAGCTCCATCCCGAGGAAGCCGGTCGCGCCGGTCAGCAGGACGGTCTGATCGCTCACGGTGCTGGAGTACACCACGCCCCCCGCCGGGGCGTATCGCCTATGGTCTGGCGCGATGGCCGCGATGAAGTGGTGGGGCTGGGGCGAGGAGGGCCTCCAGTTCACGCACGAGGACAAGCCGGCCCTGGCGCCCTTCCTGCAGGACGTGCTCGGCATCGATGTCCGGCGCCCGCCCGTCGCGCCGATGCCCTTCGGGGAGCTCGACGTCCCCGCGCCGCGGACCCCCGCCGAGCTGCGCGCCGCGCTCGGCGCCGCGGTCGGCGAGGACGCGCTGTCCGAGGAGCCGCTCGACCGCGTCGTGCACGTGCGCGGCAAGTCGCTGCGCGACCTCGTCCGCCAGCGCCGGGGCGAGCTGCCGCGGGTGCCCGACCTCGTCGTGCGGCCGGCGAGCGAGGAGGCGGTCGGCGCGCTGATGGCGGCCGCGCTCGGCGCCGACGCGGTCGTGATCCCGTTCGGCGGCGGGTCCTCGATCTCCGGTTCGCTCGAGCCCCCGCCCGAGGAGGAGCGGCCGGTCCTGTCGGTCGACCTCGAGCGGCTCGACCGCGTGCTCGGCATCGACGAGCCCTCGCGGCTCGCGCGGATCCAGGCCGGCGCGAGCGGCCCGAGCCTCGAGCGCCAGCTCGGCGAGCGCGGCTTCACGCTCGGCCACTTCCCGGACTCGTTCTCGCACTCGACCCTCGGCGGCTGGATCGCCACGCGCTCGTCGGGCATGCAGTCCGACCGCTACGGGGACATCGCCGACATCACCAAGGGCCTGCGCGTGGTGACGCCGTCGGGGATGCTCGTCGCGCGGGCGATCCCGGCGATGTCGACCGGGCCGAGCATCCGCGAGATGGTGCTCGGCAGCGAGGGGCGCCTGGGGGTGATCACCGAGGCGACCGTGCAGGTGCGCCGGACCCCCGAGCGGCGCACGATCCTCGGCTACCTGTTCCCGACGTTCACGGCCGGCCTTGAGGCGATGCGCGAGATCGCCGCCGGCGAGTACGCGGTCTCGGTCACGCGCGTCTCGGACGCCTACGAGACGCGGTTCTCGTTCGCGACGCGCAAGCGGCCCTCGCTGAGCGATCGGTTGCAGTCCAAGACACTGACGACGTTCCTGGAGCGTGGGCGCGGATTCGACCTGCGGCGGATGTGCCTGTCGTTCATCGGCTACGAGGGCAGCGAGGCGCACGTCGTCACCCAGCGGCGCGCGGTGGGGCGGCTCGTCGGCCGGCACGGCGGGCTGTGCATCGGCTCCGGGCCCGGCGTGCTCTACGACCAGAAGAAGTTCGACACGCCCTACATCCGCGACTTCCTGCTCGACCGCGGCGTGGCCGCCGACGTCTCAGAGACCGCGATGCCGTGGAGTCGGCTCGTCCCGGTCTACGACGCGGTGATGGCCACGGCGCACCGGGCATTCGATGCGCTGGGCGTGAAGGGCTACGTGATGTGCCATCTCTCGCACAGCTACCACGCCGGGGCGTGCCTGTACTTCACCTTCGGCTTCCCTCCGAGCGCCGACATGCTCGAGCAGTACGACGTGGTCAAGGGCGCGATCCAGCAGGCGTTCGTCGATCACGGCGCGACGCTCTCCCACCACCACGCGGTCGGCACCGAGCACGCGCAATGGCTCGAGCAGGATGTCTCGGCGCCGGGCGTGGCGATGCTGCGGGCGCTGCTGGAGGGGACCGACCCGGGGCGCAACCTCAACCCCGGCAAGATCGTCCAGCCCGGCTAGAAACCTTCCGGCTGGGCGGTGTAGCCAAGGGAGTGGGAATCGATCGGCTCTCCCACTGGAACGAGGTGTGGACGCACACGCCTGCGGCACGGGTCGCGCGCGAGGTGCTGATGCGCGCCGCCTTCGGCCCGATCGTCGACGGCTACACCCACCGCCGGGTCGTGGGCCTCGAGCACCTGCGCGACGTGGACGCCCCGGCGATCTTCGTCGCCAACCACGCCAGCCACCTCGACACTCCCGCGCTGCTGTGCTCGCTGCCCGGGCGCTGGCGTCGGCGCACCGGCGTCGCCGCGGCGGCCGACTACTTCTACACCGGCCGGCTGCTCGCGGCCACCGTCTCGCTCTCCTTCGGCACCGTCCCGGTCGAGCGCAGCGGGCGCAGCCTGGCCAGCGACGCCGCGGCGCGCATCGAGCGGCTGATCGACCGCGGCTGGAGCCTGCTCGTGTTCGCCGAGGGCACGCGCTCGCGCGACGGGCGCGTGGGGCGGCTGCACACCGGCGCAGCGGCGCTCGCCGCGCAGCACGCGCGCCCGCTCGTGCCCATCCATCTGGCCGGCAGCCACGCGGTGATGCCCGTCGGCCGTCCGTGGCCCGTGCGCCCGGCCGGCGGGGGGCGCTTTGCCCGCCATCCGCTCGTGGTCAGCTTCGGCGCGCCGATCCGGGCCGACCCGCGCGAGGACCGCTACGAGGTGATGGAGCGCGTGCGGCTGTTCATGGAGCGCTGCGGCGCCGAGACGACGCCGGATCCCAAGCTCGCGGCGCGCCGGCGGGCAGCCGCCCGGCGCGCTGAACGTTAGTTCTCTTCGCCCCGCTGAAGGGTCGGGCGCCGAGGCGGCGAAGTAGGCGCAATCATGACTTCCCCCTCGCCGCTCACCCCGGACGCCGAACGCGTCCTGCGCGTCCTTCAGGACGCGCGCGTCGAGTTCGTGCTCATCGGAGGTTTCGCTGCCGCGCTCCACGGGTTGGAGAGCGGGCGGCCGACGCTGACGATCGTGCCGGCTCGCTTCACCCGCAACCTGGACCGCCTGGCCGTCGCGCTGCGCGTGCTCGACGCTCGCGTCCGCACGCCGGCGACCGGCGACCAGACCCAGCGCCTGCCGCTCAGCGCGACTGAGCTGCGCCGCTATGGCCGCTGGACGATGAACACCCAGCGGGGGCCGGTCGAGCTCGACTTCGAGCCGCCCGCGACCGCCGGCCACCTGGACGTCTACGAGAACGCCCGGCGGATGCCGGCGGGCGACGGAGTGTCGGTCGAGGTCGCGTCGATCGCCGACCTGGTGCGTATCGCCGAGATGCGTATGGGCGCCGTCGACCAGGCGCTGCTGCCCGGCTGGCGCGCGCGGCTTCAGGCGTCCTCGAGCATCTCCGTGTCGGCGTCGGTGTAGGCGGGCGCACAGCAGCACAGCAACACCAGCGGCTCGGACGGGCTGCTCCACAGCTTGTGGGGGGTCCCGGGCGGGATCACGACGCAGTGTCCCGCGCGGACGCCGAACTCGTCGTCGCCGAGCCGCATACGCCCCTCACCGGCAGTGAAGTAGTACAGCTCCTCGGTGACCTGGTGGCGGTGCAGGATCGTGCTCTGACCGGCCGGCAACGTCGCCTCGGCGAGGCTCTGCTGGCGCACCGCCGACCACGCCGGGCCGGCGAGCTCGCGGATCTGCGAGCCGTCCAGCGTCGTGAAGGGCTGGAGGTCGTCGAGGTGGATCGGCTCGCCCACGCCGCACACTCTGCCATGCGCGATGATCCGGCGATGGAGACGCTCCGCGGGCAGCTGCTGGTCGCCACGCCGGCGCTGATCGATCCGAACTTCCGCCGCTCCGTCGTCCTGATCGGCGAGCACAGCGAGGAGGGAGCGCTCGGCGTCGTGCTCAACCGCCCGGCGGCGCAGACGATCGACGAGGTCGCGCCCGAGGTCGGCCAGGAGGGCGCGCTGTACGTCGGCGGGCCGGTGCAGCCGGGCTCGCTGCTCGTGCTCGCCGAGTTCGAAGACCCCTCCGATGCAGGGCTTTTGATCGTCGACCGGATCGGGTTCACCTCGCCCGGCGCCGACCTCGCCGTGCTCGACGGCTGGGCCCGGCAGGTGCGCTTCTTCGCCGGCTACGCCGGCTGGGGGCCCGGGCAGCTCGACGGCGAGGTGGAGAACGGCGACTGGATCCCGCTCGCCTTCGTGGTCGACGACGCGTTCGGGATCGAGCCCGAGACGCTGTGGCCGCGGGTGCTCGAGCGCCAGGGCGGCCGGCTCGCGCTGCTGGCGCGGATGCCCGACGATCCGTCGGTGAACTGAGGCGCTCGGCGCGCGCGTCAGCGGCCCGACAGGTCGCGGTCGCGCACGAGCGGGACGCGCTGCGGCGGGTCGGGCCACTGGGTCCCGCCCACGGTCACCGACAGGTGGGTCAGGGCGCGCCCGGCGAGCGCGCCGTGGGCGTGCAGGACGCCGGCGGGGATCCGCGCGACCTCGCCGACGCTGAACGGCAGCACGCGATCCTGGAAGGCGAGAAACCCGGCGCCTTCCAGCGCGTGCAGGATCTGCTCGACGCCGTGGCTGTGCCAGTGCGTGCGCGCCCCGTCGACGAAGCTCACCACCGCCACGTCGATGTCCTCGCGCTCGCCCGGCGGGATCCGGGCGAAGCGCACGGCGCCCTCGAAGCGCCCCGGGTCGCCGTCGGTCGGCTTCAGGCCGGCAGCACGGACGATCGGGGCGCGAGGAGGCACGCCGAGGCCCTGAGCTAGCTGGCCGACGGGGGAGTCGCGGCCCCGCCCTCCGCCTGATAGCGGCGACGACGAACGTAGAGCAGGCCGCCCATGCCGATGACCGCCACGATGACCACGCCGCCCGCGATGTAGCGCAGGTGGTGGTGGGACTTGGAGGCCTCGTGCTTGGTACCGCTGTAGAGGATGTGCGCGCCGTCGGCCGTGAGCTGCGAGAGCAGCGTCTGGTACCGCGGCACGGGATAGACGACGTTCTGGCGCTGCAGGTTCTTCAGGACGATGTGCAGCGTGTGGGTCTGGATGTCGAAGACGGCATCACGCACCTCGTGCTTGCCGATTTGCGCCTGCAACGCCGGGAGCTGCTCTGTGACCTTCACCGCGGCAGCGGTGGCCGAAGTTGCCGACAGCGACAGCACGAGGAGGGCAAGGAAAAGGGGAAGCCCCCGTCGTGGACTGAGCATCGGCGGCAGGTTAGCCGAAATGTCCGTGGGGCCTGCCGCGGCGAGGGGCCGGGCGTCGCGTGCCGGCTCGCCTGCTAGGAATGCCCTATGCGACAAGTGTTGCGTCCGCTCTTCGACCGCGTGGTCATCAAGGAGCTCGAGCCCGATCGCATCCGCCAGTCGGGGCTGCTCGTGCCCGCCGGCAACCACGAGCCGCCGCCCCAGCACGGGATCGTCCTGTCCGTCGGGCAGGGAATCGACTGGTGGCAGCACGTGGGCGTCACCATGCCCGTGCGGCCCGGCGATCACGTCGTGTTCCCGGCGTCGGCGGGCGCATGGGTCGAGGTCGACGAGGAGCGTCTGCTCGTCTGCCGGGTGGGTGAGCTGCTGGGCGTGCTCGAGGAGGAGCCGGGCGGGCCGATGGTCGCGGGCGACCTCGAGGACGAGATCTCCGGGCCCTAGTGGTGCCTCCTGTAAATCCGGTCGTCGATTCGCGAGCGAAAATCGAGCATGGCCAGGACGCAGGGAGCCGCCAGGCGAAGATTTGCAGCCGCGAAGCGGAAGCGGATTTACAGGAGGTGCCACTAGTAGGCCCGCGGGGCGGGGGCGGGCCTTTCGCGGGGCGTTGGGGGCGCCTGAGCGTTGTTGCGCCAGCCGCCATATACGCGGCTCACGACACAACCGTCACCCCCAGCCACGGCGCACGCCCGAGCATTGTTGCGCCAGCCGCCATATACGCGGCTGGCGACACACACGTGGCGCGCCCGACGGAAAACGTCTCAAGCGTGCGAGATGCTCGGCGCGTGGCAACGAACGGATCGCGATCGCGCGAGCTCAACGCGGCTCTCGCGCAGAAAGCGCGCGAGCAGTACGGCTGGCTGCTGCACGAGCAACTCCTCGCCGCCGACCTGGGCCAGGACGCGATCGACCACCGAGTGCGGACCGGAGTGCTGTTCCGCGTGCGACCGCGCCTGTACGCCCTCGGCTGGATCCCCGTGCTCCCGGAGGCGTGGGCGATGGCCGCCGTGCTGGCCGCCGGCCCAGCGGGAGCGCTCGGGGGCGCGTCCGCCGCGGCGCTCTGGGGGCTTCAGCGCTGGACGCGCCCGTTTCACGTCATCGCGCCTTCCCAACGGCGGCCCAACGGCGTCGTGATCCACCGCCAGCGGCTCCACGCCGACGAGCGGACCGTGCATCGCGGAATCCCCGTCGTGAAGCAGGCGCGGCTCCTACTGGACCTGGCCCCGACACTCGACCAGCAGACGCTCACTCGGATGGCCAACCAGATCCTCGTTGAGGACATCCGCCAGCGCGAGGCGATCCTGCTCGTGCTGGAGCGCCATCCGCGCGCGCCGGGCTGCGGTCGCCTGCGCGAGGCGATCATCGTCCACGGGGCGCCCTCGCGGTCGGTGTTCGAGCAGCGGTTCGTCCCGTTCTGCCGCCACCATCGCCTGCCGGTGCCGGCGCTGAACCAGCGCGTGGCCGGCTACCTGGTCGACGCGGTCTTCCCCGAGGCGCGCGTCGCCGTCGAGCTGGACGGCCGCGCGTTCCACGACACGCCGATGCAGTTCGAGCGCGACCGAGAGAAGTACTGCGCGCTCACCGCCAAAGGCGTTGCCGTCTACCCGCTGACCTGGTCGCGACTCGTCCGCCAGCCGGCGCTCGAGGCCGAGCGGCTTCGCGCCGTGATCTCAGGCCGCGCGCGTCTCTTCAGCACGCGGACGTGACGGCGCGCCCTGCCGCGCGAGCATCTGCCGCCACTGCTCGCGGTCGATCTGCGCAGGCTCGGTGTCGGCGATCCACTCCCCGATCGCCCGCGCGAGCCCCTGGGGGTCCTCGAGGTGCGGGAAGTGCGCGACGCCGGGCAGCGTGACGAACCGGCTGCCGCGGATCGCCGCGTGCGCGTCGCGACCGTGCTGCAGCGGGATCGTGTGGTCGCGCTCGCCCCACACGATCAGCGTCGGCACCGCCTCCATGAGGTACAGGCGGTCGGCGGCGTTGACCCGCTGGCCGCGGATGTCGATCACCGCGCGCAGCGTGTGCAGGAACGCATCGCGGGCGCCGGGCCGGTCCAGCGGCCGCAGGGCGCGCGCGATGGCCTGCAGGTGCACGCCGCCGGCCACGCCCCGCTCGCGCAGCCGCGTCCCGGTGTTCCAGAACGCCGACAGCACACGGTCGTTGACGCCCAGGGCGAGCAGCACCGACGCGCCCGGCATCGCCGCCGTGCGCAGCAGCGGACTGACCTGGTCGCCGAGGCCGCCGCTGGAGACCAGCGCGATGCGCTCGACCCGCTCGGGGAACTGGTAGAAGAAGATCATCGCCACGCCGCCGCCGAGCGAGTGCCCGACGAACGTCGCCCGCTCGATGCCGAGCACCGCGAGCAGGTCGCGCACGGTGCCGGCGTGGGCGCCGAGCGAGTAGTCCCCGCGCATCGTCGCCGAGTCGCCGTGGCCGATGAGGTCCGGCGCGATGACCGTGTAGCGGTCGGCGAGCGCGAGCGCGACGGACCGCCAGTGCCGGGAGGAGTTGATCATCCCGTGGATGAGCACGACGGGCGGACCGCTGCCGACGGTCCGGTAGACGACGCGGTGGCCGTGGAGCTCTACCTGCCAGGTCTCGAATCCATCGGCCCGAGACACCGAGCGGGGGGTGGGCATGGCCTCACCCTATCGAGCGCGGGCGGCGGCTTAGGAACGACCGGCGATCGCTGTGAACGCGAGCAGGACCTGCACGACGGTTCCCCCGAGCGCGAACGGGCGCGCGTCGCGGAACAGCTCGCGGTAGCCGAGTCCCCCCGGGGCGAACTCGAGGTCGAGCTCGCCCTGGTCGGTGAGCAGACGCCAGCGGTCCACGCGCATGAGCTCGCTCGCGCAGAGGTCGACGTCGAGCACCTCGACCTCGCCCTCGACCCGCCAGGCGGCATCGAGGTCGCGCAGCAGCCGCGAGAGGCGGTCCAGGTTGCGCCCGTAGCGCGCGGGCGTGATCACCAGCGTGTCGTTGGCCCACGGCTGGCCGTGGACGGCCGCGGCCAGCTCGCCGATCATCACGTGGTCCACCGAGGCGGCGTCCAGCGCGGCGAGGAGCGCGAGGGCGTCCGGGGGCAGTGAAACGGCGGCCATCCGCCTCGACTTCGGCGCCCGCGTGCCGGCTCCTTCACGACACGACGTGCATCCCCGCCTCGGCGTTGCCCTGCACCAGATCCTGCACGCTGAACGCCTCCGCCGGCCCGGCGGCCCCCCGCACCGCGACCCCGTCGGCGGCAAGCCGGCTCGCCACCCAGGCGAGGATCCCGGCGGTGTAGTCATAGGGGTTAAGTCCCCGCAGCGCCACGCGCGCCACCACGTTCCGACGCGGCGAGAGCGCCTCGGCCACCACGTGGGTCACCACGGCGGCGCGCCGCGCCGCGTCGGGGCCGGCCACGCCCGCGCTCGCGCTCGCGCTCGCCAGCGAGCGCGCCAGGCGGCGCTGGGCGGGGGCGAGGACCGGGACGCGCTGGGCGAGCGCGCCGGCCGCGGCCAGGCGCGGCACGTGGCGCGAGCGGTCGCCGAGCCAGCCCAGGTACACGTCGACCTCGCGCAACGACGGATAGCGGTGGGGCAGGCTCAGGGCCTCGGTCGACCCGATCGAGATCCCCCAGCGCTCGCGCCCATCGACCTCGAAGGCGCGCGAGCGCCGCCCGCCGGCCTCGTCGCTCACGCGGCCGTCGCGGAAGGTGAACCCGGGCGCCAGAAGCGCTTCGGCCAACGAGGCGAGCGTGCCCGAGCTGAGCGCCTGCCGCAGCGAGCCGGCGCCGAGCATGAAGTAGCCGACCTGCACCGCGCTGCCGGGCTCCTCGGTCGCCTCCAGCGCGAGCGCGGCGGCGAGGTTTCCGGGCACGAAGTCGCTCCCGATCGCCGGCAGCAGCGCGACGTCGGCGCGGCGGGCGCGCGGGTCGTAGTGCGCAAAGACGCGCCGGATGAAGGCCGGCTCGCCGCAGCAGTCCAGGTAATGGGCGCCCGCCTCGAGCGCCGCCTCGATCGCGCCGTCGCCGTGCACCGCGAACGGGCCGACCGTGCTCAGCAGCACGTCGCCGCGCCGCAGCACGCGTCGCAGCCAGGAGGTGTCGCGGGCGTCGGCCTGGACGTGCTCCAGATCGCCCAGCTCGCGGGCCAGCGCGGACAGCCGGCCGGCGTCGCGGCCGGCGACGATCGTCTCCACCCCCGCCGCGACGAGGGCGGATGCGACCAGTCGCCCGGTGTAGCCGGTAGCGCCGAAGCAGACGACCCGCGCGGGCAACTCAGGCGACGCGCGCGATTCGGTACTCGACGGCGGCGCCCGGGAGCACGCGGCCCTCGCCGACGAACACCGACTGGGTCGCCCAGGCGTAGCGCGGGTCGCCAGTCTCGATGTGCGGCGTGGAACGGAAGTACTGATCGGCGAAGTCGGTGCCCGCGCCGGCGGCGAGCGCCTGCTGGACCGCGTCGTTCATCTCCAGGAGCCCGCCGTAGGAGATGTACAGGAACGCACCGTCGCTGGTCTCGGCCTGGATGCGCACGTCCAGGCGGCCGAAGCCATCGGCGCCGGCGAGGATCCAGTCGCCGCCTCCGCCGAAGAGCTTCCCGTTCAGGCGCTCGCCGGAGACCTCACCGTCGATCACCTCGAAGAAGATCCGCTGGCCGTAGGGGCCGCCGATCGCCACCGGGGGCTTCAACCTCGCGTTCAGGGTGAACTCGTGCACCAGTTCCATGTCGCTCTCCTCTCCAGGACGGGGGGCCACCAGCAGCGTACCGGGGGCGATTCGCCGAGCGAGGCGGCGGCGCCGGACAGCGGCGGGCTATAACCGAGCGATGCCGCCCACCGCCGGCCCCACGCCCGTGCTGCCGGGTTATCGACTCCAGGAGGTGATCGGCCGGGGCGGGATGGGCACGGTCTACCGCGCCTGGCACGTCGGCCTCGGCCGCGCCGTCGCCGTGAAGACGATCGCCGCCGAGCTCTCCGGCGACCCGGCCCTGCGCGCGCGCTTCCTGCGCGAGTCCCGTCTGGCCGCCTCGTTGGAGCACCCGAACGCGGTGCCGGTGTACGACGCCGGCGAGCACGACGACTGCCCCTACATCGCGATGAAGCTCGTGACCGGCACCAACCTGCAGGCGTTGATCCGAGAGCACGGGGCGCTGCCGCCGCGATGCGCCCTGGACATCCTCACGCAGGTCGCGCGGGCGCTCGACGCCGCCCACGCCGCCGGGCTCGTGCATCGCGACGTCAAGCCGTCGAACATCCTCCTCGAGGGTGGCGCAGCCGGCCAGAGGCCGGCGAGCCGGCCTCCTCGCCCTTCCCCATCCGAGGGGACCGAGCCCTGGCACGCCTACCTGTCGGACTTCGGGCTCGCGTTCAGCGAACTCGCCGACGAGTCGCTGACGAGCACCGGCAGCTGGCTGGGGACGCTCGACTACGCCGCGCCCGAGCAGATCCGCGGCAAGCCGATCGACGGGCGCAGCGACGTCTACGCGCTCGGATGCGTCCTGTTCGCCGCACTCGCCGGGCGCCCCCCGTTCGCCGGCGTGCCCGCCGCGGCCAAGGCGGCCGCCCAGGCCCACGAGCCCCCGCCGACCCTCGAGCAGGCCGGCGCGCGCGTGCCCGCCGCGCTGCAGCGCGTGCTCGACCGCGCGCTCGCCAAGGACCCGGCCGCTCGCTACGCGACCGCGGGCGCGCTGATGGCCGCCGCCCAGGCGGCCGAGGACGCGCCCGACGACGGCGACGACACGGCCGAGACCCCGGAAACCGCCGAGGCCGCGCAACGGTCACAAGAGGACGTCACCCGCCGTCGTCCCCGTCGCGCCCCCCAGGCGTCGGCCCCGGTGACGGCGTCCACCGAAAGGCTGACGAGCACGCGGCGCATCCCCGCGTGGGCGCCGGCGCTGATCCTGCTGGCGGCGATCGGGATCGCCCTCGCGGCGCTGCTCATCCACGACCACCACCACTCCCACCACGCGAAGACCACGGTCCGCAGGACCGCCTCCCGGCCGCGGGTCAAGCCGCCGCCGGCGATTCCCGCCGCGGCGCCCGACGGGGACACCGTGCGCTGCAGCGGCTCGAGCTGCACCCAGGACGGGCACGTCGTCGTCGCGCCGATCCAGGGCTCCTCGTGCACGATCGCCGGCGCGACCGGCCAGTGGGTGCGCATCGACGCCGGCCTGCCCGAGCCGATGCTCACCTGCGAGCCCGCGCGGGGGCCGCCGTCCGGCGCCGGCCCGCGGGTGGCCGCGGTGCCCGACCTCGCCGGCGCGCGCTTGGACCGCGCCGAGCGCGCGCTGGACCGGCTCGGGGTCCCCTACGACACCTCCGGCGGCGGGCTGTTCGGCATCATCATCACCAGCAACTGGGTCGTGTGCACCACCACGCCTGCGGCCGGCACGCCACTCTCGGGCGGAGTACAGGTGCGCCTGTTCGTCGACCGGTCCTGCTGAGCGACACCGCTCCGTTTCCCCTCCGCGGCCGTTCGAGCCGTCGCCATGATCACCCGCGCCCTGCTCGCCACCACGCTTGCGCTCCTGGCCCCGCCGCACGGACACGCCGCGCGACTGCGTGGGGATCGCGTGCTCGGCATCGGCGACCAGAACGCGTCGATATTCGTCGACCCGCGCTTTCGCTGGCTGGGGGTCGGCCAGGCGCGCCTGGCCGTGGCCTGGGACGTGACGAGCTCGCCGGCCGACTTCGTGAGCACGGCCGGCTGGCTGCTCGCCGCGCGCGCGGCCGGCGTGCAGCCGCTCGTCGCCTTCGACCGGGACTGGAAGCACCGCCACGAGCTGCCGAGCGTGACCGACTACGCGCGCGCCGTGACGACGTTCATGCGCGACTTCCCGTGGGTGCGCCAGTACCAGCCCTGGAACGAGGAGGACGCCGGCGGA
>DATAWZ010000012.1:0-27496 GCA_036266975.1 Solirubrobacteraceae bacterium
TCGTCGATTCGCGAGCGAAAATCGAGCATGGCCAGGACGCAGGGAGCCGGAACAGCAGCGCTATTTCGGCTCCCGAGGACGCCGCCAGGCGAAGATTTGCAGCCGCGAAGCGGGAGCGGATTTACAGGAGGTGCCACTAGGACGCGCGGTAGCGCAGCCCGTCGAGGGCCACGCCGAGGATACGCTCGATCTGCTCGGGCTCGACGCCCTGGATCTTGGCGATCCCGCCGACCATGTGGATGATCTCGGCGAGGTCGACATCGGACCGCACGGCCTTGGCCTGCTGGGCGCGCTCGAGCAGCGGCTCGCCGGCGGCGAACAGCGTGGCGCGGCAGTTCTTGAACAGCCCGGCGTCCTGGTCGACGTAGTTGAGCAGCTCGTTGGCGAGCGCCCGCTTGGTGCCCATGTAGTCGACGAACCGGTGCAGCCAGCCCTGGAACGCCTCCCACGGCGGCAGCTCGGCGAACTCCGTCGCCGACCGGCACATCTCCTCGACCTCGCCGACGTAGACCGCTTCCAGCAACGCCTGCCGGTTGGGGAAGTGGCGGTAGAGCGTCCCGATGCCGACCTGCGCGCGGCGCGCGATCTCCTCGAGCGAGGTCTCGGCGCCCCCCTCGGTGAAGGCGTCGTGCGCGGCGGCCAGGACCTTCTCGTAGTTGCGGCGGGCGTCGGCCCGCATCGGACGGGCCTGGGGGTGCCGCTCGGTCGTGCTCACGGAATTTTCTTGGTCGCAGGGTTGAAAAGCGGAGGAAGCCTCCATATAGTTCCGGAGGCATCCTCCATTTAGTACTGGAGGATGACTCCACTTTACCAGCAGTTGGGATATTCGATGAACCTCACTCTCCTCTCCCCTCCGACCCCGGACCGCCGGCGGTGGATGGGCCTGATCGTGGTCTGCCTCGCGCAGCTGATGATCGTGCTGGACACGACGATCGTGAACGTGGCCCTTCCCTCCATCCAGCGGGACCTTCACTTCACCCAGGGCAACCTCACCTGGGTGGTCAACGCCTTCCTGATCACCTTCGGCAGCCTGTTGCTGCTCGCCGGGCGCCTGGGCGACCTGATCGGTCGCAAACGCGTCTTCATGACCGGGGTGGTCGTCTTCACCGTGGCCTCGGCCTTGTGCGGCCTGGCCCCCACCCAGGGCGTGCTGATCGGCGCCCGCTTCCTGCAGGGCATCGGCGCCGCGCTGCAGGCGTCGGTGATTCTCGCGATCATCGTCACCGAGTTCCCGCAGCCCGCCGACCAGGCGCGCGCGATTAGCGCGTACGTCTTCGTCGCGGTGGCCGGCGGGTCGCTCGGCCTGCTCGCCGGCGGCGCACTGACCGCGGCGCTCGACTGGCACTGGATCTTCTTCGTCAACCTCCCGATCGGTGCCGCGACGCTCGCGCTCGGCCGCTCGTTGATCCCCTCCGACTCGGGCCGCGGCCTGGAACACGAGGGTGGCGCAGCCCACCGAGGGCGGGCGAGCCGGGCCCCTCGCCGCTTGGATGTCGGGGTCGACTGGCTCGGCTCGGCGCTCGTGACCGCCTCCCTGATGACCGCGGTCTACGCGATCGTCCAGGCCACCAGCCACGGCTGGGGGTCCTCGCTCGTGCTCGGGGTCGCGGCCCTGGCCGTGCTGCTGATGGGCGCCTTTCTGGCCCTCGAGGCGCGGGTCGAGAACCCGATCATGCCGCTGCGCATTCTGCGGCTGCGTGGTCTGGTCGCGTCGAGCGTCGTGCGCGGCCTGCTCGTCACCGGGATGTACTCGACGTTCTTCCTGGGCACGCTCTACCTCGAGCACGTGCGCCACTTCACGGCGATGGAGACCGGCCTGTCCTTCCTGCCGTGGACGATGACCGTCGGGGCGCTCTCGCTCGGGGTCACCGCGCGCGCCGTGGGCCGCTTCGGTCCGATGCGGGTCCTGCTGTTCGGCCTGGCCTCGGTGATCGCCGGGCTGGGCGTGCTGCAGACGACCGGGCTGCACACCGGCTTCTTCCCGACGATGTTCGTGGCCTTCTTCCTGATCGGCCTGGGTATCGGCAGTGCGTTCATGCCGCTGCTGACGATCGCGATGGCCGACGTCCCCACCGAGGACGCCGGCCTGGGCTCGGGCATCGTCAACGTCTCGATGCAGGTCGGAGGGGCGCTCGGCCTGGCCGCGCTGGGCACGATCGCCACCAACCGCACCAAGGCGCTGACCGCCTCCCACCACGCGCTCGCTCCCTCGCTGGTGAGCGGCTACCACCTGGCCTTCGCGGTCGGGGCGGGCGTGGTCGTGGTGGCCGTCCTCAGCGCGGTGGTGCTGCTGCGCCGGCCGGCTCGCCCGGCCGAGGCCGAGCCGGTCACCCGGTTCGCTCCCAGTCCCCAGCCGGCGCCCCCGCTCGAGCGGCAGGCAGCGTGAGCGCCGTGGAGCAACTCCCACAGCGGCCGGCGGCGCGGCGGGGCGAACGGCCCCAGCCCCGCCCCGCCGGTCAGCGCCCGCGTGTCGTCGCCGTGTTCGTCGGAGTCCCCGGCGGACGGCGCGACGCGCACCGGGGGGACGCCTCGCGTCCGTCGCAGAGCCGGAGCGCGACGGACGCGGCGGCGGTAGGCTCGGCGTCACCGTGAGTGACGCCGAGCGCAGTCCGTGAGCGCCGGGTTGGCGCGCAGGTGTAGGGCGAGCGTGCTGGCGCTCGCCCTGCTCGGGGCCCTGCTGTGCTCGAGCACCGCGGCCGGCTCGTCGGCCGCCCGCACGCTGCCGGGCTCATTGCCCGCCCTGGTCTCGCTCTCGAAGGTGCTCGGTGCCGTCGAGGGCGCGACTCGGCTGCAGCTCGTCTTCCCGCTCGCGCTCGCGCCCGCCGACCAGGCGGCGCTCGACCAGTACGTCGGCGGGGAGTACCAGCCCGGGTCGCCGCAGTTCCACCACTTCCTGAGCCCGCAGAGCTTCGGGGCCCGGTTCGGCGCACCGGCCGGCGAGGAGCAGGCGGCGAGCTCGGCGCTACGGGGGCTGGGCTTCAGCGTCTCGGCGCCCTCGGCCAACGGCCTGTACCTGTCCGCCGAGGGCACCGTGGCCACGGTGCAGTCGGTCTTTCACACGCTGATCGACTCGCTGCTCGCGCCGAGCGGGAGCACCTACCGCGCCAACGTCAGCCCCCTTACGTTGCCCCCGGCGCTGAACGGGCTCGTGACCGGGGTGCTCGGCCTGGACACCAGCTCGCTGCCGCATCCCAACCTCGTGCGTGCGCCGCAGGACGCGCCGACCTTCCTGCGCGGCTACCCCGAGCCCGCGGCCCAGAGCGGCGGCGCGACGCCGTGCGCGGCGGCCGTGCTCGGCGGCGGCTACACCTCGGCGCAGCTCGCGCAGGCCTACGACTTCAACGGGCTCTACCAGCAGGGCTTCCACGGCGAGGGCATGAGCGCCGCGCTGGTCGAGTTCGACGACTATCACGACTCGAACCTCGCCGCGATGGAGTCCTGCTACGGCGTCCGCACGGCCGTGACCCGGCGGCTGGTCGACGGCGGCACCGGCGGCCCGCCCGGTCCGGCCGAGGCCGAGGACATGGCCGACATCACCACCCTGCTGGAGATGGCGCCGCGCCTCTCGCACCTGTACGTGTACGAGGCCCCGATCACCGCCAACGCCGAGATCGACCTCTACAACGCGTTCGTCACCGACGACCGCGCGCCGGTGCTGTCGGCCTCGTGGGGCGACTGCGAGGACACCAACAGCCAGGCCGAGACTCGCCTGTTCAGCGACATCGTCGAGGAGGCCGCCGCCCAGGGCCAGCAGATCTTCGACGCCGCCGGCGACACCGGCTCGGTCGGCTGCCCCGACGTGCCGACCCCCACCGCCGGCAGCATCAACGTCGAGCAGGAGGCCGCGGTGCCGTGGATCACCGGCGTGGGCGGAACCGACCTGGGCGCGCTCTCGACCGTTCCCGCCCCGCTCGGCCACCACGACGAGGCGACCTGGAACGACGGCGGCGCGGGCGGCGGCGGCGTCAGCTCCCTGTGGACGATGCCCTCCTGGCAGGCCGCGCTGCCCTCGGCGCGCAGCGCGCCCGGCGCGACCGGCGCGGCGTGCGGCGCGCCCACCGGGCAGCTCTGCCGCGAGGTGCCCGACATCGCCCTCAACGCCGACCCCGGCGCCGGCGGCGCGCTCGACATGACCCGCACGCCGCCGCAGCTGTTCCCCGACGTCGGCTCGCCGGGCTACTCGGTCTACTGCGCCACGCCGAACTGCTCGCTTCTCGGGCCGATCCTGCCGATCGTGCCCCCGACGCTCCCCGGCGGCCTGCTCGGCTGGCAGCCGATCGGCGGGACGAGCCTGGCCACGCCGCTCGCCGCCGCCGCGGCGGTGCTCTGGGACCAGGAGGCCAAGGCCAAGGGCCTCGGCACGCTCGGCTTCCTGAACCCCGCGCTGTACCGGGTGGCGGCCAACCCGACCGACTACAAACGCGACTTCTTTGACATCACCAGCGACAGCAACGACGCCCAGTACGACACCGCGGCGTGCCCCTCGGGCTGCAACCCGAACCACCTGTACGCCGCCGCGCCGGGCTACGACATGGCCACCGGGCTGGGCTCGATCGACGCCGCCAACCTCGGCGCCGACGTGATCGCCGACGCCGGGCACCTGGACGTGACGCCGCAGACCGTAAACCTGTACGGCTACCTGCGTGGGCCGTCGACGACCTCTCCTTTGTCGGTGACCGGCGATCGCAGCGGCACGTTCACCGCGACCAGCGCGGCGCGCTGGCTGCACGTGCGCGCCGGATCGTTCCCCGGCCAGCTCGCCTGGAGCGCCTCGCCGCGCGGCCTGGCCGCGGGCAGCTACACCGGCACGATCGCCGTGCACGGCCCGGGCGGCGCGAGCGCGAGCGTGAACGTCAGCTACCAGGTCACCCCGCGCGCGACGATCAGCGTCCCGCAGACCCCGCTGCAGTTCAAGGAGCGCGCGATCGACTCCACGGGCAACACGATCGCGCCGACGTGTGGCTCGACTCTCTGGAACGACGAGCTCAAGGACCTCCCGGCGCTGAACGGGCCGGGCGACACGAGCGCGGTCGACTCGAGCACCAAGCAGCAGCTGACGATCACCAACGGCGGCCCGGCGGGCAGCGTCCTGCACTGGTCGGCGTTCTTCTACAGCGAGACCGGGCTGTGGCTGAGCCCGGACCTGCAGCCCAGCGGCGTCTCGCTGCAGATCGCGCCCACGGCGCCGCTCATCTCGACCGAGGGGTCGCTCGCCGCCGGCGCCCAGTCGCACGTCGCGCTCGCCTCGGTGGCCAACGCCAACGCCATCGGCGGCTACCCGCCAATGGAGCAGGGCACCTATCACGGCCAGGTCGTGATCCGCGACCTCGGCGACCCGTCGGTCAAGGTCACCGTCCCGGCGGTGCTCGTGCTCGGGTCGGGCAACGGGACCCCGACGATCGCCGCGGCCCCGGGCACGATCTCGCTCACCCTCGCGCCCGGCGCGAGCCAGGTCGTCCCGATCACGCTCAGCGACAGCTCCAAGCAGTGCGGCTACGTCTACAGCGTGCAGACCGGCGCGCCGTGGGCGACCGTGCCGCCTGACCTGTTCTCCGGCGAGGTGGCCCCGGTCGGCCCGCCACCGACCACGTCGGCGACCGACACCGGCGAGGGCGACGGAAGCGTGCCGGTCACTATCAGCGCCGCCGGCCTGAGCGGCGGCGTCTACCACACGAGCGTGACGATCAACTCGCAGACCGCCGAGCCCAACCCGACCGTCGTGCCCGTCACGCTCACGGTGCCGGGCGGTCCGAGCACCTGCCCGCTGCCCTCGACGCTGCGCTTTGGCCTGTACCCGCCACGCGGGGAGCGCGTGACGTCGGCGACGGTCGCCGTCAACGGACGGATCCGCACCCGCGCCCGCGGGCGCTCGCTCAAGGCGGTCAGCGTGCGCCGTCCGGCGTCCAAGCGCTTCACGGTGACGATCACCACCACGCGCAGCAACGGCGAGGAGCTGCGCAGCATCCGCACCTACGACGGCTGCCGGCGCACGCGGGTCAAGACCGAAGTGATCCGGCCCGCGCGCCGCTGAGCACGGCGAGCGGTCAACCGCCCGAGCCGTGGGCGGTCGACCAGCCTCGCTCGGCGGCGGCGACGTCGCCGACGAGGTTGCCGGCGGCGACGTCGAGGTCATCGACGTGGTAGCCGTACTGCGGCCCGAGCTGCTCGCTGATCAGCGGGCGGCGGTCGCCGGCGCCGGTCGCCTTGGTCACCTCCAGCCAGGACGCGCCGTCGCCCTGGGCGCAGCGCGCGGAGTACAGGCCCGGATAGGACACCCACGGCGTCGCCTGCGCCCCCCGGGCGGGGAAGGCGGGATCGAGCGTGCCCGCGCCGCCGGAGAGCGCGGCCGGGTTCACGCACAGCACCTCTCGTCCCGCCTTGGCGAACTGGTCGGACTGCAGCGAGACACCCTGCCCGGGCCGGCCGAACAGCGAGTCGGCCGGCGGGAGCGACGGGAAGCTCGAATAGGCGATCACGCAGCCCGGCTCGCCGGTGTGGCTGCACGCCGGGATGTGCCTGAACGTGCCGCCCACGAGCTGCCCAGGCGGGACCTCGACGTTGCCGCCGAGCAGGATCGCCGCGACCAGCCGCCGGCGCAGCGCGGGCACGTCGTCGACCAGGCGCTCCAGCAGCAGGATCCCCAGCGCCGCGCCCTGGGAGTGCCCTGTCAGCACGAACGGCCGGCCGTCGCTCCCCTGGGCCAGGAAGTCCTCGAAGCCCGAGCGGATGCTGTCGTAGGCCGTGACCGTCTCGGCCGCGCCGAAGTTCAGATCGGGGTGGGCGAGCAGGCCGGCGACGGTGACCTGGCGGTAGATCGGCGCGTAGACCCGGCACACCGGGGAGAACGGCGCCGCCTCGGCGACCGCGGTGGCGATCTCGGCCTTGCCCACGTGCAGGTTGGCGTTGATCGTCGGCTCCTGCGAGACCGTGCCGTAGACGTAGAAGCAGTCGACGCCCGTCGAGGTGGTCGCCCGCGGCGTGCTCACCGAGCGCTGCCGCTCGCGCCGACCACCGTCGTGGCCAGGCTCGATGCGCACGGATCGTCGGCGATCCCCGGCCGGCACAGCCAGACCGTCGCCGAGGACGACGTTGCCCTCCCGGAAGATGACCCGCCGCAGCCGCGAGTCCGGCGAGCGTCATACGGCGGATCGCCGCGGTCAGCGCCGCCTGGAGCGACGAGGGCCGGGACCCGTTCGACGCGCTCTCGCGGTTCGTGGTGCAGGTCGCCGAGCGCGACCGCGAATTCCCCTCGCTGGCGGCCGAGTTCTGGCTCTACGCGACTCGCCACCCGGAGGCGATGGAGCTGATCTCGGCCAAGCTCGCCGAGCAGATGCGGGGCCTTGAGCCGCTGATCGCCGCGGCGATGGAGCGCTCGGGGGCGCGCGCCGAGCTGTCGGCGGGCGAGATGACGGTGCTGGCGCTGGTGCTGTTCGACGGGCTCGTGCGCCAGCGGCGAATCGATCCCGCCGCCGTCCCGGACGATCTGTTCGCTCGCGCGCTGCGGGCGCTGTTCGCCACCACCGCGTAACGGGCTCGTGAGCCACCTCGCCTACCGAGGGCCCCGGGCTCGACCTGGCGGACGAGACGCTCAGGCCGGTTCAGCGCGTCTGAGCGTATTCCTCGTCGCTGACGTGCTCGCCCCAGCTCGCCGGGTTGCCCTCGTCGTCGACCTCCTGCATGGCGATGTGGGTCATGAAGCGGTCGGGCGCCGCGCCGTGCCAGTGCTGCTCGCCAGGCTCGAAGTAGACGCGGTCGCCGGGGCGGATGGCCTCGACCGGCCCGCCGCGGCGCTGGCAGCGGCCGAGCCCCTCGGTGACGAAGATCGTCTGGCCGAAGGGGTGCGTGTGCCACGCCGTGCGCGCGCCGGGGGTGAAGTGAACGCTCGCGGCGGCCAGCCGCGAGGGCGGCGCGGCGGCGGCGATCGCGTCGATGTAGACGGTGCCGGTGAACCAGTCGCTCGGGCCCTGGACCGTCTCGGGGGCGTTGCGGGTGATCTTCATCGTGTCTCCTTGGCTCGTCGGCGGGCGGCGACCGTCACGGCCGCACCACCACCTTCAGGGACTCGCGCTCGGCCATCGCACGGTACCCGTCGGGCACGCCGTCCAGGCCCACGGTCCGGTCGAAGACGCGGCCCGGCTCGATGCGCCCCTCGAGGATGTCGGGGAGCAGCTCCTCGATGTAGGCGCGCACCGGGGCGGGACCGCCGCCGACGGTGATGTTTCCGCGGAACGCCAGCTGCGAGCCGGCCATCGATCCGTCCTGGGGGACCCCGACGCGCCCGACGGCGCCGCCCGGGCGGGTGACGGCGATCGCGGTCTCGGTCGACTGCTCCAGGCCGACGCACTCGAGCACCGAGTGGGCGCCGAGCCCGCCGGTGAGCTCGCGCACGCGCTCGACCGCCTCCCCGCCGCGCTCGCTGACCACGTCGGTGGCGCCGAAGTCGCGGGCGAGCGCGATCCGATCGGCGTGCCGGCCCATGATGATGATCTGCTCGGCGCCGAGCCGCTTGGCGGCGATCACCCCGCACAGGCCGACGGCGCCGTCGCCGACCACGGCGACGCTCTTGCCCGGGCGAACGCCGGCGACGCGGGCGGCGTGGTGGCCGGTGCCCAGGACGTCCGACAGGGTCAGCAGCGAGGCGGTCAGGGCCTCGTCCAGGCCGACCGGCACTACGAACAGCGTCCCGTCGGCCTGGGGGATGCGCACGGCCTCGGCCTGCGCCCCGCCGACGCCGATCTGGCCGAAGAAGCCGCCGCGCACGCACGCGGTGTGCAGGCCCTCATGACAGAACGCGCAGGTGCCGTCCGAGAACGCGAACGGCATCACCACGAGGTCGCCGCGCTTGACCGTGTGGACGTCGTCGCCGATCTCCTCGACGAGGCCGAGGGCCTCGTGGCCCATCGGGCGAGCCTCACCGCCCAGGTCCATCGACGCGTACGGCCACAGGTCGCTGCCGCAGATACAGGCGCGCGTGACGCGCACGACGGCGTCGGTCGGCTCGATCAGGCTCGCGTCGGGGACGGTCTCGATCCGAACGTCTCCGGCGGCGTGCATCAAGGTCGCTCGCATGTCTCCTTGCCTTTCCTGGGGATCTCCGTCTCGTGCGCCGCCCACGAAAGCAGCTCATGCGTTCGCGTGAGCGTCCCTGGGGACAGGGGTACTGGCAGGGTCACCCACGGGTGGGCGCGGGGCCTCTAGTGGCACCACTAGGCTGTCGCGGTGCATGGACCCCGCAGCGAGATCCGCGGCTCCTGACCTCGCGTCGGGCGAGGATCACGCCCGAGCAGGTCGGGCTGCCCACGTTCGCCAGCCGCCGCGTCCGGGGACTGCGCCGCGCGGAGGTCGCCGTGCTCGCTGGCGTGAGCGTCCCCTCCTACATGCGACTCGAGCGCGGCGACGCGAGCGGCGTCTGTGAGAACGGCGTCAAGCGCTTTCACCACCCGGCGGTAGGCGACCTCACCCTGAACTTCGAGCGCCTCGAGCTCGCCGCCGACGCGGGTCTGACGATCTACACCTACACCGCCGAGCCGGGCGCACGCGACGAGGAGACCCTGCGACTGCTGGGCAGCGGGGCGGCGACGCTCGGCGAGGCCGGCGCCCCGGCGATCGATTAGCCCACGATTAGCCCTGACCGCCCTGGCTGGGGGCGGCGGTGTAGCGCTGCTTGGCGCAGTCGCCGACCTTCACCGTGCCCGAGACGTCGCTGCCGCCGTTGAACGTGCCGGTGATAGCCGCATGGGCGTGGACGGGAGCCGCCGTCGACCCGCTGAACGAGAAGGTCCCCTTGTGGATCGCGACCTTGTGCACGCTCCACCCGTCGTCCTTCCTGGCGCAGTAGCCCGTGCCCACCATCGTGAGCGACTTGCCGTTCGCGGCGACGGCGATCTCGACCTGCGAGCCGATGTAGGTCCCGCCCTTGGTGGGCGCGGCCGCAAGAGCCAGGCCGGGAGCCGCGGCCGCGCTGAGCGCGGCGGCCGCCAGTGCCGCGCGCCTGGTGCGCTGTCCTGTGATCATCACCTCTCCCCTCGTTGGCGTTACCTCGACGGGCACGCTACCAGCGCACGGATCGCGGGTGAATCGCCTCAGGTCATGCCCGCTCGGTCGACTCCTTCGGATGCTGGCCGGCCACGACGGCGACCGTGAGCACAAGCAGCACGACCGCGACGCGTAGTCCGATGCTCGTGCCGCTCGTGAAGGCGTCGCGCGTGCCGTGCAGCAGCCGCGCGCGAACGACGGGACTGGAGGCTCGAGGCGTCACGCAGCGCGGCGGTGATCCAGTGCCTGACCGCCTACCCCTGGGCACCGGCGAGGTGTCGTGGCCCGGCCGGCCGGTGACCGGCAAAGCGCACGGTCAGCAGGGTGCTCAGCACGGCCACCCCAGCGCCGAGCCAAACTCACGCGTCGTGCTGGTGAGGGCCGAGCTGACGCCCGCGTGGCTGGGCGGCAGCGCCTGGACGATCATCCCCGAGAGCGGGGGCATCGCCCGACCCATGCCGGCGCCGACGAGCGCGAGCAACAGTCCGTGGAGCGCGGAGGGGTTGCCGCCGTCGCGAACGACACCAGCGCGCGATCGCCGCGGCAACCGACAGCAGGCCGACCACGATCGTGGCCCGCGCGCCGATGCGGGCGGCCACGCGCGTGCTGCGCGCGCTGGTGTACGGCATCGCGATCGCCAGCGGCAGGATGCACGCCCCCGTGAGCAGCGGCGAGGAGCCCTTGACGTCCTGCAGGTACTGGGCGCTGATGTAGAAGCGCCCGAGCAGCACGAAGAACAGCGCCACGATCCCCGCCGCGCCGGCGCGCACGCCGGAGAGCTTGAACAGGCGCGGGTCGAGCATCGGCTGCCGGACGGCCAACTCGTACCGCGCAAGCGCCGCCGAGCAGCGCGACCGCGAGGACCAGCGCTCCGACCGAGCACCTGCCAGGAGCCCACCCGAGCTGCGGGCCGTCGATGACGCCGTACAGCAGCGCCACCCTGCCCGCGGTCAGCAACAGTGCGCCGGCGCCGTCGACTGGGTCGCGGGTGCGGGTTCTGGTCGGGAACCCGCGAGGCGATCAGCGCCGCGGCGCGAGCGCGGTCGGCACGCCCGCCCACAGCAACAACCGCCGCCGCCGAGCTCCACGGCAAGGCCGCCGCATCTTCGCCGCCGGCGCGGCCATGGCCGCGCCTGGGGCGCTGTGCACCTCGCGCCAGGGCCCGGGAGCGTGCGCGACCGCCGGCGCCACCGTGACGACGCCGAGGCGCGTTCTGGCCCGCCGCCCTGCGGCAGCCTCTCTTGATGTGCTCCTCGAGCTCTCATGCGGCCGATGCTAGACGCAACGGTGCGTCTCAGGCGGGACTGAAGCGAGACGGTGCGTTGCCTTATCGTTTCCCGCACTTGGATGCCTGAGCCGACGCGATCTCGTACCCCCAAGGGGCGTGCGCCCCACCGACGTGATGAGAGCGCCCGCCTGGCCGTGCTGCACGCCGCCGATGACCTGCTCGTCGAGCGCGGCTTCGGCGGCGTCACCGTCGAGGGGATCGCCGCGCGCGCCGGTGTGGCCAAGCAGACGATCTACCGCTGGTGGCCGTCGAAGGTCGACATCCTGCTCGACACCCTGATCGACGACGCAAGCCACCAGTTGGCGGTCCCGGGCAAGGGCTCCGCACTCGAGCGCAGCCGCCGGTATCTCCTCAGCCTCGCCCGGTTTCTCACCAAGGAGCCGGCGGGCAAGGTGCTGCTCGCGCTGATCGGCGAGGCCCAGCACGACCCCGAGACCGCGCGCGTCTTCCGCGAGCGCTACCTCGACCCCCAGCGCGCGAGAGAGCGCGAGATGCTGCGGTCCGGAGTTACCTCCGGCGAGCTCTCGTCCACGCTGGACATCGACGCCGCCCTCGACGCGCTGTGCGGGCCGATCGTCTATCGGGCGCTCACCGCAGCGCGCATCCCCCGGACGTTCATCGACCGGCTCCTCGCCGACACGCTGGAGCCCGGTCTCGCCGCGTCCGCATGACGCGACCGCGGCAGCCCGCGATAGGTTCAAAGCAGGTATGCCCGCGACGCGAGGATCTGACAGGTGAGTGGCGCGCAGCCGCAACCCCAGCGGGTGCTGCTGTTCATTCACGGGGTGCGCAACGACGATCCAGCCGCCCAGTGGAGGCAGGCGCTGGACGGCGCACTGCAGCGCGAGGGGACGGCATCGCTGGAGGAGCGCGGCTACCGCGTGCTCGCCCCCTCGTATCTGCAGCTCCTGGAAGCCGAGACGGTACCCAAGGGCGAGTCCCCGCCGATGACCTACCAGAAGGGATCGCAGGAGGACTACGAGCGCACGGCCGGGCTCTACTGGTCCGCGGTTGCCGACCTGGAGCGGACCGGCATCCGCGGGCGAGTGAGCCCCTCCCGCCTTGCGGGCGTCACCGCTGATGCGCTCAGCGAGACAGTCATTCCTCGCCTGTTCGCCGACGCCGCCGCCTACCTGAAGAGCGCGGATCGGCGCAACGCGATCCACGCGCGCGTCCTCTCGGCGATTCCCGACGGCGCCGATCTGGTGATCATCGCGCACAGCCTGGGCTCGGTGGTCGCGGCCGACCTGCTCTACCTGCTGCCGCGCGAGTGCCGGCTTGAGATGCTCGTCACGATCGGCAGCCCGCTGGCCCTTCCCGCACTCGGCCAGCACCTGGCCCGCCGACGCGACCGCTTCCCCTACGAGCTGCTGAGCGGGCCGTGGGTCAACGTGGTCGGCCGCGGAGATCTGCTCACCGGCTGCCGCGGACTCTCACCGGTGATCCCCGAGGCTCTGGATGCCTTCATCGACACCGGTACCGGCCGATCCGCCCACACTGCCCCGCGGTATCTGCAGGACCCGACGGTCGCCCGGGCGCTTGAGTGGCTGGACCGGCGAGCGGCGAGCCGCACCTCGGCCGCGCAGCCCGCCCGCCATCTTCCAGACCTTCCGCTCTCGGAGGGAATGCTCTCGCTGGTCATCGGCGCCCAGCACGCGCTACGCCTCGAGCAGGCACAGCAACCCGGCGAGCGACGCACCCGTTTTGACCAGGCCCGCAGCCTGGTCAACCAGGCGCTCGCCCGCGCCTTGGCCCAGGCCGGCGAGAACGAGCCGGTCCTTCAGCGCCTGAGCGATGACAACGCAGCGTTCCTGAAAGACCGCCTGGATCCCCAGGCCGCGATCGACGCGCTGTTGGCCGCCTGGACGATCAACCCCATCAAGCCCTACGAGATCCAGGTTCCCGCCCGCGAGCGTCGCGCCGCGCTGAGCGCGCTCGCGCTGGATCTCTCCGTTCCCAGCGCATGGGCGGACACCGTCGCCGAAGCCGAACAGAACGCCCGCGACGCGCACAGCGAGGATGCACGGCGTTGGAGGCGCGCCGCTCTGGCCGTGGTGGGGACTGCGGTGATCCTCGCGGCTCCCTGGCTGGTCATCGCCGCAGCACCCGAGGCACTGGCCGGCACGGCGGCGATCGTCGCCGGCCTGAGCGCGCTGGGCCCGGGCGGGATGCTCGGGGGCGTCGGCATCGTGGGCCTGCTCGGCGGAGCGGGCGGAGCGATCGCCGCCGGAGCGCTCATCTCCGGAAGCCCCCGCGAGGTCGAGCTCACCGTCATCCACCTGCAGGCGCGAGCACTGGCGCGCCAGAAGCTCGGCCAGGACGGGTCGGGCCACCTCGAGTGGACCGCTCTGGTCGCCATGGAGGACTCGGTCACCGACGCCCACGCGCGCCTGAAGCTCTTCAGCGACGACGGCGCGCCGGCCGTCCAAGAGCTCGCCCGCAAGCTCACCAGCATCCGCAGAGCCCTCGCCTGGTTTGCCAGCAGGGACCTCGCGCCCGCGCAGCTGAACCCCTGACCGCGGCCGGCCCGACACCTGCACGGTCCCCTGGTCGCCTACGCGATCGTCGGGACAGCGCGGCGCAGAGGATCGGTGACGCTCGTCCGTGGTTGCACGTGGGGCGAGCAGGCGCGCCGGCCTGCCCGGGAATCGCGCGCGCTTGCGGCCAACGACCTTTAGGGGGTCGGGGGCTGCTCGGGCCTTGCTGAATCGGCGGAGCGTGGCGCGGTGGTGTCCTCGCCGAGGGCTGCGGTGAGCCATGGCCGGACGGTCCTCGCGATCTGCTCCTCGGAGATCTCGGTAAGGGCGTGCAGCCCGAGGAAGTGCCGCGCGATCGTAAGGCCGAGGACGCTGCTGACGGTCAGGGCCGCCCGCAGGTCGGCGTCGACGCCTTCGATCGCGCGCGAGAGGCCCTTGACCCGCTCGTTGAGGAACTCCTGCATCGCCAGTGTCGCCTCCGGCGCTGTGAGCATCGACCGCACCAAGGCTCGAGTCTCCGGCGGCAGCTCGTTCAGCCGCACGTCGAGGACGTCGAGGAGGTGTTCGATGACGTCTTCGTCGGTGCTTTCGCGATGAAGCTGGGCGGCGATCGCGAACAGGTCGTTCTTTGAACCGTAGTGCTGAATCACCAGCGACGGGTCGACTCTGGCGCGCGTCGCGATCGCGCGCACCGTCGTGGCGTCAAGTCCACGCTCGCCGAACTCGAACTGCGCGGCCTTGAGGATCCGCTGCGCGGTCGCCGCGCGCCTGGCCGCGCGTGTCCTCGGTTCGGTCGCGTCCGCGTCCACGCGACTGACTCTACAGGCGTTGAGCGAACCTGATACGTTCGCTCAACGCCGCATGAGCCAAAGGGGCATGATGAGACTGATCGCCATCGAAGAGCACTGGAGCACCCGAGGAATCGACCGGGCGCTGCGAGCGCAGCCGGCAGGGGCGCGAGATGACAGCGTGGCGCTCAACGACCGCGGCGACATCACCGCGCGTCTGCTGGACATCGGCGAGGGACGGGTCGAGGCGATGGACGCGGCGGGCATCGACGTGCAGATCCTCTCTATCGCCCCGCCGGGAACCCACGGCCTCCCGGCTCGCGACGCGGTCGCACTGTGCCGCGAGGCGAACGACCGTGCGACCGAGACCGCCGATCGCCACCCAACCCGTCTGAGGGCGATGACGACCCTGCCGATGTCAGATCCGGATGCAGCGCTGGCCGAGCTCCAGCGGACCGCGGACGCGACGGGCCACGTCGGGATCATGTCCTACGGGCGCAGCGGCGAGCGCCCGCTCGATGACCCGATCTACGACGATCTGCTGGCAACCGCCGCCGGCTTGGGCCGGCCGGTGTTCATCCATCCGCAGATGCCTCCAAACGCGGTCCGCGAGGCGTCCTACGGTGGGTTCGACTCGACGACGGACCTGGCGCTCGCGACTTTCGGCTGGGGATGGCATATCGAGGCGGGGCTTGCGGCGCTTCGGCTCATCGTCCGCGGCGCCTTCGATCGCCACCCGGACCTACAGATCGTCCTGGGGCACTGGGGCGAGATGCTGCTCTTCGCGCTCGACCGGATTGACAGCCTCTCCAACGTCGCCACCCACCTCGAGCGTCGAGTCGCCGAGTACTTCCCGACGAACGTCCACATCGCGACCAGCGGGATGCTGGTCCCGCGTCTGCTCCGGCATGCGCTGGACTTCACGAGCGTCGACCGCCTCCTGCTCTCCGGGGACTATCCGTTTCACCGACTCGACGCTGTCGCCATCACCGACTTCATGGGCACGCTCCCCAGCCTCGCCGATCAACACAAGATCGCCCACGGCAATGCCGAGTCCCTCTACGGTCTGCCGCCATATGTCGCCGGGCCCGGCGAGCGGGCGGTAGAGCTCGAAGAGCAGCCATGAGCGCGGCCTCGCAGCACGCAACGGTGCTCCTCATCGGCGCCTCGCGCGGCCGGCAACAGAGCGACGAGGCCTCATCGTGAATGCGCGTGTTTCG
Organism: Solirubrobacteraceae bacterium; assembly: GCA_036266975.1. GTDB lineage: Bacteria > Actinomycetota > Thermoleophilia > Solirubrobacterales > Solirubrobacteraceae > DATAWZ01. Next base: position 15,809 of record DATAWZ010000012.1, read on the forward strand.
GTGGTGGTTTGGCTGTGGGCGGCTGGGGTTGTGCTGGGGTCAGGCGGCGTGGGCGAGCTCGCGGACCGGTTCGCGGGGCGAGGCCATCGTGGCGCGTGCGGCGCGGATGAGTCGTAGAGCGTCCGGGCCGGCGACCGTGCGTGTCAGGCGGTCGCCGACCGTGGGCAGGACCAGCGGCGCGAATCCTGGCCGGGCGGCGGCGAGTGCTGCGGCGAGCGCTGGGTCCAGCGCGGCTGGGATTCCCAGCAGCCGTCGGACTGGGCGCGGGACGATGGCCAGGGCCAGTAGTTGGCTGACGGTGAACGCGATGGCCAGGGGCACGAGCGGGAGGTCTTGCCGGCGGGCCGCACGCAGTGACGCCCGCCGGATCGCGGGGCGCGCCTGCGCGTGGCCGGGGATCTCTCCATACTGGCCGGCGATCGCGGCGTAGTAGTCGGCTACGGCCGCCGTTGAGTCGGGCACGAGCGCGCGCGGGACGCCCATCAGCTCGGCGAACGGCACCAGCTCTTGGAAGTAGCGGTCGCGCTGGGCCTGTGGGAGCCGTGCTGGCCGACGGCCGGGGCCGAACGCGAGCGCCTCGTAGTTGCGCAGGAACGCGTGGAAGATCGTGACGTGCGCGAACACGACCAGCTCGGGAGAGCCGGCGTCATAGCGCTCGCTGTGGGATCCGGGAACCACCCCAGTCATGCCGCCGTGGAACCGGCGCAGATGGCTGGCCACCCGATCGGCGGTCGGCGTGTCGCCCAGCAGGATCGGCATCGGGACTCCGACCGTTCGCTGCACCCGGCGCAGGATCTGCAGCACGTGCCCGTTGCCGGCGATCGCCGCTCGAACCCCGCGGTCGTGGCCGAGGATGACCGCCTGCATGTGTCGGTGGGCGATCTCCAGCATGCTCGAGGTCTGAAACGCCATCAGCGAGGTGACCGGATGGGTGATAACCCGCCAGATCACCGTTTCGGGGCCGAAATAGCCGTAGTCGGTGGGCCCGGCTGGCTGTGGCGCGGGCCCTCGGCGCCAGAGAGGTGTGGTTGACATACGGCGAGCCAATCACAAGTCAGATGACTTGTCAAGTCAGATGACTGGCGAAATTGCTATCGTCGGCTCGGTGATGGCCACCGCTGGTCCGCACCGGCCGCGCAGCCGCGTTGAGCGGCGCGAGGCCACGCGCGCGGCCCTGCACGCGGCGACGCTGGCCAGCCTCGTCGAGCTGGGTTACGCCGCCACCACCACGCGCGCGGTCGCCGAGCGGGCCGGCGTCAGTCAGGGCGCCCTACAGCACCACTATCCAACCAAGGCCGCTCTCGTCGACGCCGCGCTGCTCGAACTCGCCGAGCAGGTCAAGCAGGCAGTCATCGCCAATCCGCCACCGGCCCCGTCCGAGCGCGAACGCGTCGCCCTGCTCGTCGACTACCTCTGGGAGCTCTTCCACCAGCCCCACAGCCGCGCGATCATGGAGGTCCTGGCCGCCGCACGCACCGACCCCGAGATCGCGGCCGGCGCGCTACGCGTGCTCGAGCGCTTCGACGAGATCGCCCAATCGATCGCTGCCGCCGTCGTACCCGGGCTCGCCACCCACCCGCAAGCCCCCGACTGGCTACGAATCACGATCGCCACACTCCGCGGATGCATCCTGGTGGACAACCTCGCCAACAAGACCACCGCAGTCCCCCCATGGCCAGTCCTGCGCGCGCACATCCTGCGCAGCCTCGACGCTCTCATCGACGCCTGAGCAGAGGCCCGGACACCCGGGCCGCCAGGCCACCCCCGCGGCTCGTCCCCTCGCACCCACGATCGCCGCGACGACACCAACCATCGTCGGCATTGGCGCAGGCCCCACCCGAGCCACTCGCGCTCGCGCTACTGCGAGTCGCGCTGGTGCTCGCGGACGACGCCCCAGACGACGGCACCACCGTTCGCCGGCAGCATCGCCACGACGACCCCGAGGCGGCCGTCACCGAGATCGCCGCAGGCTCCGGGCTGTACGCACCGCTCATCGAAACGCCCTCGGCCAGACGGGCGCGCAGGGCGGTTCGAATTCACTGCAGAGGTGGAGACGGCGGGTACACCGAGCGCGAAACCACCCGCAAATGGCCGCCACCGGCATTGGGCTGCGACCACACTCTGGCCGACGCGCCCGGGGGCTCAGCACCCGACGCCGTTACGCAGCGCGAGGCGACGTTTGGAGGTTGTCGAAGTCGATGACGCACTCGGACGGGACGCCGTCGCCCGATCGGACGCGGTCGGCCACGGGATCGGCACGCGCACTGGCAGACCGCCCGAGCGTCGCGGCGAACCAGATCTCGCCCTGCTTCATCGCCCAGCGGGTCCAGTCCTCGGCCGGCCCCCAGTTGGCGATATCGGACAACCCGCTCTCCCACGCGCCGGCGTCCCGCTCACCGCTCGGCGCCACGAGGTGCCGGTTCAGCGCATTGCACGGGATCTCCGATCGACTCCCAGCTCCTCGGCCCACGGCTGAACCTGCGCCGCGTCCTCATCCGGGACCCGAACGCTCGGCATCGTCATACGCAGCATCATGGTGCGTATGACAGCCGCGGCTCAAAGTTCGTGGCCAGCGGCCGTCGTCGACCGCGCTGCGAGCCGCGCAGCCGGAGCCCACGGCCATCGACGGTACGAGCACGAGCCGGCCTGCACCCGTGGGAGCCGGCACCCTGGCCGGCAACTGTTGACAACTACTCCCGAGTGTGCGGGGCTCGTTCCAGCCGATCTCCACGTCGTCTCCCGCTCCCTGAAGCGGCTACGAAAGCCTTGCGCCTTTCTTACGGCTGCCGGTCAGACGTCATCAGTTCATCGTTCTGACACATCAAGGTGATCAACTCCTCCGAGTCCCGACTCTCACCCCGAGGGCCGACCGAACACCGAGGAGTCACCATGGGAATCCACCGAGCCCGAGCGCTCAAGTCATGCTCGCTCGCAGTCGGAGCGCTGGCTCTCACCGGCGCCGCCGCCAGCGCAACGCCGCTGTCACCGGTCGTCGGCCACGCCTATATCGACGGTAACACCCCGGGTATTGACACGGTGGACGAACTGGACCGGCACGCCGACGGCTCGCTGACACCGACACCAGGTTCACCTGTCGAGATCGGCGGCGCGGGAACTGGCGCAAGCCTCGCGTCGCAGGGAGCGATCCAGTCGGCCTACGATGGCCGCTATCTGCTGGCCGTCGACGCGGGCAGCAACCAGATCTCCGTCCTGCGGGTTGGCTGGAACGGTGTCCCGACCGAGATCGGCGCCCCCGTCTCCTCGGGCGGGATCGAGCCCAACAGCATCGCGGTCCACGGTGACCTGGTCTACGTCGCGAACTCGGGCAGCCCCAACTACACAGGGTTCCGTCTCACGCCGGATGGGCGCCTGCTCCCGATCACCAGCTCGACCGTTACCGTCGCCTCGGGATCGGCGCTGGGCGACGTCCTGCTCAACGCCACCGGCACGACGCTGGTTGGCACGGAGGTCGCCTCGTCGGAGATCGACAGCTTCGCCGTTCGCTCGGACGGTCGTCTCCGGGCCGCTCCCGGATCGCCGTACGCCGGGCAGGGCCTCGGACAGCTCGGTGCTGAGTTCAACCCCGTCAACCCGTTCCAGCTGTTCGTCAGCAACGCACACAATGGCGCCGGCCTCGGCACGGTGTCGTCCTACACCGTGGGCTTCTCCGGGGCGCTCAGTCCGGTGAGCACCTCACCGTTCGCCGATGGCCAGACCGCTCCGTGCTGGGTCGAGATCAGCCACGACGGCCGGTACCTGTTTACAGTCAACACCGGCTCGGAGAACATCTCCTCCTACGCGGTCGGCCAGTTCGGGCACCTGACCCTGGTCGGCAGCGTCCCGATCGGCGGAAGCACCGGCGGCGACATCGACGCGCGCCTCTCCCCCGATGGACGGAGCCTGCTCGTCGTCGGCGGTACGTCGGAGGTGGTGAGCGCGTTCGCCGTCCACGGCGGAACCCTGTCGGAGCTCGCCAGCTCGCCGACGATGCTGCCCGCACGCGACCTCGCCCCGTCAGGCATCGTGGTGAACTGACCCTTCCTGCGCACCGACAAGCCGGCGGCCACCGGCAGTAGCCCTGAGCCGACGTCACGCACCGCCGGCCCGGACACCAGTTCGGGCCGGCACGGGATCGGAACGCTGTCCCCATACGGGACCCGCACCCGTCCTGATGGCTGACACGACCGCACCCGCAGACACGACGAGAGCCGTCCCGAAGGGCGGCTCTCGTCTGAAGGTGGAGACGGCGGGTGCGGCCAGTGCGAAACCACCCGCAAATGAGGGTCGCCAGCGATTGCGCCGCTACCGAGTTGCTACCGGCGCAAGCACTCGGCAGGCACTGGGTGCTACGACGTCCGGCCGCAGCCGTGGACGAGCGGCGGTTCCGGACCCCAACACGACGCCCGCTTCCGCGCGATGACGCGTCGGCGAAAGGTCGAGCGAGGCAACGTGTGGCCGCGGTCGAAGTTGACGACTCACCCGGACGGCGCGCTGTCGTCGCCCGCGGTGAACACCAGCTTCGATGGCAGTCTGGCTCGCCGCCGGCGCCCGGCTCCAGATCACCAGGCCCGGCTACAAGCACTGACCGCCCTGGTGGTCGGCGCGCTCGTTTGACCTTCTGCGGGCTTTTCGCGCCAGACCGCCACACTCCCGGCCGGCGCCGCGCCGTGACGATGTCGCAGTGACCTCACGGCAGCCCGTGCCGTGATGCGCCCGTCGTCTACATCGGCCCGCGGGATGCGGTGACGCTCAGCTCGCACGCCCGACTATGCCCTCTCGTACCGCCTTTGCGGAGTCGTTGTCGTGCCACGGCTCTGCCATGAGCCGGCCGGATTCCTCCAAGACGCGCTCAGTCAAGACTTCCGTGGCGGTCCGCACGAACCGCGTGCTGTAGCCCACCTCCGCCGCAAGGGCGATCCATGCGTCGGGCGTCACGTCCTCGATCGTTCGCGCCCCGTCGATGGTCATCGCCAGACGCGTCGTCAGCTCTTCGTACACGGTGGTGCTCACGAGGTCGTACAGCGGAGCAAGAGTGGGCGCGCCGGCGTCGTAGAGGAGGGAGAAATTTTTCGCGTGCGCGTCGCAGTTACCGATGAGCCAGTTGAAGACGATCGCACGCCAAAGCGTCGGCAGATCCTGGGCAGGCACAGCCGAACACGCTCGTAGCAGCGCCACCGTGTCGGCGATGCTCGGACCTCCTTCAGCCTGGTATTTGCAATCACTCGGGCGTCCCAATGCCTGACACACATCCTCCTGATGCAGCCTCCGGATCGGCTCCGCGGTCACGTCGCGGTCGTACCGCTCGACAAGGAGGTAGGGCAAGCCCGTCGCGGTGACGCGCTTGCTCGTGCGTGCCGTCGGGAGCTCGACGGCACGCGCCAGCTCCATGCAGAATCCTTCGTTGTCGACCAGCCCGGGGAATCTCGCTGGCTCGGGCTTGATGATGTGAGTGGTCGCAGCCGCCACATTGAGCGGCAGAGCCACGTCCTCGCGTTCGATCACAACCGGCAGCTTCGGCTGTGCGCCAGCAAGCGATAGTCGGATCCCTTCTCGAGGATCTGCCGCGAGCGGCCGCTGGGGCAACTCTCGCAGTACAGCGTCGAGCTTCCCGGCGTCCAGCGACCTGAGCTGCGGGAAATTCGGAAATCCGTCGTCGGGTCCGACGAGTACCACGGCGCCCGCGCAATCCCCCCCCAGCTCCTTGAGCAGTGCGTAGTCGTTGCCCGAAGAGATCCCAAGGTTTCGCGCCAGCGCGTCGCGTGCATCCCCCTCCAACAACAGCCCGCCGAAGACTGCACGACTCACGGCGTGAGGGTGTGCGGCCTCCTGGATGGGCAGCGACTGCGACACCACCGGGCCGTGGTAGTCGGCGTCGTAGCGGAACTGCAAGTTGCCGTTGTCCTTCAGGATGAGGCGACCCGCGCGCGCACCCGAGAGATAGACGACCAATTCCTCCATCAGCTGCGCGGCCGAAGGTCGACGTCCAGACCCAGCGCCTGCGCCAACTCCAGCGCGATTTCGAGCCGCACCGTTCCCTTGCCGCGCTCTAACTCGCTAACGACCCGGCGATTGACGCCGACCACGCCGGCGAGAGTATCCTGAGTCAGCCTCAGGTCTCGACGCCGGGCGCGCAGCGCCTCACCAAAGGCAGTAGGTGTGGAAGCTTTCATTGCTACCGATCGGTAACGTTAGCATCGTCGGGAGGGTAATGCGAGCGATCGGTAGCACGGACCTCGTCCCGCGCAAAATGTGATCGCTCGGTAGCGAATGACCTTTCCCCGAGGGCAACCTCGAACAAGCGCCCGCCGGCACGGGTTAGGAGCATGTGCGGTTCGCCGTGACGTGGTCGCTGCTCGCCGAGCTGGCTCCGCCGAAGGCCAGCTTGAGGCGGCCGCGTGCCCGGTCCTCGGGCGGGTGCCCATGGAGCACCTGCACGAGCCGCCGGCCATCACTGTGCCCGAGCTGGACGGCGACGTCAGCCGGCGTAACCCCGCGCTCGAGGAGCAGCGTCGGCCTCCGAGGGTGCGCAGTGCGGGCGCCCGGACCGCCTTGGCCAATCGTCCGTGAGTTCTGCGCGGTCGTGCACTGTGGAGCCTCAGCCGGTTCCTTCGTGACACGACCTCGGGAGAATGGCCCCGGCAATGGACGTGCGATCGAACCCGCCAACGCCTTGATCAACCTCCGGGCCCTGGAACGACTCGAACCCCGGCCCTCCTGGGAGGAACCGGGGTTCGACTGTCCGTCAAAAGGTGGAGACGGCGGGAATTGAACCCGCGTCCGCAATCGCGTGATGGGTAGCGTCTACGAGCGTAGCCGGCGCTCTGATCTCATCTCGCGCTCGCCTCGCCGGCGGGGTTGCGCAAGACCAGCCCCCTGAAGATGTCCCCGGATTGGCGGAGGCGGGCCGCCCCGGGTGAGCCCGCTATCTGATCCCGGGGAGCCCCGCCGCGGGCTCGCGGGGGCCGAGACCTCACGGCTTAGCTATTGACTAAGCGGCGAGGGCGTACTCGTGAGAGTCCGCACTTATGGTTTTCCCGGGTGTTTTACGAGGCCGCCCGGGACCTCGACTCGCAACCACCCCCACGAACCGACCACGTCGAAGCCTGTCGTCCCCAGGAGTGAACGTTCATTGTAGAACGAGAGAGGACGCGGACCCGGGGCGCCCGAGGAACCCTTCCGCCGGCCAGCCCGGGAGCCGGCCGGAGTCGGGGTGGCGCGGCCTCACACCTCTTGGCCTCGCTCTTCACGTCCCGAATCCGCGTCTGGAGCGACCGTACGCTCGCTGACGGGCGCTGGCAAGGGGGCTCGCGCGACGACCCCGCATCCTGCGGGAATTCGCGCTCGCGCGCGGTCTTTAGCGGCCGCACGGACAGCCGTGGCACACTCCGAGCATGGAAGGTTCGCTCGTCGTATCGCCCCCGCGGCAGCGCACGCTGCGCGCCCGCGCGAGCGCCGCCGCGGCCGGCCTGCTCGTGCTGGTGCCCAAGGCCAAGCTGCTGCTCACCGCGGGCACCGCGGTCGCGTCGATCGCGGCCTACTCGCTGTTCTTCGGCTGGTGGTTCGCCGCCGGCCTGGTCGTGCTGCTGCTCATCCACGAGATGGGCCACGTGATCGCGCTGCGCCGCGAGGGCATCGCCGCGAGCCCGCCGATGTTCATCCCGTTCCTGGGCGCCGTGATCACCGCGCGCTCGCTCGGCGACGACGCGGCGGCCGAGGCGCGCGTCGGCCTGGGCGGGCCGGTGCTCGGCACGCTCGGCGCCTTCGGCGCGCTCGCGCTGTACGGCCTCACCGGCGACCCGCTGCTGAAGGGCCTGGCCTACGTCGGCTTCCTGCTGAACCTGTTCAACCTGCTGCCGGTCGTGCCCCTGGACGGGGGGCGCGCGATGGCGGCGATGACGCCGTGGATGTGGTTCGCGGGCCTGGGGCTGCTGGCCTACCTGACCTTCACCGTCCACGGCGGCATCCTGCCGATCATCCTGATCCTCGCGGTCTTCGAGACCTACCGTCGCGTGCGCGACCGGGACCGCTCCTACTACAAGGTGCGCCCGCGCCAGCGCGTGGCGATCGGCGCGGTCTACCTGCTGCTCGTGGCCGTGCTCGCGGTGGCGATGCACGCCACCTACGTGCATTACCCCTTCTAGCGGCCGGCCTCGCGCAGGGCGCGATCCATGTCGCGCCGCGTGTCGCGCGTCTTGATCGATTCGCGCTTGTCGTAGAGGTCCTTGCCGCGCGCGAGCGCGATCTCGACCTTCGCGCGCGGGCCCTTGAAGTAGATCCGCGTCGGCACCACGGTCAGGCCACGCTCGTTGATGCGCGCGGCGATGCGGTCGATCTCCCGGCGGTGCAGCAGCAGCTTGCGGTCGCGGTCGGGCTGGTGGTTCTCGCGATTGGCCGGCCCGTAGGGCGGGATGTGCGCCCCGTGCAGCCACAGCTCGCCGTCGCGCAGCAGCACGTAGGACTCTCTGAGCTGCGCGGAGCCCTCGCGCAGCGCCTTGACCTCGGTCCCGAGCAGCACGATGCCGCACTCGAACCGGTCGAGCAGGTGGTACCGGTAGGCCGCCTGGCGGTTGCTCGCCACGTCGCCCGCCCCGAGTTTGCGCTTGCTGGTCTTGGCCATGACCTTCTCAGGATATGCGGCGGGGTGCATGCACCCCGCCGGCCCGCGGTGCATGCACCGCGGGCCGGGGGCGGCGCCTGCGCCGCCCCCCGGGGGCGCGCATGCGCGCCCCCGCACAGCGAATAGCCTGCACGTCATGATCGATCAACGCGCTCAGCGCCTCGCCCAAGTCCTCGTCCGCCACTCCACCGCCGTCCAGCCCGGCGACCTCGTCGCCATCGAGGGCGACAGCGCCGCCGAGTCGCTGATCCTCGCCGTCTTCGAGGAGACGCTGCGCGCCGGCGGCCAGCCGATGCTGTCGGTGACCCCGCGGGGCGCCGAGTCCGCCCTCTTCGAGCACGCCAGCGACGAGCAGCTCGACTTCGTCTCGCCGGTCACCGAGCTGCTCACCGACCGCTCGGACGTGCGCATCCGCGTGCGCGCGCAGGAGAATACGCGCGAGCTCTCGCAGGTCGACCCCGCGCGCCAGGTGCGCGTGCAGCGCTCGCGCGAGCCGGTGATGGAGCGGATGATGGAGCGCTCGGCCAAGGGCGAGCTGCGCTGGGTGCTTTGCCAGTACCCGACCAACGGCTACGCCGCCGAGGCCGAGATGAGCCTGTCGGACTACGAGCAGTTCCTCTACAGCGCGTGCCTGTGCGACCGCGAGGACGCGGTCGGCGCCTGGAGGAGCGCGGCCGGCGAGACCGAACGGCTGACCGAGTGGATCGGGGGGCGCGAGGAGGTCCACATCCAGGGTCCCGGCACCGACCTGAAGCTCGCGATCGCCCAGCGCACGTTCGTCGCCTGCGGAGGGCTGCGCAACATGCCCGATGGTGAATTCTTCACCGGCCCGGTCGAGGACTCGGCCGAGGGTGAGATCACCTTTCACTTTCCCACCGTGTTCGGCGGACGCGAGGTCGCCGGGGTCAAGCTGCGCTTCCAAGGCGGCGCCGTCGTCGATGCAAGGGCCGAGCGCGGTGAGGCGCTGCTGCACCAGATGCTCGACACCGACGCCGGCTCACGCCGCCTGGGAGAGCTGGGGATCGGGACCAACTTCCAGATCACCCACGGGACGCGCTCGATCCTCTTCGACGAGAAGATCGGCGGGACGGTTCACCTCGCGCTCGGCCGCTCCTATCCGGAGACCGGCGGGGTGAACGTCTCGGCGCTGCACTGGGATCTCATCTGTGACCTGCGCCGGGGCGGCACGGTCACCGTCGACGGCGAGGTCCTCCAGCGCGACGGCGCGTTCGTGGTGTGAACCGGACTCAGTGCAACAGCCGCAGCGAGTTTGCCGCGTCGTCGACGTAGTACAGGCCGTGCCCGCCGGGGGCGACCTGCAGCCCGAACAGCGACCCGGCGCCGGCCTTGGCGTCGCCGCCGGTCACCGCCGCCTGCGTGCCCGCGGGCGTGGTCTCGACCAGGCTCCCGTCGCCGGCGTTGGCGCTCAGCAGGTCGCCGTTGGGGGCGAGCGTGAGCCCGAGCGGCTGGTTGAGGTGACCGCCGTGGGTGAGCACGGTCGCGCTCGCGGCGCTCACCGGCGAGGTGCGGGTCATGGCCTGCGGGACCTCGAAGATCGCGCTTCTGAGCGTGTTCGCCACATACAGCGTGCCGTTCGACGCGAGGGCGAGGCCCGTCGGGCCGATGGTGAGGGCGGCCGGGTCATCGCGCCACGGGATGCCGTTGGCGATCACCTGCTGGGAGAGGACCTCGCCCGCGGGTGAGAGCGTGAAGCGCACGACCGTCGAGTTGTCGACGACGTGACGCCCCTCGGCAGCGCCGCCGCTGAGCGCGTTGCTGACGAATACCGTGTTCCCGGACGTCGTCATGTCCCACGGGCCCTGGACGTTCGGGCCGGCGATCGTGGAGATCGCCTTGCCGGCCGGGCTCACGACGATCAGGCAGCCGGCCTTGGCCGTCGCCGACATGCCGTTGGTGGTGGGAAGGCTGCCCACGACGACGTCACCGCCGGGCAGCAGCCCCAGCGCCGTGGTCAGGCCGACCCCGCCCGGGCACGCTCCGCCGAGCGCGCCGGCGCGCAGGTGGGCGAAGACCGACAGCTTCCCGGAGGGTGTGAGCTGCACGATCGTGGTGCCGGTGCCCTGATGGTTCGACTTCGCGTTGAAGTTGCTGATCAGCACATCGCCGGCGTGCTCGGCGCCCACGCTCGTGGGCAGGACGACCACGCCGTAGGGGTTCACGTCGCCGTTGGCGGGCACCGTCGAGCCGACGGTGCTGATGCTCGTCAGCGAGTGCAGGAACGCAGTGGCGGGAGCGGCCGGAGTGGCGGCGGGGATGTTGTATGCACTTGACTTGCTCGAACTGCTCGAGCTGCCACAGGCGGCGAGCGGCAACGCGACAGCGGCAAGTGCAATGCAGGATTTGCACTTGTTCATGGTGACCTCCAAGCAGGGGTAACGATCTGCCCCCCAAGGACGCCGCGGCGCCGCGATCCTTCTACGCCGGATCGAGATCCACTCGTCCGCGCACCGCGTCGATGCGGTGCACGCGCACCTGGGCGTCGTCGCCCAGGCGAATCGCCCCGCCGCCGCGCGTGCCGTGAAGAATCGTCCCGGGCTCGTTGAGCTCCCACCAGCTGCGTGCCCCGAATGGGGTCTCGCCGCGCAGCCGCCGCACCGGGAGCATGCCCTCGTACTCGTGCCGCGGGCCGAAGGCGACGAACGCCCCGGCGCCGATCACCCCGGTCACCTCCCCCTCGAACGGGCGCTGCCAGTCGCCCTCGCGCAGCGCGCACTCCAGGGCAAAGCAGCGCGCGACGTCGTCGGCGTCGCGCTCGATCACCATCGCCCCCCGCTCGCGCTCGGAGGTCCAGGCGCCGAGCTCGGCCATCCCCGACGCGCGCGGTGCGGTCTCCCCCGCCCCGACCGCGGCGAGCACCGCCCGGTGGCAGATCAGGTCGGGGTAGCGGCGGATCGGCGAGGTGAAATGGCAATAGGCGGTCGAGTGCAGCCCGGCGTGGCCGAGATTGCGCGGCGAGTAGTAGGCCTGCTTGAGCGAGCGCAGCACGAGCGTGGGAAAGGCCCGCTCGCCACGCCCGGTGCGGTGCACGAACGCGGCCACGAGGCGCGAGG
>DATAWZ010000013.1:0-1924 GCA_036266975.1 Solirubrobacteraceae bacterium
TGTACAGCAGCAGGTAGAGCGCCAGGAACGCCGCGAGCTGGGCGAACGCGTGCGGCGCGAGCAGGCGCGCGGTCAGCAGCGAGAACGCGAGGTTGCCGACGCCCGCGCCGATCTGGCCGCCGGCGAGCAGGGCCTGCTCGACGCCGGCCGCGCGCCAGGTGCGGCCGCGCCGGGCCGCTCCGGAGACCGCGAGCGTGCTCATCGGCCGCGCCGTCCGCCGGGTCGGGTCCGAGTCCGGGCCGCGTGTGCGGTCCGGACCAACGCGACGCCGCTGTCGACCGGCGCATCGCTCATCCGGCCCAGCGCTGAGGGTCGGGGGCGAGCGGCAGCGGGATCAGGTCGTGGTCCTCGGTGGAGCGCTCGCCGTCGATGAGCAGGCGCAGCAGGCGAAAGCCCTCGCGGGCGGCGGCGCGCTCGCGGTCGATCGCGTCGAGGTCCGGCGCGCCGGCGTGCGCCGCGGCCAGGATGCGCGCCGCGAGCTGCTCGGGGTCGCCCCCGGCTGGGAGCGCGGGCGCCCCGAGCCGGGCCCCGAGCGCGGCCAGGTCGGCGCCGTCGCCGAACGGCACCGCCGGCGTCCCCGCGGTCGCGGCGACGATCAGCGCGTGCAGCCGCAGGGCGAGCACGACCTGGGCGCTCGCGGCCACCGCGCAGGCCTCGTCGAGGTCGGCCGGCGGGAGCAGGACCCGGGCGCGGGCGCCCACGCGCGCACTGACCGCGCGGGCCAGGTCGAGGTCGTCGGCGCCGAAGCGGCTGATCTGCCAGGGCGCCAGGCGCACACGCAGCCCGTGGACGGCCACCCGGTCCAGCGCGCTGGCGAGGTGATCGGCGACCCACGGGCGGCGCTCGGCGAAGCGGGCGTCGAGCACCACGAGCACGCCCTCCCGTGGTCGCGGCCGCGGGCGGGCGCCGGGGAGCGCGCACCACGCCGGGTCGGCGCCCACGCGGAACGGGCCCGGCGCGCCGCCCGAGGCGAGCGCGTCGGCCGCCGCGGCGTCGCGCAGGACGAGCAGGTCGGCCGCGCGCACGAGGAGCTGTGCGCGCACGCGCTCTGAGCGCCGGCGCAGGCGGTCGGCGCCCACGCCGAGCAGGACCAGGCGCCGGCCCGCCGCCTTGGCCGCGAGCGCGAGCGCGAGCAGGTCGCGTCCGCGCCGGCCCGGCCAGTCCAGCGCGCGCAGCGCCGCGTCGCCCAGCACGAGCACGTCGGTGCGGCGCAGCACCCGGGCGAGCTCGAGTGGGCTGGCGGCGGCCACGGTTGGACGACGCAGGCGGCGCGCGGCCGCCGTGGGGTCGGTGCTGCTCACGACGATTTCCCAGCGGGGCAGCTCGTGGGCGAAGGCCGACAGGAGCGCGTCGTCGCCGGGGTCGCGCGCGCCGAGATCACCGGCGAGCAGTACGCGGGCCATCGGCCGCCTCCCGGTAGAGCTCGAGATGACGCGCGGCGACGGCGGCCCAGCTGCGCTCCGCCGCCAGGTGAGCGGTGGCCGCGCGCAGCGGGGCCAGCTCGGTCCGGTTCTGGGCGAGCCGGTCCAGCCGCGCGGTGAGCGCCGCTCGGTCGGCGGTGGCCAGAGCGTCGGGCAGTCCGGCGGTTCGGGCCAGCGCGGCCGAGGTGAGCACCGGCGTGCCGTGGGCGATCGCCAACGCGAGCGCGCCGCTGCTCGAGAACGGCCGCGGGTACATGAACACCGCCAGGTCGGCGGCGGCGAACCAGGGGCCGACCTGGGCGTCGGGCACGTGGCCGGTGAAGCGCGCGTGATCGCCGTGCTGGGCGCGCAGCTGCTCGGCGTAGCGGTCGCCGCCGGCGGCCAGGCGCGGGTGCTCGCCGCCGGCCACCACGACCTGCACCCGTGGTCCGGTCTGGCGCGCGCTCTCCAGCACGGTCTCGATCCCCTTGTAGGGAGCGAGAAAGCCGAAGCACAGCACGCAC
>DATAWZ010000014.1:0-6590 GCA_036266975.1 Solirubrobacteraceae bacterium
AAACGCCCCCCGCCGCCGCGGGCCAACCGCAGCCTTCACACCGTTGAGGCGTCGCCGCCGTGGAAGCGGGCGATGACCTGTGAGCGGTTGCGCGCGCCGAGCGCGGCGAGCACCCGCTTGACGTGGGTCTTGACCGTGGCCACGCTGATCAGCAGCTCCTCGGCGATCTGCTGATTGGAGGCCCCGGCCACGAGCAGGCGCAGGACCTCGCGCTGGCGCGGGGTCAGCTCGTCGAGCGCGGCGCTGGTCGGCGGCGGCTGGGAGAGTGAGCTGCGCGAGGCCGGCGCGGCGCCGGCCTCCTCCGCGGCGGCGAGCGCGATCTCTGACTGGGTGAGCTCGGTCATCTCGCGCTCCAGGCGGCCGAGGGTCCCTCGCACCTGCTCGCGCTGGACCGAGAGCCGCTCGACCAGCGCGGTGCGCATGTAGAGGTGGCCGAACCCCTCGGCCAGCCGCCAGAGCACGTCGCGGTCGGCCGCGTCGCACAGGCGTGGGTCGGGGTAGTGGTCGCAGTGCAGGAAGCCGATGACGTGCCCGGCGGGGACGATCGGCGCGACCACGTAGGAGGTCGACATCCCCGAGCGCACGATGTCGTGGATCTCCGCGGCGGTCGTGTCGAGCACCAGCGCCGCGCGGCGCTCGCGCAGCAGGCGGTACTCGAGCAGATGCTCGCCGACGACGAGCTCGCGGTTCTCCCAGCGGTCGAACCAGTCGATGGTCAGCTCCTCCTGGCGGATCTTCCACGGGCGCCAGCAGCCGTCCTGCACGCTCCCGAGCACCGCGCGGCCGAAGCCGCAGTGGCGCAGCAGCTCGTCGCACACGCGGTCGACGAGCGCCTGCGCGGTGGGCACCGTGCGCAGCCGCGCGAGCACCTGCTCGCACGCGGCCAGCCGGCGCGTGCGGTCCTCGGCGGCGAGCGCTTGGCGCGCGCCGCGCAGCTGCTCGAGCTCGCCGACGAGCCGGCAGCCCGCGGCGATCGGGACCGCGCCGGAGTCGATCTTCTCGGCGAGCAGGGCGCTCGTGGACCGCAGGTCGGTGAGTGCCGCGGCGCCGAGCAGGCGGCGCGCGCGGCCCAGCGCGCGCCGCGCCTGGCGGTCGAGCTCGGCCGAGCGCCGGGCGAGCGCGTCGCGGCTGGCGGCGTGGGTGAAGGGAAGCCCCAGCTCGCGGGTCATCGGCCCGCCGGCCGCGCGATCTGCAGGTAGCGCGAGACCGCCTCGGCGCGCGTGGAGGCGCGCAGCTTGCGCAGGATGCGCGCCGTGTGGGTCTTGACCGTGCTCTCGGCGAGCACGAGCTGGTCGGCCATCTCTTGGTTGCGCGCGCCGGCCACCATCAGTCGCAGGACCTCCCGCTCGCGCGCGGTGAACAGCAGGTCGACCCGGTGGGTCGGCCGCGGCACCAGGCGGGTCGCCTGGCGGCGGCGCTCGTCCAGGCTCACGCGCGAGTCGCACAGCTCGTCGATCAGCGACTGGGTGTCGGCGAAGGCCCGCAGCGCGCGCTCGCGCTGCTCGGCCAGGCGATCCTGGAGGAGCAGGCTCTCGTAGACGAGCAGGAGCCCCTCGCCGAACAGCCACAGGTGGTCGCGGTCGGCGAGCGTCACCGGTCCGCTCGCGTGGCGGTCGCCGTACAGGAACCCGAGCGTGGCCTCGGTCCGGCCCAGCGGCGTGGCCACGAACGAGCGCTCGCCGTCGCCGCCCGTGAGCCGCCCGTGGAGCCGCTCGGCCGGGCCGGGGTCGCGCACCAGCGCGGCGACGTGACGGCGGCGCAGGTCGGCCTCCAGCAGCGAGCGGTCGAGCTCGGCCGGGGCGAGGGTGTTCTCGGGCGTGCCGGGGTGCACGGCGCTGGGCAGCCAGCTCGAGGAGCCCTCCAGGCGCGCGATCAGTACGCGGTCAAAGCCGCAGCACTCGCAGGCGACGGCGGCCGCGCGGGCGAGCAGCTCGTCGATCGTCGCGGCGTCGCGCAGCTCGCTGAGCGACCGGTCGATGCTCGAGACCGTCGCGAAGCGCTCCTGCGCGAGCCGGTCGTGGGCGAGGTGCAGCTCGTCGGTCAGCTCGCCAAGGGCCCGGCACGCCTCGGCGGCGCGTCCGGGGTCGGCCGGCGCATCGTGGGCGAGCCGCGCCAGCAGCTCCTCGCGCCGGCGCGCGATCTCGCTGGCCTGCCGCTCGAGGCCGCTCGAGCCATCGGGGGCGCTCACCGGGTGAGCCTACCCCGACGGAAGTACCATGCCCGCGACCGGCGCGCCGGATCGCCTCGGGGCCGCCGCCGGTCGACCTATTCGAGGAGCGGGAGGACGACGTGGGCGCAGTCCAGTTGGACCGAATGACCTGGCCGGAGGTCAAGGCCGAGCTCGACGCGGGCCGCGACACCGTGGTGATCGCGTTCGGCGCGACCGAGCAGCACGGCCCGCACCTGCCGCTGGCCACCGACGCGCTGCTCGGCGATCACTTCGCGCAGCTGGTCGGCGATCGGCTGGACGCGTTCGTCGCGCCGACCGTGCGGATCGGCTGCTCGGAGCATCACCTCGAGTTCCCGGGCACGCTGTCGATCTCCCGGGGGACCTTCGAAGGGATCGTCGCCGACGTGGTGCGCTCGCTGGCGCGCGGCGGCTTTGGCCGCATCGTCCTGATCCCGAGCCACGGCGGAAACTTCGCTCCGCTCGCGGCCGCCCTGGAGGAGCTGGGACCGGTCGACGGGGTCGACATCCGGGCGCTCACCGACCTGAACGCGCTGTTCGCGATCGCTCAGGTCGGGGTCGACGAGCACGACGTCCCGCTCGCCGAGGGGGGCCTGCACGGCGGCGAGTGGGAGACGTCGATGCTGATGTCAACCCACCCGGATCTGGTCCATCCCGAACGCGGCGAGGCCGGCTACACCGGTGACATGCAGGCCGCGGTCGGCGCCATCTTCGGCAGCGGCGTGCACTCGGTGTCCGCCAACGGCGTGATCGGCGATCCCGCCCAGGCGAGCGCCGCGCACGGCGCTCGCTACTGGGACGAGGCGCTGAAGATCATCTTGGCGGCCGTGGACGAACCCTGAGCCGCCCGGACGGGCGCTACGCCGGGACCGGCTCCTGCGCCGGGGCGTCCATCAGCCCGAGCTCGTAGCGGCCCGCGTGGTCATAGATCTGGTCGGTGGTCAGCGGGTGGAACGGACCGCTGCGCACGTCGCGGTACAGGCGCTCGAGCACGTGCCCGCGACGGTAGGCCGAGCCGCCGACCGCGCGGATGCCCAGGTCGACGACCTCGATCGCGTTCTCGGTCGCGGTGAGCTTGGCCACCTCCAGCGCGCCGAAGCGCTGCGGGAAGGAGGAGGACCACGGCGCGAAGTCGTCCTCGATGAACTGCTCGCAGACCTGCTGGAGCACCAGCTCGGACTGGCGGCACAGGACGAACATCCGGCCGAGCGCGCTCTGGACGTAGCCCAGGCCCTTGAGCTGGACGTCCTTGCCCTCCATCGTGGCGCCCAGCGACTTCTTGCGCAGGATCTCGCGGGTCGCCTCGAACGCCTTCAGCTGCGCGCCCAGGTAGACGCCCGAGAAGGTCATCGCGGCCCACTCGAACTGTCCGAACAGCCCGCCGCGGAAGTTGCCGCCCATCGCGTCGGCGCCCACCTCGACGTTGTCGAACACGACGGTTTGGGTGCCGGTGCCGCGCATGCCCATCGAGTCCCAGGTGCGCTTGATCGAGATCCCGGGCGTGTCCATGCGCGCCAGGAACACCGCCTCGGCCATCGCGTGAGCCATGTGGTCCTCGGGCAGCACGCCGTCGTCGTCGACGATCGTCGCGTTGAAGGCGATGATGTCGGACGCCTCGGAGAGCGTGCCCCACGTCTTCTGGCCGGAGATCACCCAGCCGCCGGCGCCGTCGGGCTTGGCGATCGTGTCGGCCAGGCCGATCAGGCCGGCGCGGTCCTCGCTGAACGGGCCGCACACGATCAGCTTCTCGGCGGAGATCTGCGGGAACCAGCGCCCGGCCGCGTCCTCGTCGAGCAGGCCGCGGAAGATGCCGACCATCGTCTGGTGCATGTTGAAGGCCAGCGCCGAGGACGCGTCGCCCTTGGCCAGCTCGCGCGAGACCTGCGAGGCGGTCCAGATGTCGCCGCCCTTGCCGCCGTACTTCTTGGGCACGCACAGGTCGACCAGGCCGGCGTCCTTGTAGAGCGGGACCAGCGAGAGCTGCAGCGCGTTCTCCTGGTCGGCCTGCAGCCCGACCTTGTCGAACTCGATCGCGAGCTCCTTGGCGGCGTCGATGGCGGCCTCCTGCTCAGCGGGCGTCATCTCCAGCGAATGCTTGTGAGTGCTCATGTATCTCCCTCCCGGGTGACCGGACGATGCGGAATCTCGGCGCACCGTAACCGAGCGCGCTCGCGGGCGCGTGTGGCGCTGACCCCTCCGGAGGATCAGGTTCCGCCGAGGGGGGCACGGGCAGAGAGCGTGAACCCCTCGTAGCCGTCGGCCGCGACCTGCTCGCAGCGGCGCCGGTAGCGGCGCAGGCCGCCCGCATAGGGCATGAAGGCCCGCGGCTGCCCGCGCTCGCCGGTCAGATACCACGAGTTGGCCAGCGGGTAGAGCGTCGCGTCGGCCAGCTCGCCGACGTGCGCGACCCAGGCGTCCTCGGCGTCGCCGTCGGCCTCGATGCGGGTCGTGCCCGCCCCGCGCGCGTGGTCGAGCAGCTCGCCGATCCACTCCACGTGCTGCTCGATCGAGACGATCATGTTGCCGAGCACCGACGGGCTTCCCGGGCCGGTGATCGTGAACAGGTTGGGAAAGCCGGCGCTCGCCACGCCCAGGTACGCGCGCGGCCCCTGGACCCACTTCTCGGCGAGCGCGATCCCCTCGCGCCCGCGGATGTCGATCCGCTCCAGCGCGCCGACCATCGCGTCGAAGCCGGTGGCGAAGATCAGCACGTCGAGCTCGTACTCGGCCTGGGCGGTACGCAGCCCGCGCGGGGTGATCGCCTCGATCGGCGCGCGCCGGACGTCGACGAGCGTGACGTTCTCGCGGTTGAACGCGCGGTAGTAGTCGCTGTCGACCGGCGGTCGCTTGGTGCCGAACGGGTGGTCGACCGGACACAGCAGGTCGGCGACGGCGGGTTCGTCGACCTGCTCGCGGATCCGCTCGTGGATGAAGGCGACCGCGGTGTCGTTGGCGCGGCGGTCGAGCAGCAGGTCGCGGAAGGAGAGGATGAAGCCGAAGCCCGCGGTCGACCACTGGGCCTCGTAGACGCGCCGGCGCTCGGCCTCGGAGGCCTCGAGCGCCGATTGGCGGCTCATGTCGGCGTACAGGCCGCTCGTCGTCTGGCGGGCGGTGCGGCGCCGCTCGGGGTACTGGGCCTTGATCTCGCGCTCGTACTCGGGCGTCATCGGCTCGTGCTGGGCGGGCACGGTGAAGTTCGCCGTGCGCTGGAAGACGTGCAGGTGCGCCGCCTGGCGGGCGAGGACGGGCACGAGCTGGGTCCCCGAGGACCCCGTCCCGATCACCCCGACCCGCTGGCCGGCGAGCTCGACCGGCTCCTGCGGCCAGGCGGCGGTGAGCAGGCAGCGGCCGTGGAAGTCCTCGAGCCCGGGGTAGGGCGGGATCCGCGGCACCGACAGCGACCCGGTGGCCATCACGCAGAACCGCGCGCGGACCTGCTCGCCGCGGTCGGTCTCGATCAGCCACTCGTCGGCGGCCTCGTCGAAGCTGGCCGCGGTCACCCGCGAGCGCAGCCGGATGTCGCGGCGCAGGTCGAAGCGATCGGCGACGTGCTCGAGGTAGCGCAGGATCTCCGCCTGCGAGGCGTAGCGATCCGACCAGCTCCACTCCTGCTGGAGCTCCTCCGAGAACGAGTAGGAGTAGTCGACGCTCTCCACGTCGCAGCGCGCGCCCGGGTAGCGGTTGAAGTACCACACCCCGCCGACCCCGTCGGCGGCCTCGTAGAGCCGTGCGCGCAGGCCGCGCTGGCGCGCGTGGTGGAGCATGTACAGGCCGGCGAACCCGCCGCCGACGACGACCACGTCCAGGCGCTCGCCGTTCATGCGCCGCTCCACTGCGGCTCGCGCTTTTCGACGAACGCCTGCGCGCCCTCGTGGGCGTCCTGGGAGCTGAGCACCTGCTCGAGCACCGCGTTCTGATGGGTCCACGCCTCGGGCTCCAGGCGGTTCGGCCGCCCGCCCACGATCGCCTTGGTCGCGCGCACGGCCAGCGGCGCGTTGCGGGCGATGCGCTCGGCGAGCTCGAGCGCCCCGGCGAGGGCCTGCCCGGGCTCGGTGAGGCGGTTGACCAGGCCCCAGCGCTCGGCCGTCGGCGCGTCGATCGGCTCGCCGGTGAGCGCGTGCTCGAGCGCGACCTGCGGGGGGATCCGCAGCGGCAGCCGCAGCAGCCCGCCCGAGCCGGCGATCAGCCCGCGCTGGACCTCGGGCAGCCCGAAGGTCGCCTCGCGCGAGGCGACGATCAGATCGCAGGCGAGCGCGACCTCGAAGCCGCCGGCGAGCGCGTAGCCCTCCACGGCGGCGATCAGCGGCTTGGCCGGGGGCGCCTCGGTGAAGCCGGCGAACCCGCGCCCCTCGACCAGGCGCGGCTCGCCGGCGAGAAAGCCCTTCAGGTCCATGCCCGCGCT
>DATAWZ010000015.1:0-18652 GCA_036266975.1 Solirubrobacteraceae bacterium
GTCGATTCGCGAGCGAAAATCGAGCATGGCCAGGACGCAGGGAGCCGGAACAGCAGCGCTATTCCGGCTTCCGAGGACGCCGCCAGGCGAAGATTTGCAGCCGCGAAGCGGGAGCGGATTTGCAGGAGGTGCCACTAGAGGCCGGCAAAGCGCTGGCTGAGCGCCATCACGTCGTCGACGTACTGCTGGGTCTCGGGGAACATCCCGTAGCGCTCGACCGAGGGCAGGCCCTGGATGTATCCCGCCGCGGCGAGCTCGGGGTTGTCGTCGGTCGAGTTCAGCAGCCAGCGCAGCAGCAGCACGCCGCCGCGGACGTTGTCGATCGCCGAGGCGGGCGCGAGCGGCGGGCCCGGGTTCTCGCTCTGGTCGATCCACGACCACGTGCCAGGCGTGATCTGCATCACCCCGCGCGCGTCGGAGCTCGAGGTCAGGTCGTTGTTGAAGCCGCTCTCCTGCCAGCCGACCGCGTCCGCGAGCGAGGCCGGGACGCCGTTGGCCTCGGCCACGTCGCCCACCTCGGAGGAGTTCACGTACTCGGGGGTGGGGTAGGGCGGGTCCTCCGGCGAGCCCTCGGCGGCGGCGCCGACCGGCTGGGTCGAGGACTCGGCGCCGGGGACCTCCAGGACCGAGCCGGCGAGCAGCAGCGCGTTGGGGTCGATGTCGTTCTGGGCGGCGAGCTCGTCGACGCTGAGGCCGGCGCGCTGGGCGATCGTCCACAGGGTGTCGCCGGCCTGGACGACGTAGGAGCCCTGGCTGGAGCCGTCGCTGACCGTCGTGGCCGCCGGGGTGCTGACCGGCGCGACCGTCGCGGTGGGCGCGGAGGTGCCGGCGGCGGGGATCTCCAGCGCAGTGCCGCTGATCAGCTCGCTGGCGGGGGACAGGCCGTTGTCGGCGGCGAGGGCGTCGACGCTGACGTCCGAGCGCTCGGCGACCGACCACAGCGTGTCACCGGGCTGCACGACGTAGGAGCCCTGGCCGGCGTCGTCGCTGACCGGCGCGGCCGCGCTCACCGGCGCGGTCGCCGGCGCCGAGCCGAGTGGCGGGATCTCCACGACCGAGCCGGTGAGGAGCTCGGTGGTGGTGGACAGGCCGTTGGCCGCCGCGAGCTGGTCGACCGACATGCCGTCGGCGGCGGCGATCGAGGTCAGGGTCTCCCCGGGCATGACCACGTGTCCGTAGTCGGCTCGCGCGCCGATCGGCAACAACAGGCTGCCGCTTGCCGCCAGGGTGAGCACCACTCGAAGCCGCATCGCCTGCGAGTTGTCCCCCATCGCGGCCGTCACGGAAACCGCTGCAACGAGGGTTTCAGCGCGGGGGCCAGGCGAGGCAGCGCTCGGGGGCGAGCGCTGCGCCCGCGTCGGCGAGGGTGCCGGTCAGCCGAGCCAGCGCTCGGGGGCGAGCGGTGCGCCCGCGTCGGCGAGCGCGCGGGGCGAGGGCTCGGCGACCTGACCGAGCACCGCGACCTCGACGCCTCCCTCGCGCGCGATCGTCTCGCGGTTGGAGCGCAGCATCGCGTCCGGCTGGGCCGGCCAGGGCCCGAGCACGATCGCGCGCACATCCAGGCCGGCCGTGCGTGCGGCCTGCAGCGTGAGCAGACTGTGGTTGATCGTCCCCAGGCCGGCGCGCGCGGCGACCACGACGGGCAGGCCGAGCTCGCGCGCGAGGTCGCGCACCGCGTAGCCGGGGCAGAGCGGGACGAGCAGGCCGCCGACGCCCTCGACGACCAGCGCCCCGTCGGGGCCGGCGTCGGCGAGCGCTTGGCGGGCGGCCGCGAGCAGCGCGTCGGGGGCCAGCGGCGCGCCGGCGAGCTCGGCGGCCAGGTGCGGCGAGACGGCCGGGCCGAAGCGGATCGGGGCGACCTCCTCGGGGCGCTGGCCGGTCAGCGAGGCGAGCAGCTCGTGGTCGCGGGGCCAGTCGCCGGCGGGCTCGTCCAGGCCGCTGAGCGCGGGCTTGTGGGCGCGCACGCGCCGGCCGGCCTGCACGAGGGCGGCGAGAATCGCCGCCGACACGACGCTCTTCCCCGCGCCCGTGTCGCTCCCGGTGACGAGCAGTCCGCCCATTCAGCGGGGGGGTGTGGTTGCAGAGTTGCGCTCAGCGCAAGTGACGGACCACACCCCCGTCACGCGGCTTGTCGCTCGCCGGCTCCGGCCCGGTCGAGCAGCCCCACCTCGCGCGCGGCGTCGCCGAGCACGCGGGCCGCCTCGGCGAGCTCGGCCGGGGTGTGGCTGGCCATGACGGCCAGGCGCAGGCGCGAGGTGCCGTCCGGGACGGTCGGCGGGCGGATCGCCTGGGCGAACACGCCCCGGGCGAGGGCGAGCTCGCACATGCGCATCGCCCGCTGCGGATCGCCGACCAGCACGGGGATGATCTGGGTGCGTTCGCTGGGCACGCTGAGCCCCTCGGCGGCGAGCGCGCGACGCAGCAGCGCGGAGCGCTCGCGCAGCGTGCCCACCAGCTCGGGCTGCTGCTCGAGCAGCTCCAGCGCGGCGAGCGCGGCCCCGATCGCTGGCGGCGGTGGGGCGGTCGAGAAGATCAGCGACCGGGCGCGGTTGATCAGCAGGCGGGTCATCGCCGTGCTCGCGCACGCGTAGGCCCCGTAGCTTCCCAGCGCCTTGCCGAGCGTGCCCACGACGACGTCGATCTCGCCCTCGAGGCCCGCGTCGGCGACGGCGCCGCGGCCGCCAGGTCCGAGCACGCCGGTCCCGTGGGCCTCGTCGACGACCAGGCGTGCGCACCAGCGCCGCGCGATCTCCACGAGCTCGACCAGCGGCGCGATGTCGCCGTCCATCGAGAAGACGGTGTCGGTGACGATCACCCGCTTGCCGGTCCGCGAGCGCTCGCGCGCCCGACGCAGCTGCCACACCAGCGAGTCGGTGTCCAGGTGCTCGTAGACCACCGTCTCCGCGCGCGAGAGGCGGCAGCCGTCGATGATCGACGCATGGTTCAGCCGGTCGGAGAAGACCACGTCGCCGCGGCCGGCGAGTGCGCTGATCACGCCCACGTTGGCCAGGTAGCCCGAGCCGAACAGCACGCACGCCTCGGTTCCCTCGAAGGCGGTCAGCCGCTCCTCCAGGCGCCGGTGGATCGTCATCGTCCCCGAGACCAGGCGCGAGCCGCCGGCGCCGGCGCCCCAGCGCAGCGCGGCCTCCGCGGCCGCCTCGCGCACGCGCGGGTGCTCGGCCAGGCCGAGGTAGTTGTTCGAGCACAGCAGCAGCACCGACTCCCCGTCGAGGGTCACGTGCGGGCCCTGCGGGCCGCTCACCAGACGCAGCCGACGGTACAGGCCGGTGGCCTGCAGCTCGGCGAGCGACCGCTCGATGTCGCTCATCGAGCCGGCCTCAGCGCGGCTCGGGGGCGGCGACGGGCCGCGGCGGGACGTTCCGCTTGGCGCGGAACCGCAGCTGCGTGGAGGGGTCCCACAGCCGCACGTCGAGGGCGAAGTCGTCCGGCTCGGCGAGCGCCTCGCCGACCACGTCGGGCGTCTCCCCGTCGAGCCAGCCCGAGCGGTTGTCCGGCCGTGGGTTGGCGCCGTTGTCGGGATGGCGCGCGACGTTCAGCCCGAGCTCCTCGAACATCGCGCGATCCTCGGTGGGCTCGACGCCGAGCGTGGTCAGGAAGTTGCCCATCATCACGCCGTTCAGGCCCGCCTTGACCGCGAGCGGCTGCAGCTCGCCGAGGTTCTCCACGCGTCCGCCGCAGAGGCGGAACAGGGCCGCGGGCAGGATCAGCCGGAAGATCGCGATCCACTTGACCGCCTCCCAGGGGTCCATGTAGTCGCGGTCTCCGAACTTCGTCCCCGGCCGCGGGTTGAGCAGGTTGATCGGCACGCTCGTGGGGTTGATCAAGGAAAGCTCGAAGGCCATCTCCACCCGCTGCTCGCGGCTCTCGCCGAGGTTCAGGATGCCGCCCACGCAGGTCTCCAGGCCGGCGTCGCGGACCGCGTCGATCGTGCGCAGGCGGCCCTCGTAGCGCACGGTGCTCGAGACCTCCGGGTAGTAGGACTCGGCGGTTTCCACGTTGTGGTGCACGCGCTGGATGCCGGCGTCCTTGAGCGCCTTGGCCCGGGTCGGCGAGAGGTGGCCGACCGACGCGCAGCGCTTGAGGTTGGTGTGCTCGGCGACCAGTCGGGCGCCGGCGAGCACCTTGTCGAAGTCGCGCTTGGACAGGCCCTGCCCTTGGGTGACCATGCAGAAGCGGTGCGCGCCGGCCGCCTCGGCCGCGCGCGCGTGCTCGAGGATCTGGTCGGGCTCCATCATCGCGTGCATCGGGGTGTCCGCCTCGGCGAAGCGCGACTGGGCACAGAAGCCGCAGTCCTCGGCGCAGCCGCCTGACTTGGCGTTCACCAGCGAGCACATGTCGGTCGAGTCGCCGAAGCGCTCGGTGCGCGCAGCCCACGCGCGCTCGACGAGCCTCTCGATCTCGGCGTGGTCCTCGATCTCGCCCAGTCTTCGGGCCTCTTCGGGATTGATGAGCGGCGGCATTGGGCGCAGAGACCTCCGGTTGCAGCGAGGAATGGGGCTGGCGGCCTCGGCCGGTGGCCCGCGTCTCGCTCTGGTTGGTTGCCCCGCGGACGTTAAGGTCCGCCCCGGACGGCTCCGCGGCCCCGGGCTCCGGCACCGCTCAGGCGTCGCGCCACACCGGCGCGCGCTTCTCGGCGAAGGCCTGCATCCCCTCGCGCATGTCCTGCGAGGCGAACGAGGCCTCGCGCAGCTCGATCAGCTCATGCTCGACGGCCGGGTCGAGCCGGCCCTCGGCGCGCAGCAGCTCGCGGATCACGCGTTTGTTGCCGCGCAGCGAGATCGGCGATCCCGAGGCGAGCTCGGCGGCAAGCTCGACCGCGACCCGCTCGAGCTCGTCCGCGGCGGCGAGCTGGCCGACCAGGCCCCACTGCAGCGCGGTGGTCGCGTCGATGTAGCGCCCGAGCAGGAACAGCTCGCGCGTGCGCGGCGCGCCGATCGTGTGCAGGAAGCGCAGCAGCCCGGTGTGCGAGTAGACCAGGCCGAGCTTGACCGGCGGCATCCCCAGCCGGATGCCGTCGGCGGCGATGCGCAGGTCGCAGCTGATCGCGAGCTCCAGGCCGCCGCCGATCGTGTGGCCGCTCAGGGCGGCGAGCGTCGGGTAGGGGAAGGCCTCCAGCGCGTCGATGGCGGCGGTGAATGGGTGGGCCACGAGCCGCTCGGCCTCGTGTTCGAAGGTCTGGGCGGGGATCTCGCCGATGTCGTAGCCGGCGGAGAACTGTCCCGCGCTCCCGGTGATCAGCAGGCAGCGCACGCCCTCGCGGGGCAGCCTCCCGAGCGTGGCCACGAGCGCGTCGAGGATCGCGTGGTCCAGCGCGCCGCGCTTGTCGGGGTTGGCGATGACCAGGCGCGCGACCGCCGGCGCCGGCCGGTCGAGCCGCAGCTTGCCGTCGGCGAGCGCCGCGATGTCGTCACTCATCGCCGACACGTTATCTTCGACGCAAGAGCGAGGAGAGGATGGAGCCATGACGTTGTCCTACGCCCACGGCGCGAGCACCACCCCGCTGATCGGCCAGACGATCGGCGAGAACCTCCGCGCTACCGTGCGCGCGCACCCCGACCGCGAGGCGCTCGTCTGCGTGCACCAGGACGTCCGCCTGACCTACGCGGCCCTCGACGAGCAGGTCGACCGGCTTGCCCGCGCGCTGCTCGCGGCCGACGTGAACAAGGGTGACCGGGTCGGGATCTGGAGTCCGAACCGGATGGAGTGGGTGCTCGTCCAGTACGCCAGCGCGCGGCTGGGGGCGATCCTCGTCAACGTCAACCCCTCCTACCAGACCGCCGAGCTGCAGTACGCGCTGCGCCAGTCGGGCTGCCGGACGCTGATCGCCGCCCAGGCGCTGAAGAGCTCCGACTACCGCGCCATGGTCGACGAGGTGCGCAACGAGCTGCCGGCGCTCGAGCGCGTCGTCTACTTCGAGGACCCGAGCTGGGAGGAGCTGCTCGCCGGCGCCGACGGGGTCGAGCCCGAGCGCCTGACCGAGCGCGAGCAGACCCTCGACTTCGACGAGCCGATCAACATCCAGTACACGAGCGGGACGACCGGCTTTCCCAAGGGGGCGACACTCTCGCACCACGGCATCCTCAACAACGCGTTCTTCGTGGCCGAGGGCTGCCGCTACACCCACGAGGACCGGGTCTGCATCCCGGTGCCCCTCTACCACTGCTTCGGCATGGTGATGGGCAACCTCGGCTGCACGACCCACGGCGCGACGATGGTCGTCCCCGAGGCGACCTTCGAGCCCGAGGCCACGCTGCGCGCCGTCGCGCAGGAGCGCTGCACGAGCCTGTACGGCGTGCCGACGATGTTCATCGCGATGCTCGACCACCCGCGGTTCGCCGAGTTCGATCTCCAGAGCCTGCGCACGGGGATCATGGCCGGCTCGCCGTGCCCGGTCGAGGTGATGGGCCGCGTCATCGACCGCATGCACATGAGCGAGGTGACGATCTGTTATGGGATGACCGAGACCTCGCCGGTGTCGACCCAGACCGCCGCCGCCGACGAGCTCGATCGACGCGTGGGCTCGGTCGGACGGGTGCACCCGCACGTGGAGGTGCGGATCACCGATCCGGAGACCGGGCGCACCGCGCCGCGCGGCACCAGCGGCGAGTTGTGCACGCGCGGCTACTCGGTGATGCTCGGCTACTGGGATGACCCCGAGCGCACCGACGAGGCGATCGACCGGGCGCGCTGGATGCACACCGGCGACCTCGGGGTGATGGACGAGGCCGGCTATCTGAACATCGTCGGGCGCATCAAGGACATGATCATCCGCGGCGGGGAGAACATCTACCCGCGCGAGGTCGAGGAGTTCCTGTACACGCACCCGGACGTCAGCGACGTGCAGGTGGTCGGCGTCCCCGACGAGCGCTACGGCGAGGAGCTGATGGCGTGGGTGATCGTGCGCGAGGGCGCCACGGTCGACGAGGGGGCGCTGCGCGAGCACTGCCGCGGTCGTATCGCTCACTACAAGGTGCCGCGCTACTTCGCCTTCGTGGACGCCTTCCCGATGACCGTCACCGGCAAGGTGCAGAAGTTCCGGCTGCGCGAGGCGGGCATCGAGCAGCTCGGGCTGCAGGGCGCGGCGGCAACCCTCACCGCCTAGCCAGGTGGCCCAGGGTCAGTCCAGCACGACGAGGGTGTCGCCCTCGTTGACCGCCTGTCCCTCCTCGCAGAGGATCTCCTTGACCGTTCCCGCCTCCTCGGCCTCGACGGGCATCTCCATCTTCATCGACTCCAGGATCGCGACCGTGTCGCCTTCGGCGATCTGATCGCCAACGGCACACTCGATCTTCCAGACGGTGCCGGTGATGTGGGCCTCGACCTCGGGCAACGGTGCCTCCTCTTCCTCGATGTGCGGCGGACGCGCGGGACGATAGACACCGGGTCAGACCGATTCTCGTGCCCCGACCGATGGTCCCGTGCGGTTCCTACCGTTGGTCGGTGGCCGCGCTTCGCGGCGCGCCGTAGGCTGCTGGAAGGCAATCGGGGATCTGGACAGCCCCGGGGTCAATCGCCTCGTCACCCGCTTGCTCCTGGCGGGACCGGGGCATCGATAGGCGGTCCCGCAGCGAGGGCATCCGCGTGCGGGGCGCGATTCCTCCCGCGTGTGACAGCCGCCGAGCGAGTGTGAGACCGGCCGGGGTCGTTGACCTCGGGGAGCGAGAGCTGCCATGGCCCGGGCGAGGCCCCGGCCGGATTCTCACCTCGCCGTCGTGATGTGATGCGCGCCGTGAACCGCGATCGGGCACTCGAGCGGCTGCGCGAGCTGCACGGCGCCCAGAGCGCCTTCTACGCGGGCGGCCCGGCGGCGCCGCTGCGCGCGGTGCTCACCGAGGACATCGTCTGGCACGTCCCGGGCACGAGCCCGATCGCGGGGGTCTACGAGGGCATCGAGGCGGTCCTCGCCTACCTCGCCCGCCGGCGCGATCTCGCGACGGGAACGTTCCGGATGCATCCCGGCGAGGTCCTGAGCGGCGAGGGCGACCACGTCGCCGTGCTCACCGGCGGCACCGCGCAGATCGGGGGTCTCGAGCGGCGGTGGTCGACCGTCGGCCTCTACCGCTTCCGGGGCGATCGCATCGCGGCCTGCTGGCTGCTGCCCCTGGACCCGATCGCCTTCGACGAGATCTGGGGCGCTACTTCCGGGCCGTCGCGCTCCAGCTGACGTTGCCGCTGTCGCAGCGGACGGGCCCGCTCGCCTCCAGCGGGGTCACCTGCGTGCCGTTGGATTCGGTGACCGGGGTGTCCGAGAAGAACTCGACGATGCGCATCTCGCCCGTGGCGCGCCGGCCGCTGACCGCGCCGCGCACGACGGTCTGGATCGCGCCGGCGTTGGTCGAGCGGGCATCGCGGAAGTTGCCGTGGACGTTGAGCGTGACCGCGTCGGTGAACGAGTAGTCCTCGTAGGTCGACCCGTCCGAGCAGGTCATCTTGGCCTGGTAGGTGAAGTTGCGGGTGCCGTGGCGGTTCGGCGCCGACAACGCGACGGCGATCCCCTGGGCGTTGGTACCGCTGAAGCGGCCCGGCGGCTTGGGGTGGTGGGTCGCGGCGCTCGCCGCGGCGACCGGCAGGAGCGGGGCGAGGGCGAGCAGCACGAGCGCGCGGCGAGCCGACATCGTTCGCAACGCTAGCAATTAGGGAGGGCGAGGGGGTCGGCTCAGCGGGCACCACGCCTGCGCGAGAGAACCGTGAGAGCATGCGAGCCATGATCCTGGCCATCGATCAGGGCACCACCGGCAGCACCTGCCTCGTCTTCGACGACGAGGCGGCCCCCATCGGTCGCGCCTA
Source organism: Solirubrobacteraceae bacterium (assembly GCA_036266975.1). Classification (GTDB taxonomy): domain Bacteria; phylum Actinomycetota; class Thermoleophilia; order Solirubrobacterales; family Solirubrobacteraceae; genus DATAWZ01. The sequence continues at coordinate 8,809 of DATAWZ010000015.1, forward strand.
CCGCGAGTTCTCGCAGTCCTTTCCCCGTGCCGGTTGGGTCGAGCACGACGCGGCGGAGATCTGGGAGGTCACCCACGCGGTGGCCGGCGAGGCGCTCGCCGACGCCGGCGTGCGTCCGGGCGGGCTCGACGCCGTCGGGATCACCAACCAGCGCGAGACGATCTGCGTGTGGGACCCGGACAGCGGTGAGCCGCTGCACCCGGCGCTGGTCTGGCAGGATCGCCGCACCGCCGATCGCTGCCGTGAGCTGCGCCGCGCCGGCCACGAGCCGCTCGTGCGGGCCCGCACCGGCCTCGTGCTCGATCCGTACTTCTCGGCCACCAAGATCCAGTGGCTGCTGGAGCACGTCGACGGGTTGCGCGAGCGGGCCCGCCAGGGCCGCGCACGGTTCGGAACGGTCGACTCCTGGCTGATGTTCAAGCTCGCCGGCGAGCACGTCACCGACCCCTCCAACGCCGCTCGCACGCTGCTCTTCGACCTGCGCACCGGAGCCTGGGACGACGAGCTGCTCGAGCTGTTCGGGGTGCCGCGTGCCTCGCTGCCGGAGGTCCGCTCGAGCTCGGGCGAGATCGCGTGCACGTCGGCCGAGGCGCTGCACGGGCATGAGGTCCCGATCGCCGGCGTCGCCGGCGACCAGCAGGCGGCGCTGTTCGGGCAGGCGTGCCTGGAGCCCGGGCTGGCCAAGAACACCTACGGCACCGGCTCGTTCGTGCTCGCGCACGCCGGCACGCGCGCGCCGACGCCGCCCGACGGGCTGCTTGCGACCGTGGCGTGGGGGATGGGGAAGCGCCTCGAGTACGCGCTGGAGGCGTCGATCTTCGTCACCGGCGCGGCGGTGCAGTGGCTGCGCGACGGCCTTCAGATCATCGACTCCGCGGGCGAGACCGAGGCGCTGGCGCGGTCGCTCCAGAGCAACGACGGCGTTTACTTCGTCCCCGCGCTCACCGGGCTGGGCGCGCCGCACTGGGATCCCTACGCACGCGGGCTGATCACCGGCCTCACGCGCGGCTCCTCGCGGGCGCATCTCGCCCGCGCGACGCTCGAGTCGATCGCGTACCAGACCCGCGACGCGGTAGAGGCGATGGAGCACGCCGGCGTGCCGGCGATCAGCGAGCTGAAGGCCGACGGCGGCGCGACGGCAAACGGATGGTTGATGCAGTTCCAGGCCGACGTCCTCGGGGTGCCGGTGATCGTGCCCGAGGTGGCCGAGACGACGGCGCTTGGAGCCGCCTACCTGGCCGGGGTGGGAATCGGGGCGTGGACCCTCGACGGGGTGCGTCGCGGCTGGCGAGAGCGCGCGCGCTACGAGCCCTCGCTCGCGCCCGGCGCGCGCGAGGAGCTGCTCGCGGGCTGGCGGGCCGCGCTGGCCCTGGCCCGCACGCACGTTTGACCGCACAACTCCGGCGCGCCGCGAGCCGGTCGCGGACGCCGTCATCCTCGTAACCTTCACCCACCGGAGCGGTATCCGGAACGAGGGATGAGCAATGAGCTGTCGCCCATGAAGGCGCAGGTCTACTCCGACCCGCGCCCCAAGGAGCATTTCGATCGCTTCCACGAGCGATCGCGAACGCGCGACCCCGACTGGGCCTATGAGCTGACGCGCATCTCCACCTCGCTGGTGGCCTACACGTTCTTCCGCGCCCGCGCGATCTCCCCCGAGAAGGTGCCCGGCTCGGGGCCCGTGATCCTCGCGCCCAACCACTTCTCGTTCATGGACCACTTCCTGCTCGGGGCCTACCTGCGTCGCAAGGTTCGATTCATGGCCAAGTCGCAGATGTTCAAGCGCGGGCTGCTGCAGTTCATCTACACGCACGGCGGGGTCTTCCCGGTTCGCCGCGGCGCCCGTGACGACGAGGCGTTCATCACCGCGCAGACGATTCTCGGCCGCGGCGGCGCGGTGGTCATGTACTGCGAGGGCGGCCGGTCGCGGACCGGAGAGCTCGCGGACACCGCCAAGCCGGGGATCGGCCGCCTGGCGCTGCAAACCGGCGCGACGGTGGTTCCGCTGGCGATCTACGGCTCCTCGAAGGTGCGCAACTGGAAGCGTCTGGAGTTCCCGAAGGTCACGATCCAGTACGGCGATCCGATCGCCTTCGAGCTGGTCCCCGAGCCCACGCGGGCCCAACAGCAGGCCGTGGCCGACGACATCTTCACCGAGATCCGCGAGCTCTACACCGGCCTGGAGGCCCACGGCCGGCGCGGCGTGGTCCAGCGGCTGCGCCAGCAGCGTCGCGACGCACGGCGGGCGGCCCGTCAGGCCGCGCGCGCCGCGCAGGCCTGAGCGTACTCAGGGCCTATCCCAATAGGGTCCGCACGCCCGGATGCGGGGCGGGCGGGATTTCGCCATGCGCGTGCGTGCGTCACCTGTGCCCCGAATGGGGCATCGCCCCTTGACGTGGCTCTGCGCTGTCTGGCCCACCCGCCCGCCTGCGTCCTTCGCCCGCTTGACCCTGTGGAACGCCCCGGTCGCACACCCCCTACCGGGATCGGCCCTAAGGCGCTGGCGCCGATGACAGGCGCGCCGTCGCCGGTCACCATCGGCGGCAGTCATCCGACCCAGCGACGCCGGGGCCAGCCGATGAGCGGCGAGCAGGATCAGCAGACGCCCGAGATCGAGGATCTCGAGGTCACCGAGGACCAGGCGGCGGGCGCGTTGGGCGGCCTGAACCCGCAGCCGCTTCCGCCGATTGTCACCGGCGGCGGCCCGGACCCGTACGGCGACGCCGGCGGGCACCTTCCGGCTGAGCCAGGGGACGATTCTGCTGCTGGCACGGATGCCGGTGCCCGTTCGCGCTCCTACGATCGCCGCTCTGCATCCCATCAGGGCAAAGGCGAGCGATCGCGACCCAGCCTGACCTCAACCCCAAGCCATTCCCGCCCGAGGAGGAGGCCGACGAGATCGTCGTCGAGGACCTCGAGGGTCACCGACGACCACGCGGAGGGGTGGCCGGCGGCCTGAACCCGCAGCCGTTCCCGCCCGAACGCAGTTGAGCCACCCGCGCGGCGAGTGGCCGCCATCCTGGGATACTCCTCTTCACCCGGGAGCGTCGACCGAGGAGGAGAGGGCAGATGGATCTCGTGGGCATGCTGGCCGAGCCGGCCCGGCGGGCGTCGCTCGAGGCTCGCTCGCTGGTGGCGTTCGCGCGCGCCGGGGCGATCGGTGTTGAACCGCCGCAGAAGCTCCTTGCGATCGTCGGAGCCCTGCAGGACTACGGGCCGCTGGGCGCGGCGCCGCGCCTCGCCGCGCTGCGCCACGGGGAGTTCCCGGCGATCGCCGACGAGCGGGGCGAGATCCTCTACAGCGAATTCGACGAGCACATCAACCGCCTGGCCCAGTCGCTGCGCGACCGCGGGCTGGGGGTAGGCTCGAGCGTCGGCATCCTGTGTCGCAACCATCGCGGGCCGCTGATCGCCGGCTTCGCCGCCTCGCGGGGCGGCATGAATGCGATCTGGCTGAACACGGCGTTCTCGGCCCGCCAGGCGCGCGAGGTCTCGGAGCGCGAAGGGGTCCAGCTGCTCGTCCACGACGAGGAGTTCGACGAGGTCGTGGCCGAGATCGAGCCCGAGCACGGACGCGTACGCACCGCGACGGCCGACGAGGCGGGCGACGAGCTCTGGCAGCTGATCGACGCCGGCTCGCCCGACGCGCCCAAGGCGCCCGAGAGGCCCGGGCGGATCGTGCTGCTCACCAGCGGCACGACCGGGACGCCCAAGGGGGCGCCGCGACCGGAGCCGCGCTCGCTGATCCTCCCGGGCGCGCTGCTGGACCGGATGCCGCTCAAGGCGCGCGAGGCGATGGTGATCGGCCCGCCGCTCTATCACGGCACCGGCCTGATCATCGCGCTGCTGTCGATCAGCTTGGGCTCCAAGCTCGTGCTGCGGCGGCGCTTCGAGGCCGAGCAGTTCCTCGATGACATCGAGCGTCACCACGCCTCGGGCGTGTGCGTGGTCCCGGTCATGCTCCAGCGGGTCCTGGCGCTCGGCGAGGAGGAGATCAAGCGCCGCGACCTGACGAGCCTGCGCGTTGCCTTCTGCGCCGGATCGCAGCTCCCCGCCGAGGTCGCGATCCGGGCCATGAACGTCCTCGGCGACGTCATCTACAACCTGTACGGCTCCACCGAGGTCTCGGTGGCGACGCTCGCGACGCCCGAGGACATCCGGGCCGCGCCCAGCTCGGTCGGCCGGCCCGCCCTGGGCTCGCGCGTGAGGATCCTCGACGAGCAGGGCAAGGAGGTCGAGCAGGGCGCGACCGGCCGGATCTTCGTCGGCACGAGCACTCCGTTCGAGGGCTACACCGGCGGCGGAGGCAAGGAGGTCGTCGACGGGATGCTCGCGACCGGCGACGTCGGGCACTTCGATGAGAACGGCCGCCTGTTCATCGACGGGCGCGACGACGAGATGATCGTCTCCGGCGGCGAGAACGTGTTCCCGCGGGAGATCGAGGAGCTGCTGCTCACCCATCCGGCGGTCGCCGACGCCGCGGCGATCGGCGTCAGCGACCCCGACTTCGGTCAGCGGCTGCGCGCGTTCGTGGTCATGCAGCCCGACGCGAGCGTCAGCGAGCGCGAGCTGCAGGACTTTGTCAAGGAGAACCTCGCCCGCTACAAGGCGCCGCGCGAGGTCGTCTTCATGGACGAGCTGCCGCGCAATCCGACCGGCAAGGTCCTCAAGCGCGAGCTCGTCGACCTCGACGCGCCGGGCTAGGCCCTCAGCGGTAGACGTCCTCGAGCTTCGGCCACTGCACGGGGTCGTGCCCGGCGATGATCGTCGCCTGCGGAGTCGCCTCGGCGTAGCGGCGCAGCTCGCCCAGCGAGCGCAGGTAGCTGTGCTCGTCGTGCACGACGAGCGGGATCAGGTCGCGGTCGATCGTCTGCCGGGTGTACGCGGCGTCGGCGGCGATCAGCAGCTCGCCCTCGGCCAGGCGCAGCAGCACCGACAGGTGCCCGGGCGAGTGGCCCGGCGTCGAGCACAGGCGCACGCTCTCGTCGCCGAACAGATCGATCGTGCGGCCGAAGGCCGAGAACGACTCGACCAGGGGACCGTCGAAGTCGAGCAGCCGCCAGGCGAACGGGTGGTCGAAGTGGGGTCGGTGGTAGCCGTGGCGCATGCCGCCGTGCGTGGCGGCCTGCCACTCGTGCGCGTCGACCAGGAACGTGCTGTGCGGGAACTCGCCGATCGCGCTCGCGTGATCCCAGTGCAGGTGGGTCATCACGATCAGGCCGATCTCGCTCGGGAGGATGTCGCGCTCGCCCAACCGCCGCACGACCGCCTGCTCCTCGTCCATCCGCGTGGGAGACAGGCGGGTCCCCAGCGAGCCGATGTTGGCCTTCGGGTCTGAGGCCATCACCGGATGCAGGCCCGTGTCGATCAGGATCGGACCGGCGGCCGGATGCTCGACCAGGAACGCCGGAATGGGCACCCGCTGCCAGCGCGAGCGGGGCGTGAGCGCGGCGCGCAGCAGGCCTCCGAAGGGCGCCTGCGAACGGTCCAGAAACCCGGGGGGAACGCTCACCTCGCCGGTCAGCATCGGCGTGACGGTGACGGTCGCGTCCCTGCGCCCGCCCGGGAGGGGCAGTCTGGCCGGCTGCGTGGCGGCGGCGATCATGGTCGGCGGAATCTACTCGTCCGGCCCCGCCGCCGCCAGCGGTGACTTCGGCCTAGGTGGCGCCCATGCTGTAGAAGAGCCCGCCGGTGACGTGCAGCGTCTGCCCGTGCACGTAGTTGCTCCAGGGCGAGCACAGGAAGAAAATCCCGCTCGCGGCCTCATGCGGGCTCGCCGGGCGGCCGAGCGGGATGAGCGCGTTGATCATGCCGCGCATCTGCTCGGGGATGCCCAACGGGATCGTCTGCCCGTCCTTGGTCATCACGTTCTCATCGGCCTTGGCCTGGGTGAGGCGCGTGTCGATGAAGCCGAAGGCGACCGCATTGACGTTGATCTTGAACTGGCCCCACTCCTTGGCCAGCGTCTTGGTGAGGCCGACGACGCCGGCCTTCGCGCTGGAGTAGTTGGCCTGTCCGGCGTTGCCCATCGTGCCGGCGATCGAGGAGACGTTGACGACCTTGCGGAACACCTCGACGCCCTCCTCGCGCTCCTTCTTGGCCGGCTCGCGCAGGTGCGGCGCGGCCGCGCGCAGGACGCGGAAGGGAACGATGTTGTGGATGTCGATCATCGCCTGGAACTGCTCGTCGGTCATCTTGTGGATCGGGCCGTCGAGCGTGTAGCCGGCGTTGTTGACGATGATGTCGATCTTGCCGAACTCGTCGACCGCCTTCTGCACGAGGGCGTCGGGCACGCCGGGCTTGGTCAGGTCGCCGGCGAAGACTGCGGTCTCGCCCGCGATCTCCTGTGAGGCCTGCTGCGCCACGTCGCCGTCGAGGTCGTTGATGAGCACCTGCGCTCCGTGCTCGGTGAGCAGCTCCGCGGTGGCGCGGCCGATGCCGCGGGCCGAGCCCGTGACGATCGCCGACTTACCGTCCAGTACTCCCATTCGCTCCGTCTCCTTAGTCTCGCGGGATCGCGCCACTCTATGGCACGGCCGGCGGTCAACGACTGGAGGCGCAGAGCGTGTCGTGGCGCACGTCGACCACCGTGCGTCCGTTCCTCAGGCGCATGACGATCCGCAGCTTGGCCGGTCCGACGGGCAGGCCCTCGAGGTTGATGCGCACGCTGTCTCGACCGCGCCGGAAGACGGCGAGCGTGCGCGTGCCGAGCATCACGCGGGCGCTGCGCACCCGGCCGCGATAGCGCGCGCGCAGGTGCAGGGTCAGCGTGCGGTTGCTCGCGCAGACCTTCGCCGGGCCGCGGGCCGGCGGCACCCGAGCGCCGACCACCGCGCCGTAGGAGCCCGGTGGGGCGACCGGCAGCTGCAGGACGCCCGGATCGGACGGAGAGGTGACGATCGACACCGGCGCGGGAACGTTGTTGCCGCGGTAGGCGGCATCGCCGCCGGCGATCACCAGCGCGATCCGGTCGCCGGCGGGGAAGCGGTGCACGATCCCGGGGAACTCGATCTGGACGGGATCCTGCAGGTCGGCGATCCGCAGCGGCGCCACCAGTCGATCGGGCAGCGTGATCGCCCCGCTGGGCGAGAGGTCGTAGATCTTGGCCACCAGCGCGAGGTCGCCGAGTGCGCCGAGCCCGCCGGTGAGGTTCTGCACGAGCGCCTGTATGCGCACGGTCGCGGTCGGGATGCCGATCACGTCGGTGTTGGCCGCGACCGGCGGCGTCTCGTACTCGGCGTAGGTCCCGGGCAGATCGAAGGTCGGGACCGACTGGCTCAGGCCGCTGATCTCGGTCAGCGAGGTCGGCGCGCCGAGCGCGGGGGCGAGGAAGGAGGCGGTACCGGCGGTCACGCCGCCCGCGGCGGAGACCAGCGAGGAGCTGCCAGAGAGGTACAGGCTCTGGTCGTGCCCGACGGGGTAGGTGCCGGTGCGCCCGTAGGCCACGCTCGCATCGCCGGTGTAACTGACCCACGGGCGGAAGAAGGTGAAGTCCAGCGAAGGCGCCGCCGGGTTGCCCTTCAGGTAGTGGCCCAACCACTGAACGAGCGTGGTGCCCTCGTAGGTGGATGACCCGTTCGGCTCGGTGAGCGTGTCGTCCGGCCCGAGCTCGCCGGGCGCCGGCGTCGAGTGAGAATGGCCCCATGACTGCCAGACCATCTTCACCGGGGTGAACTGCGCCCGCAGCGCCTCGTAGGTGGCCACGGCCTCGTTGAGGTTGAACAGCGTGTCGTCCTCCCCCTGCATCAGCAGCGTGGGGATGCGGATGTTCTGCATGTAGGACACGACCGAGTCCGAGCGCAGCAGGGCGACGGTGTCGTCGCTTGGTGCTCCGGTGAGTAGCGCGCCGATCAAGCCGCTGCACACCCGTGGGTCGAAGTTCGGGCAGTCGCTGATCTCGCCGGCCAGGTCGGGATTGCTCAAGCCGTCGAGCAGGCCGTCGGCGGTGAACAGGCCCGCCCACTCGTACTTGGCCAGACCGCCGACCGGGTCCGAGACGCTGCCCGACGGCAGGTTGGCGTCGTTGGGCGTGAGCGAGTAGGACAGGTCGTTCCAGGTGATGATCGGGACGATCGTGTCGATGCGCGGATCCTGCTCGGCGGCGGCGAACTGGACCTCGCCGCCGTAGGAGCCGCCGATCATCCCGACCCGCGGGTCGTCGGCGTAGTGCACGCCGTTGTGCGCCATCTGGTCGTGGATGACGTAGTCGACCGTCGTGCCGTCCGTGGCCGCCGAGCCCCCGCCCAGGAAGGTGACGAGCTGACTGGCCGCCGCGCCGTCCCACTCGGGGCTGTCCAGTTCGATGGTGCAGCCGCTGCCCCCGAAGCCGAGCCCGGAGTAGGAGAGCACGACGTAGCCGTTCGCGGCGAGCTGGCGGGCGAGCGGCGCCTGGTCGTTCTTGGAGCCGCCGAAGCCGTTGGTGGTCAGGACCGCGGGATCCGGATGCTGGGCGGTGGCGTCGGCGGGACGGTAGAGGTCGCCGATGACGTCACAGCTCTGGCCGCCGTTCGGTCCGACGTGCACGGTGAAGTGCAGCGTCTGCACGGTGAAGGACTCGGCGCGCACCACCGCCGGCACGGCCAGGACGAGCAGTGCGATCAGCGCGACCAGCCCTGCGGCGCGCCACCGACCACCGCGGGCAGCGAGCGTGTCCATGTGCGACTCCTTCCTCCCGGCGGGCCGGCTCCATTCCGGCCCAAGGGAGGATTTTGACAGGACCGCCTCACTCGGGCGCAAGCAGGACGCCGAACTCCTCGTCGTAGGTCGCGCCGGCCTCGCCCCCGCTGAGCGAGGACGGGACGGTCGCGATGACCGCCATGCCCGTCTGGACGTAGTTCGGGTTCAGGATGTTGGCCCGGTGGTCGGGGGAGTTCATCCAGGCGTCGACGATCTCCGCCGGCGTGGCCAGATACAGGGTGGCCCACGCGAGGTTCTCGCCAACCGCGTAGCCCAGGTCGGACTGCACGTAGCCGACCTGCTGCAGGCGCTGCAGGAAGGTCGTCCCGTTCAGGCTGTCGTGGGCGAAGTAGTCGTCGGTGATCATGTCCTGGTCGTGCAGCTGGGCGGCCAGCGTGAGCGGGCTGTTGGTCGACAGGGTGACCAGGCCGGCCGCGGCGCGCTGCTGATTGATCAGGCAGATCGTCGCGGTCTCGATCTCGGCGACGTTGCTCGCGGTGGGCGTGTCGGTGTCGCCGGGGCAGGTCGCGCTCACCGGGGGCGGCGCGGGGACCGCCGGGACCGTCGGCCCGCTCGCGGTGGTCGAGGGGGCCGGCACGCTGCGGGCGTGCTGGCGCGGGGTCTTGCGCTTGCTCTTCTTCTTCTTCTTGCCCTTCTTGGCGGCCTCGCTCTTCTTGTGCTTCTTCTGCGTGTGACGCGAGACGTGCGCAGACGCCGTGCGGGCGTCGCGCGAGGGGCGCTTGGCGACCGCGGTGGTCGCGCTCGCTGCCAGAAGCAGCGCGGCAAGCACGACGATGAGGGCTCTGCGGGACACGGCTTCCTTTCCGGCGAGCAGGGGCTCGCCCGTTGACCTGGCGTGGTGGCTGGTGCGCAGCGGGTGCGCTGGCGACCTCTGCACCGATCAACGGCAAGGACGGCGGAATCTCAGGCCCCGCCGGCCGAGAAGTGGACGGATGATCGATCCCGGGCGGGCCCCGCCAGGGGGTGTCCAGACGCGCGGCCTCGGGGCCGCGAGTCGGCGTCAAAACCGTAGCCGTTCAGTCGTCCGGGCTTTCCATAACAAGGTCCGCTCGGGCGGGCGGCGAACCTTGGGGGTGTGGAGCGGTCTGAGGCTGAGGCGATCTATGACGCGGGCCGGGAGTCGTGCGTGGAGTTCTTGATGCGGTTG
>DATAWZ010000016.1:0-6834 GCA_036266975.1 Solirubrobacteraceae bacterium
CTACTCCATCCCGAGCGGGCCCTCCGGCTGGCCGCCCAGGAACTGACGGACGAACGGGTTCTCGGAGGCGAACATCTGCGGCGCATCGCCCGCCTCCACGATCCGGCCCTTCCACAGCACCGCGATGTACTCGCCGATACGCCGCGCCGAGGCGATGTCGTGCGTGATCACGATGTACGTCCCGCCATGCTGGGCATGCATCTGCTGGATCAACTGGCACAGAAGCGCGGTACGCACCGGGTCAAGACCGGAATCCGGCTCATCGAACATCACGATCTCCGGCTCCATCACCAGCGCCCGCGCGAACCCCGCACGCTTGCGCATACCACCCGACAACTCAGAAGGCATCCGGTCACCCGCCGCCTCAAGCCCCACATCCGCCAAACGCGTGTTGACGATCTCGGCGATCTCATCCTCACGCTTATCGGTGTGCTGCCGCAACGGGAAGGCGATGTTGTCGTACACCGGCATCGACCCGAACAACGCGCCGTCCTGAAAGAGGATCCCGAACTTGCGGCGCATCTCCAACAGCTCAGAGAGCTTCATGTTCGGCACCGACTCGCCATGCACCACGATGTCGCCCTGATCGGGGAACAACAACCCGATCAAATGCTTGATCAACACGCTCTTGCCCGTCCCCGACGGACCCAGCACCACGGTGATCATGCCCTCCGGGATCCCCAGATCAAGGCCGTTCAGGACCTTGTTGCGACCGAACGACTTATGCACGTCGTTCACGCGGATCGACCAGAAATCCCCCGCACGCTCCTCATGAAACTGCAGCGCACCCTTGTGGTACTCAAACTCCGCCGCCCGATCCAGCAACGCCTGAGTCTCAACATCAAAACCCCGCCCACTGGGGCGGTCAAGCGCCGAGCCGAAATCGCTCATGGCTGCTCCTCTCCTGTCTCCGGCTGTCAGCGGTCGCCGACACCCACTCAGCTCCACCAATAGCCGCCGGCAGCGGCGGCATCCATCGCCTCGTCGACCTCGGTCTCGAGGATCCGTTCCGCGCCCAGCGCCGCGCTTGCCGAGGCAAGCGCCGCGTCGAGCGCGGGCTCCCCCTGCTCGTCGAGCAGCGGGCACAACAGGGCACATGCTGTCAGGTGCGCGGCCTCGCACAGGGCGAGGGCGCGGCCCGCCGGCGTCGGCTCGCCCGCCTCGGCGCGCACGGGGAGCATGTGCCCCGGCGTCACGAGGTCGGCCGCGCTCGAGCGCGGACTGGCGAGCAGGCTGATGGTCAGCGCGCGGTCGGCGGCGGAGACCCCCGTGGTGATGCCGCGTCGCGCGTCGACGAAGTTCAGTAAACGCTCCTCCTGGTGGCCTCGCGGCGTGGCGACGGTCTTCACGCGGGACCGCAGCCGCACCTGGTCGTGCAGTCCCAGACGCTGGCACGCCCGGGAGGTGACGGCCACCCGCAGCGGCGCCGGGACCTGCTTCAGCAACGACGCGAGTCGATCGGCCGTCAACAGTCCGGCCGCGTAGACGAGGGTGGCGGGTCCGCGACGTGGCGGCCCCGGGGCCCGCGCGCCGGGCGCGCCGGAAGCGAGCCGTTGGACGGCCGCCGTGAGTGCGGTGGGCGGGCGTGTGGCGATCTGGTTCATTTGTGCCTGGGGCAGTTAGAGCCCCGGGACGGCGCGCCTGGAGAGAGGGACTACGAACGGCACGACGTCCCGGGGCAGGGCGTTTCCGGCGTCAGGCAGTCACCGGCGCCCAGCCTTGAGGCGGCCCGGGCGGGTGCGGCCGGCCCCTGGCGCCAAGCGGTCAACAGAGTGGTGGATCGACGGCACGGCGAGGAGCGCGTTCTGCGGCGATATCGGCACATCACGCATGCCCATGCGGGCGGTCTCCTCCGAGTGTTGCATCGATCCAACGGTAGGCAAAGAGGCTATGCGCTAGCGGGAGGCCCGAAAATCCCCCCTGGGGAGCGATGCCCACCCCCCTTGGGAATAAATCCTGCTCACGAGCAGGCGCAGCACGCCCCGCAGGGCCAGCGTACCGGGCTCGCGGGGCCCGCGCGCCGGTCGCGTTGGCACGCCGCTGACGGCGTCTACATGCGGAAGACGGGCTTGCGTCGCTCGGCCAGCGGAGCGTTGGCGCAGGCCGACAGAGCCAGGCCCAGCACGTCGCGCGTGGAGCGCGGGTCGATCACGCCGTCGTCCCACAGCCGCGCGGACGCGTAGTACGGGTGACCCTGATGCTCGTACTGGGCGCGGATCTCCTGCTTGTAGGCCTCGATCTTCTCGGGGTCGGTCTCGCGGCCGACCATCGTCAGCACGGTGGCCGCCTGCTCGCCGCCCATGACCGAGATGCGCGCGTTGGGCCACATCCACATGAAGCGGGGGAAGTAGGGCCGCCCGCACATCCCGTAGTTGCCGGCGCCGAAGGAGCCGCCGACGATCACGGTGAGCTTGGGCACGCGCGCCACCGACACCGCCGCGATCATCTTCGCGCCGTCCTTGGCGATCCCGCCCTGCTCGGCCTCGCGCCCGACCATGTAGCCGGTGATGTTCTGCAGGAAGATCAGCGGGATCCCGCGCTGGTCGCACATCTCGATGAAGTGCGCGCCCTTCTTGGCGCTGGAGGAGAACAGCACGCCCTCGTTGGCGAGGATGCCGACGCTGTGGCCGTGCAGGTGGGCCAGCCCGCAGCACAGCGTCGTGCCGTAGCGCGCCTTGAACTCGTGGAAGCGTGAGCCGTCGACGATCCGGCAGATGATCTCCCGCGGGTCGTACGGGGTGCGTACGTCGGCGGGAACGGCGCCGGTGAGGGTGCCGGGATCGACGGCCGGCGGCTCGGGCGGCTGCGTGTCCCACGGCGTGGCGCCGCGCCGGTGCAGGGTGGCGACGATCGAGCGAGCGATCGCGAGCGCCTCGCGGTCGTCGCTGGCCAGGTGATCGGCGACGCCGGAGATGCGCGTGTGCATGTCACCGCCGCCGAGCTCCTCCACGCCGACGTCCTCGCCCGTGGCCGCCTTCACCAGCGGCGGGCCGCCGAGGAAGATCGTGCCCTGCTCGGAGACGATGATGTTCTCGTCGGACATGGCGGGCACGTAAGCGCCCCCGGCGGTGCACGAGCCCATCACGACGGAGATCTGAGGGATCCCCATCGCGGACATGTTCGCCTGGTTGTAGAAGACCTGGCCGAAGCCGCGCATGTCCGGGAACAGCTCGTCCTGGAGCGGCAGGAAGCCGCCGCCGGAGTCGACCATGTACACGCACGGCAGGTGGTTCTCCTGGGCGATCTGCTGCGCGCGGGTGTGCTTGCGCGCGGTCATCGGGTAGTAGGAGCCGCCCTTCACCGTCGCGTCGTTGCAGACGATCAACACCTCGCGGCCGCTGACCCGCCCGACGCCGGTGATGATCCCCGCGCCCGGCGCCTCATCGTCGTACATGCCGTGGGCGGCGAGGGTGGAGAGCTCGAGGAACGGCGTGCCGCGGTCGAGCAGGTACTTCACGCGGTCGCGCGGGAGCAGCTTGCCGCGGCTGAGGTGGCGCTCGGCCGCCTTCTCCCCGCCGCCGGCCTTGACGCGGTGAAACTGGCGGCGCAGATCCTCGGCGAGCTCGGCGTGCGCGCGCGCGTTCTCCTTGAACTGCTCGCTGCTCGCGTCGGCGCGGCTCTGTAGGACGACGCTCATGCCGAGGCCACCTCGAGATCGACCAGGGACTGGCCTTGGGAGACACCGTCGCCGGCGGCGACGTGGACGTCGAGGACCGTCGCGGCCGCGGGCGCGACCAGCGTGAGCTCCATCTTCATCGACTCGACCACCACGAGCACCTGCCCTTCCTCGACCTCGTCTCCCACGGCCACGTTGACCGCGATCACCGTCCCCGGCATCGGCGCCTCGAGCGCGCCGCCGGCGGCGCCCTGCGCCCCCTGGATCACCTGCTCGACCGGCCGCAGCGCGAACGCGTCGGCGCCGCTGGCCAGCCAGCGCCCCGAGTGCTCGCGCAGCGCTGCGTGGTCCCACACCCGCGTGCGCCCATCGAGCTCGACCTGGACGCGGTCGGGGCCGAGGCTGCTCGCGCGCAGGTGCAGCGCGCGCTCACCGACCCTGATCGTGCCGTCCTGGGCGTCGCCGACGATCGTCACCGTCGTGGGCTCGCCGCCGCCGATCGGCTCGATCTCCCACTCGACCTCCGGGTCGGCGGTGACGGTGAAGCCGAGCAGCGTGTCCCACGGGTCGCCGGTCTGCGCGCCGTGCTCGGCCAGCGCGAGCGACTCGATCACCGCGGCGACGAGCACCGCCTGCTCGCGCTCGTCCTCGGCGGGCAGCGCGGGCACCGTGCCGCGCTCGATCAGGCCGGTGTCCAGCCGCCCGGCGCGCACGTCCTCGTCGGCGAGGAGCCGCGCCAGATAGCCGGCGTTGGTCGGCAGGCCGAGCACGCGGGTATCCTGCAGCGCGCGCTCCAGGCGCTCGACGGCCGCCTCGCGGTCGGGGCCGGAGGCGATCACCTTGCACAGCAGCGAGTCGTAGTAGGTGGTGACCGTCCCGCCCGCTTCGACGCCGCTGTCGATCCGCACGCCGACGCCGCGCGCCTCGCGGTAGCCGACGATCTCGCCGATGGCCGGGACGAAGTTGTTGGCCGGGTCCTCGGCGCACAGGCGCGCCTCGATCGCGTGCCCGCTGAGCGTGACGTCCTCCTGCGTGAGCGCCAACGGCTCGCCGGCCGCGATCCGAAGCTGCAGCTCGACCAGGTCCAGGCCGGTGACCAACTCGGTGACCGGGTGCTCGACCTGCAGCCGCGCGTTGACCTCCAGGAAGAAGAACTCCTCCGGACTGTCGGCGGGCAGCAGGAACTCGACGGTGCCCGCCCCGACGTAGCCCGCCCGGCGGGCCAGCGCGACCGCCGCCTCGCCCATGCGCTCGCGGGCCTCGGCGCTGACCGCGGGCGAGGGGCTCTCCTCGATCACCTTCTGGTGGCGACGCTGCAGGCTGCACTCGCGCTCGCCCAGGTGCAGCACGGTGCCGTGGGTATCGGCGAGGACCTGCACCTCGATGTGGCGCGCGTCGTCGACCAGGCGCTCGACGAGCATCGTGTCGTCGGCGAACCCCGCCTTGGCCTCGCGCCGCGCGGAGGCGAGCGCGTCGGCCAGCTCCTGCAGCGAGCGCACCACACGCATGCCGCGTCCGCCGCCGCCGGCGGCCGCCTTGATCATCAGCGGCAGGCGGCTCGCGTCCTCGGAGGCGAAGTCGATGATCTCCTCGTCGGTGAGCCCGGGGCGCTGAAGGCCGGGGAGCGTGGGCACGCCGGCCTCCTCGGCGAGGATCTTGGCGCTCACCTTGTTGCCGAGCATGTCCATCGCCTCCGGGCTCGGGCCGACGAAGGCGACGCCGGCCTTCGCGCACGCGGCGGCGAACGCGGAGTTCTCCGACAGGAACCCGTAGCCGGGATGGATGGCCTGGGCGCCGGAAGCGCGCGCGGCGGCGAGCACCCGGTCGATGCTCAGGTAGGACTCGGCCGCCGGCGCGGGTCCCAGGCGGACCGCCTCATCGGCGAGCTCGACGTGCGGGGCGCCGGCGTCGGCGTCGGAGTACACGGCGACCGAGCGGATCCCCAGCCGGCGCAGCGTGCGGATCACCCGCACGGCGATCTCGCCGCGGTTGGCGACGAGCACCGTCTCGAAGACCGGGCCGCTCATGGCGCGTGATGCTATCCAGGCGGCGCGGGTCCAGACCGGCTCGGTGTCTACCATCCGAGCGGTGGCGGGCCCCTCATCCGGTCACGGTCAGCCGAACGGGCTGCAGGTCCCGTGCCTGACCGATCCCGATCACGACCACGTCGGCGAGCATCTGCGCGACGACCGGTTCTTCTGGTTGGACGTCGAGGACCCCACCGAGGGGCAGATCGACCGGCTGGGCACGCGCTTTCACCTGCATCCGCTGACCGTCGAGGACCTGCGGACCTTCCACCAGCGGCCCAAGCTCGAGGAGTACGACGGGTACTTCTCGCTGGTGGTCTACGGCGTGGACCCGACCAGCCCCTCGGGCGAGTCGCTGCTGCGCGAGGTCCACGTGATCATCTCCGGGCGCTTCATCGTCACGCTGCACCACGGCCCCTTCCCGGAGTTGAAGGCCGTGCGCGAGCGCGACCTCAGCCACCGCGTGCGCAGCGAGCAGTTCCTCGTCTACCGGATCCTCGACGCGGCCACCGGGACCTTCTTCCCGCGGCTGTCACGGATCGACGACGACATCGACGAGATCGAGGACCACGTGATCGCGAGCCCCGACGAGCGCAGCCTGCAGCGGATCTTCGCGCTCAAGCGCGACCTCGTCGCCATGCGCCGCGTGGTCACCCCGCTGCGCGACCTGTTCGCCCGCGATGCCGATCGGATCGCCGAGCTCCCGGGGCTGCAGAGCGACGATCGCCTCTACTTCCGCGATCTCTACGACGGGCTGATCCGCGTCGCCGATCTCGTCGACTCCTACCGCGACCTGCTCTCGGGTGCGACCGACCTGTATCTGTCCACCGTGGCCAACCGTCAGGGCGAGATCAACAAGCAGCTGACGGTCATCGCCACGATCTTCCTGCCGCTCACCTTCCTGACCGGCTTCTTCGGCCAGAACTTCTCCTTCCTGACCGGGCACGTCACCAACACGACGTGGTCGTTCATCGTCTTCGGGCTCGGCTTCCTGGTCGTGTCGGTGATCGGCTTCTGGATCTTCTTCCGGCGCAAGCGCTGGATCTGACCCGCGCGACGCTCAGGCGACGGTCTGCGGCTCGGGCCGCGGCGGGCGGTGATCCAGACGCCGGCCGACCAGCTCGCTGGCGACCATGCTGCGGTGGATCTCGCTCGTGCCGCCCGCGACCTCATAGGGGCGCACGATCCGGT